>DATJUH010000208.1:0-5168 GCA_035502515.1 Acidimicrobiales bacterium
CACTTAGACCGACGACCACTAGGGCGGCACCGACCTCGCCTTTCTCGTCGCCCCGGTACTTCTCCATGATGGCCACAACTTGCGACAGATCTTGTTCTGAGTAGCTCACGATCCCTCCTGCAACGATCGCGCCAGCTTGTCTCGGATCGCCATGAGCATGGGTACCCGCGGCGACATTTCGGCTCTCGCTTCCGCCAGATTGAGGTGCGCCAAGGTCATGCCGAGGAGTTCCAGTACCTCGACTCGCTCTAGCTCGACGGTGATCACTGGTCCGAGTATAGCCATGGCTGGTCCGGATCGGACCGGCCTGGCGGAAAGTTGACCCGTCGAAGCTAATTGACCTGACAACTCCGTCTCTCAGCATCTCAACCGTCTCACGATTTCCCTCGACAGGGCCGAGTGTGCTTTCGGCCGTATGGGAAGCGGCAACTTGAAGGTCCGAGACCACCTCGTACACGACCGGGCTGACCACGGATCACAAGGTTGGGACCTAACTGACTAACTACCGACGGTCACAGGACCCCGTGCTGGGGTCCACCAGCGGTGATACGGCTGGGTTCTATCGCGCCGCGTTCCCCGCTGGCCTCGTCTTCAACCGCGCGCGGTTTGGCGGTTTTTCGGCACCAGCGAGTTCTCCAGTAGGTCTACGCAACTAGAGCCACGTTCGGCAACGGCGTGGGCCACTTCGAGCGCGCCGAGTTCTCGGGCAACGTGGTGCGGTTCCGTGGCGCGAAGTTCTTCGGTGGCTTGATCGGCGTCAATGACGCTCAGTTCTCCGGCGGCAAGTCGACTTGCTAGGGTTCGTGATTTCCCCTTCCCACGCGGTGTCCTTGGACGGGCGGGCCGTCGGCATGGATGAACCTTCCTCCAAGGGGGGATCAGGTCAGGCCGTCGGTGCGACTGCAAATCGCTCGGAGCCGCGCTGGGCGCGGCGGGGGCTGCCACGGCGGCGCTTGGCCCCAGCGCTTCAGCCTCGGTCAGGCGCCGTGAACTTCGCCTCCGGGACGAGTTTGAACGTTCTCTGTGAAGCTGGAGGCCACCTGGAACTGACACCGATCGCCAACCTCTTCAAGACCACTACGGGACATACTGTCAACTTGACAGAGCTCCCCTACAACGGGCTCTATGACCGTGTTTACAATGAGCTTTCTAATGGCTCGGTTACGTTCGACATCCTGGCTGGCGACGCCACCTGGATCCCCACGTTCGCGCCGGGCCTGGTGAAGCTCGATTCATTCTTCACACCTGCCGTAAAGGCCGACCTTTTCCCGGCCACCCTCCAAGAGGCTCAGTACCGGGGGACCTACTACGGCGTGCCTCAGTGGACCAATGTCGAGATCCTCTATTACCGGAAGGACTTATTTGAGGACACGACCGAACAGGCTAACTTCAAGAGCAAGTACGGCTACGACCTATCCCCCCCGACTACTTGGCAGCAGTTCACGGATGCGGCCCAGTTCTTCACGCGAGGAACGACGCTCTACGGCACCGACGTCGACAACTACGTTATCCAGGACGCCGAGGGGGTTGGCCACTACGTGGGTTGTGTCCTGAGCATCGACAACCACGACGCCTCCAACCAGGCTTACACGTGGCCAGGAGAGGGTGATGACATGATCTTCATCGACGGGGAAGCGTGGCCGCCATCTCTACACGGCACCGGCACAGAGGACTATTTCAATGCCGCCTGGGGCTTCCCGAGCGGCGCGTACGCGGGACCTTACCACGGGATTTCACTGGCCAGCAGCGTGCAGGAGCATTTCGGACTGTGGAGCATGTACCGCTTCCACATCGAAGACCCCGTTCGGTTCGCAAGGTCCGTGCGGGTAACCATCGAGCACGGCCATGCCAATGACCAAGGCAACGACTACTCGAGCGTGGCCTACTGGTACCAACACGAACCGCACCGGCCACTGCCGCCTCTACCACCGATCGACGAGCGGCTGCCGAGGCGTTGGCCAGAGCACGGCCTTTGGGACGAATGAGTGGCGGGGATGATATTGGTTCGTCGCGCTGGGTGCTCCACCGCAGGAGGATAAGTGTTCCACCTTGTTGACTCGTGGGTCTGGGACCACTGGATGGCCGATGATGGTGATGATTTCCACATGTTCTTCCTGTATGCTCCCCGGACGTTGCCCAGCCCGGACCGACGCCACTCTCACGCCAGGATTGGCCACGCCATCTCCGCCGATCTCTGTAACTGGACGCGGCTGCCCGACGCCCTTGGGCCGAGTGAGGCCCCTGCGTTCGACTACCTTGCCACCTGGACCGGGTCTGGCAGTCTGGCCCGACCAGGCATGGCGCGATCCGTGGGTGTTCCGCAACGAAGGGGATTGGGAGATACTAATTACGGCCCCTGCGAACCACGGTCCGGCAGACGACCGCGGGGTGATCGCGCACGCCATATCGGGGGATCTTTTGACTTGGGAGGTGCAGCCGCCCCTGTCAGAACCAGGCCAGGGCTTCGGTCAACTGGAAGTGCCGCAAGTCGAGATAATAAGCGAGGTGCCGTTCCTGTTTTTCTCCTGTCTGGGTGGTGAACTGGCAAGAAGCAATGGACGACAATCTGGTGGCATATGGGTCGCTGAGGGTAAGTCGCTTCTGGGGACCTGGGATATTCGGCAGGCACAGCTGCTGACGGATGAGTCGTTATATGCAGGGCGGGCTGTCAAGGACCGCGCTGGCGATTGGATGCTGATGGCCATCCGGAACATCAGCCCGGCGGGTGAGTTTATAGGCGAAATATCTGACCCCCTCCCCTTGACGGCAACGCCGGCGGGAAGGTGAACCTAGGGACTGACGGGCCCAATCCACCTGGTCCACGGGGGCGACGTCAGCCGGCGCGAACTCATCACCCGCTACGATCAATAAAATGGCAGCCGTCGCGTAGGCAATTGAAGCCCTTCGCGCTCGAGTGGGACGCCGAGACTGTGGGACGACTGTGAGCTAGTGCCGCCCACCACCGACGGTCCACCTACGAGGCAATAGGTGCGAGAGCAAGAAGGACCGCATGGTCTGGGGAAAGCTCCTGGCCTTCCTTCCATGCGGTGGCGGAGGCCTCCTCACCCAAGGCTTGTTGCGCCGCCGATACAGTGGAGTCGACCGTGGGCCAGCGGTAGGGCGGCACCGGTGCACCTATGCGTCCCCGCCAAGCCAGCGCCGCGGCGGACAAAAGAGCGGATATCCGGGCTTCACCCTCGGCCACCAGCGGATAACGGCAGGGATTGACCAAGATGGCCGCCATGAGCGCGTCTTGGTTCTCCATTCAAGTTGATCTGGTCGAAGGACACGGCGAGCACTACTGGCCTCGACCGGGACGGATCTTCGCTGCTGCCCGGGCCCACACCTTCGAGCAGCTCGCAAACGCCATCGACGACGCCTTCGCACGCTGGGACCGCTCCCACCTGCAGGAGTTCACCCTCGCCGACAAGACCCGGCTCTCCATCCCTGATCCGGACTGGGATGTGGACGACGTCGTGACCCTCGACCACAGCAAGGTGAAGTTGTCGCGTCTCAATCTCGGCGAGCAGTTCGTGTACGTGTTCGATCTGGGCGATGACTGGGCGCATCTCTGCACGGTTGGCCTGAGGCGGATCGATCCCGGTCAGACGCTGGGCATTGTCCCAGACCGGCCGTGCCCGTATTGGGGTTGGGGGGACATTCCCGACCAGTACCGCCGTCGATGGGACGGCGACGACGGCGAGTCGGCGTTGCCCCCAGACCCAGAAATGAGCGATCTTCCGCCCCTACGTCCGTACTGGGGGCCGGACTGGATGCGGGGACGGCGGTGAACCAGGCCACGGGCCGCAAGCCGCCGGTGTTCGGCCCGGAACCGTGGTCGGAGGTGGCCGGACGCCTATGGTCTTATTGGGACCTGTGGTTCGCGGTCGTAGCGGTTGCCGACCACGCCTCCGCCCTCGACCAACTCGAAGAGCAGCTTGTTGGACAGTTGCGTCGCCACCTCGACGGCCGTGACGCGGCCGAGTGCAAGCTGAGCCACCTCGCCGACCTGCGGGCACGCCTCCACGAAGCCAGGCTGAGACCGGCTGATCTGGCTGGGGCGGATGCGATCGGGGATCGGGCGCTTGTAGCCAAGGCACGCAAGAAGATGGCCGACCGCTGGATCGACGGTCGCGCAAAGACGCCCGCCATGGCCGAAACCCCCAGGGCCCAGCTCGTCCGCCGGGCGCGAATGGGACGATGGTCGAAGTTCCCGGTCGACCCCGCTGTCTATTACAAGAGCCTCCGACGCAACGTCGAGGTCAAGGACCGCATAACAAAGAACCGCAGCTTCGGCGCGGTCGAGCGACTGCAAAAGCGCCTCCGGGCCCTGGACAAACCGTCGCTGAGTGAGGCGCAGCGCCTGGCCCTCTATCGAGCCTTCCACACCGCTGGCCTCGAATTGATGGAGCGAGCTGACGACTCTTACGGCAATGTCGGCCAGATGCGCGAGGAAGCCTGGCACACCTACCTCGAGCTCGACTGGCAGGCCGCGGGGATGAAACCGGAGGACTACTGGGCCGATACCGGTGACCTGGTGGTGTTTGAGGACTACGGCCTCGGGTTCAAGGAAGAGACACGCCCATGGCTAAATGTGCGCGCCGGGCAGGCAGAAGTGATCGAGGACTATCTCCACCAGCTGGAGCGGGAGTGCCGGGCCGCCTTCCTCGACTATCAGGCTGACGAGGCGCTCCAGCAACTGGCCTGGCTTGCGCTCGCCGGCCGTCGTTTCAGCCACTACGTCGAGGTTGCCGCCCGGTTGGGTACCGATCATTGGATGCCGATCGAAGCCTTGGCCGGTTCGGCTCTGCGGTCGGGAAAAAAGGATCTGGCTGTCGAGATCTTCCGGGCCGCCGACCGGCCAGGGTTCCACCAGCAGCATCTTCGAGACCGATGCCGAGCTATGACGGGCGTTCACCTGGAAGATGAACCAGAAACCAAGCCGACGCTGCGCATAGTGCGCGACAGGAAAATGGGCGAGCTATCACCCTGATGACCTGTTACACCGCCACTAGGTACGGCGCGGAGAAATGCTAAGGTCCTGGCGCCACCGGGGACCGGTCACCCAGGTCGGCCGCCGGACCGGGCTGACGGTTGGCGTCATCGCTGTAGAGGCATTTGCGCACGATCGTTATGAGCGTCTCGAGGACAGCGCGCGGGTCTTTGTC
>DATJUH010000209.1:0-26971 GCA_035502515.1 Acidimicrobiales bacterium
GGGTCCTTTCGCAATTGGCGCGCCTTCGACGACGCCGCTCGCTCCCGCAACGTTTTCACCGACATCCCCATAATCGAAGCCAGTTTTTGGCTCACAGGTGCCGGGTTTGCCCGCTGATGGCGTTCTGGTTCCTGCGCGGGATCGGAAAAGGCGTTGTCACCACTCGCTACCCCGTCGAGGTCGACCCGTGGGCAAGCCAGTTGCCGACGCCGCCCATTTTCGACCCGCGCCAACTCACCGGCTCGCTGGCGGACCAATTGGTCGAGGCTTGCCCCGGCGCCGCGCTCGTTCGAGAGGGTGGCTACCTGGTGCTCGACGTCGGCGCTTGCACCGCCTGCGGGCGGTGCCTGGCGGTCGCCGGCCCGGCGGCCAGAGCGAGCGGGATCTTCGAGCTCGCCGCCACGAGCCGTCAGCAATTGGTGAAGCGGATCCCGATCGAGGGGTCAGGTCAGTGAGCGATGGGAGCGTGGCCCAGGGCGCTGGGCAGGCCAAGGACGACGTCGGCAGGGCGGCTCAACGGCTGAGTGCGGCGCGGGCGCTATTCGGTCGCAGCCTTCATATTCGTACGGTTGATACAGGGTCGTGCGCGGTCTGCGAGTCGGAGATCCGCCTTCTGCTGGCTCCCCATTACGACCTGCAGCGGCTCGGTTTCTTCTTCACTCCGTCTCCTCGGCACGCCGACCTGCTGCTGGTAACCGGCCCGGCCGTGCGGGCCATGGACGTGGCGCTGGCCAAGACCTACGCCGCCATGCCTCAACCCAAAGTGGTGGTCGCCGTCGGGGCGTGCCCCCTCGGGGGCGTGTACGCCGAGGACGAACTCGTCCACGGGAGGCTGGAAAACGTCCTACCGGTTGATGTTTCCGTCCCCGGGTGCCCGCCCAGCCCCCTGGCTTTACTGCACGGCCTCCTCGTCGCCGTGGGCCGTTTGACTGAAAAGGTGGGCCAGCTGAGTTTCTCGGAGGACTTAGGGTGACGATGGCCTGGATCTGCGCCGCCGCCGCGGCTTGGGCCATTGCCGCCGCCGTGGGCCTGGGGGCCTCGGGACGAACCTTTTTAGACGTCAGCGCGTGGGCGTCGGCGGCCGGTGGATTGTGCGCGCTCGTAGGAGGAGTGCTGCTCGCCCTCCAGGGTCACCCGAGCGGCGCAATCGCCAGCGCGGCAAGTTTGGTCGGGAGCTTGAGCCTCCAAGCCACCCCACTAGCTGCCGCCTTCGTGGTCGTCCTGGGACTGGTCTCAATGGCGGTGGGGCTCTATGCGTGGCGCTACCACTCGCCGAGCAGGGGCAACGCCGTGTACCTGTTCGTGTACAACCTGGCCCTGCTCGCCTCGCTGGCCGTCTTGCTGGCGGGGAACGTGACCACCTTCCTCGTTGCCTGGGAAACGATGACGCTCAGCTCTGCCCTGGTGATCCTCCGGCATTTCCAGGGCCAGGGTGTAGCCCGAGGCACTTTCCTTTTCCTGGCCCTCGGGGAAGTCGGGTTCGCGATGGTGATCGTCGCGTTCGTGCTTCTCGCCACCCAGTGCCACAGCCTGGACCTGGCGACCATCGCCGTGCGGGCCCGGTCGGTGCCGCTGCCCTGGAGGAGCGCCGCTTTCGTGTTGGCTCTAGTGGGCTTTGGGTTCAAGTCCGGCCTCGTACCGCTTCATATTTGGCTGCCCGCCGCTCACCCCGTCGCTCCCGCCGATGGCTCGGCCTTTCTTTCCGGTTTGGTCGTGAAGCTCGGGGTGTACGGTATTGCCCTGTTCGGCTTCGAGCTGCTCGGCCACCCACCCGCATGGTGGGGCCTTTTGGCCATGGCGGCCGGCGCCCTATCGGCCCTGGTCGGGATCCTGTACGCGTCAGTGGAGCCCGATTTCAAGCGGTTCCTGGCTTTTTCGACGATCGAGAACGTAGGGATAATTGTGACGGCGTTGGGCGCCGGGATGACCTTTACCAGCTACGGGGTCAGGTACCTCGGGAGCTTCCTGCTCCTTGTCGCCCTTTACCACGTGGTGAACCACGGCGCCTACAAGACGCTCCTTTTTCTGGAGGCCGGCGTGGTCGAGCACGCAACGGGCACACGCGACCTTGATCATTTGGGGGGCCTCGTACACCGGTTGCGAGCCACCAGTGCCATCACTATGGTCGGCACGCTGGCCATCGCCGCCCTGCCCCCTCTCAATGGGTTCGTGAGCGAATGGTTGATATTCCAGGGCCTTTTCCAGGGCTTCCGACTGCCTGGGCACGTCCCTGGCGTGCTCTTCGTGCTTGCCGCGGCCACCCTGGGCCTCACCGCCGGCCTGGCCGTGATGGCCTTCGCGCGCGCTTATGGGGTGGGGTTCCTCGGGATGCCTCGGACGCGCCACGCCGCCGAAGCCAGAGAGAGGACCCAGCCGATCCTTGGTCCTGCGGTCCTGGCCGTGGCGTGCGTCGCCCTCGCGGTTGGTGCCCCGGCTGTCGTCTTGGCTCTCGACCACGTGACTCGAGCCGTCACCGGGGTAGAGCTGCGGCCCAAGCTGCTGTTGCCCGACCTGACCATCATCCCGGCACATACCAACTTCTCTGGTTTCTCACCGACTTACTTGGCCGTCTTTATAGTGGCGGTGAGCGCCGTGCCACTTCTCATCTACCTTGCGGCGCGTCCGCTCGGGGATGAACAACGGGTACCTGTCTGGGACGGAGGCATTGTCGAGTTCAAGTCCCGGATGCAGTACACGGCCACGACATTCTCCAACCCGACGCGAGTGACCTTCCAGCGCTTTTACAGCCCGGACATCGAGGTGGACCGAGCCTCCGAGGAACCGGCCGGCCGCAGCGGGCCCGTCCACTACCGCATGAGAATTCAACCTTTGTTCGAAACCTACCTATACCGACCGATAACTCGCTTCGTGCAAGGCGTGGCACGCACCCTCCGGCCCATCCAGTCCGGTGACGTCAACACGTACCTGCTTTACATCCTGGTCGTGGTCGTCATCGCCTATTTTGTCGCCAGCCGTTGAAATCTGGTCATGGGTTAAGCCCCTCTCAGTCGGCGAACAGCCCGACGCCGTCGTGGGTTGCTTGGCCGGCCACCATTGTGGCGGCCACCGGGATGTCGGCAATGTCGTCCGGCGCCACCTCGAAAGGGTCGGCGTCGAGCACCACCAGGTCGGCCTGCTTGCCCGCGCTCAGGCTCCCCACGTCGCCCTCAGCCCTGCAGGCGTAGGCGGCGGCTACGGTGTGGGCGAACAGCGACTCAGCCACGCTCAAGGCCTCGCCGGCACCTACCAACGTGCCCGACAGGGAACGCCGGGAGACCAGGAACGAGACGCCCGCCAACGGGGCCCCGGGTGTCACCGGCCGGTCCGAGCTCCCGGCCACGACTACGCCGCGGTCGAGGAAGCTCCGGCCCCGGTACAGCCAGGCGGCCCGCTGCGGGCCGACGATGGCGGCGTAATCGTCCCCGAAATGGCGGAGAAACGGTTGCACCACGGCGACGACACCGTTGCGGGCCAGCCGCTCTAACTGGTCCGGGCGGACCAGCCCGCAATGCTCGATACGGGGCCTCGAGTTGGCCACCGGGTGGCGGGCCGCGCTCTCCTCGATCAGGTCGAGGGCAACGTCAATAGCCTGGTCGCCGATGGCGTGGAGCGCAAGCTGCCAACCGCCGGCGTGACAAGCAACCACTGCCCGGCGGTAGTCCTCGAGACGCTCGGTGAGGGAGCCCTTCTCATTGGACCCGGTGTACGGCTCGCATAAGGCCGCAGTGCGGGCGCTGAGCCCACCGTCGAGCCAGAACTTGGCTGCCCCCAACGAGAGGCGTTCACCCCCGAAGCCGGTCCTCAAGCCCAGGTCGATCCCGAGGCACGGGCCACCGGCCGCACTCAGGCCGGTCCCGTGGAGAAAATCGCCGGCCACCATGAGCTGGACTCGCACGGCCAGCTCGCCGCTCTCGGACACGGCCTGGTAAGCGGCCGGTTCCACGGGTGAGTGGTTCACCAGCCCGGCGCCTGTGCCGGCCTCGGCGCAAAAAGTGACCCCTTGAGCCGCGCACAGCGCGCCGGCTCGCCGCAGCGCGTCGCAAATTTCCTCGAGGCTGTACGGCAGCCGGCGGCGGCGGGCGACCTCTTGGGCGTTCTCGAGGAAAAGTCCGTTCGGCTCGCCTCGGTTTCCCCTGGCCACTCCCGGGTGGGTCAACTCGTCGTCGGGTATCTCGGCCAGCACAGCGCCGGAGACCACGCAGGCGTGACCGGACAAGTGCGTGACATAGACCTTGCGCCCCGGGCTGGCCCTGTCGAGGTCGGCCGCCTCGAGGTGCCGGCCCAGCGGACGTTGGTCGTAACCGGACACGTCAAGCCAGCCGGAGGGCGCCCGAAGGGCGGCGGCGCGGACGACCTCCAGCGCATCCTCGACGCTTCGGCATGCCGATATGTCGACAGCCCCGAGCGCCAGCCCCTGCCACACCAGGTGGGTGTGGCAGTCCACGAACCCCGGCACTACGGTCCTCCCGCCGGCGTTCACGACCCGTGCGGCATCGTCGCCCTCTACCTCTTCGTCCAGGCCGGCCACCCGCCCGCGCCAGATTCCCACCCTCGCCGCCGTACGGCGGAGCGGGTCCATGGTGTGGACCCTGGCGTTGTCGATAACCAGGTCAAGCTTCATGCGGAGCGTCTACGCGATGTCGTGGCCGCCCTCGCCCCACGACCACTGCCGCTCAAGGCCCCATGTGGCTCCACCGCATTACCGTACGCGAATTGACGGTCGGCGCGACAACCCTGGGCTCAGCGTGGAACGCCGCTTTGCGTTTTTTTACCCGGACGTGTTGGGATTGTCCCGTGAGGGGGCGTTGGATCCGCGGCGGGCTCCGGGAGGGAGCGTTGAAGGCGTGACCGGTTCCCGCAACCTGCTTGCCGTTCGCGACGAGGCTGGCGCGATTACGTGTACGATGTCGCGCCTGAGCGACCGGATAAACCGGCTAATCGGCCGGCGGCACCTCATTGCATGGCGGTTCAGCCGGTTCGCCGGTCACCTGGGTAAACAGGGGAGGGTAACGTCGTGAAGATTGGCGTATGTGCCTGGAGCTTTTCCGACGCCCATCATCGAGCCGGGGTACGACCGGATCCCCACCAGCCCGAGGACCTGTTGCAAATGGCACTCGAGTATGACCTGGCGGCGGTGGAGGTGGCAGCGGACAGCCTCCGGTCCTTTGGTGCCAGTGACGCCACCCGTTTCATGGCCAAAGCCCAAGAGAACAACGTGGTCATCGTGGCCGACACTGGCGGCTGCGAAGCGCCGGACGAGATCGGGGACAGAGTGGCCGAGGCGGTTGCCGTCGCCGCTCCGTTCGGCGTACGCACAATTCGGACGACTATTAGCCGTTGCCTCGAAGGGGACCGCTCGCGGTTCGGGTACCGGGGCTGGAAGGACCACCTCGGTGCGCTGGTTGAGCCTTTGGCACGGGCGGCCAAGCTGGCCGGTGAGAGCGGCATATCGATCGGCGTCGAAAACCACCAAGACATCTGCTCCGAGGAGCTGGTTTGGCTCTGCGAAGCGGTCGGAAGCCCACATTTCGGCGTGGTCATGGACATCGGCAACGCCTTCGCGGTTGGAGAGCACCCGGCGGGGTTCGCCACCCGCATAATGCCCTTTCTCAAGCACGTCCACTTGAAGGACTACATGGCGCATGCCAGCCCGAGCGGATGGCGTCTGGTTCGCTGCGCGCTTGGTGAAGGGGTAGTCGACTTCGTCGACGTGCTCCCGAGGATCACCGCCGGAGCTCCGGGCGTTCTTGGCTGTATCGAACTTGGAGCTTCGAACGCGCGTCATATCCGCTTGCTCGAACGGGATTGGTGGGCGACCTACGACGAGCGCCCGTTCACCAGCGTGGTGGACGCCATCCGGGCGTTACACAGCGCCGAGCCACGTCGTGATCTCGACTGGCAAACACCCCGCGAGCGCGGCGAACCGATGGACGTTGTCGCCGGGTACGAGATGGACCAGTTCCGTCGTAGTGTCGGCTTTCTGAAAGAGATCGCATGAGGCGGAGCTACAGCGCGGCGATCATCGGCTGCGGGGATATCGGTCACGCCCACGCCGAAGGGTACAGCCGTAACGAGAACACCACCCTGGTTTCCGTGGCCGACCCTCTCGAGGCAGCCCGTCGGCAGTTCCAGGCAGAGTACGGCGTAGAGCGGGCCTTCGCTTCAGCCGAGGAGATGCTGGCCACAGTGCAGCCCGACATCGTCAGCGTATGCGTCTGGCACCGCCTGCACGCTCCGATGGCGCTCGCCGCCGCCCAAGCCGGCGCGAAGGCGGTGATCTGCGAGAAACCGATGGCCATCTCTTTGGGCGAGGTCGACGCCATGCTCGACGCGTGCCAGAAGTCCGGCACCAAACTGCTCACGAGCTACCAGCGTCGGTTCACGCCGGGCTGGGAGCATGCTCGTGAGCTTGTAGCGTCCGGGGCCATCGGTGACGCACGGTTTGGCCAGGCTCGGAACGGCGCCGGGCTTTTGAATGTCGGTAGCCACACTATCGACGGCATGTTGTTCCTACTTGGGGAACCAGCGCCTCTCTGGGTCTTCGGCGCTGTTGACCGCCATACCGAGCGCTTCGAGCGGGAGACGCCGATCGAGGATGCATGTATGTTGGTCGTGGGCCTGGAAGGCGGTGCCCAGTTGCTCATCGAGAGCGATCTCGCCGACCCGGGCTACGGGCGCGGGCTGAGGCTTCGCTTGGACGGGACCGAGGGCAGTCTCGAGGCCACCGAATCGCACGTGCGCCTGCTCAATCCCACCTCGGGGGGATGGCACGATGTGATGGCGCTCGAAAACGTTGACACGATCGGGGGTGAGGCGAACGCTCGCTTGGTGGCTGAACTTGTCGAGTGGCTCGACGGTGGCGACGGGCATCGCTGCGACGCCCTGCGTTGCCGGCCCACGATGGAAGTAATGATGGCGTGCTACGAGTCGGCCAGTCGTCATCGAGTGGTCCACTTGCCTATGAGCGAGACCCGCTACCCTCTCGAACGAATGCTCGCCGCGGGGCTGCTCCCCCCGGACGAGCCCGGTGCATATGACATCCGTGCCTTTCTTCGCCGCGAGCAAATCGACGAGCAGCGGTATGCAGTATTGCGGTCACAAGGGGTGCGCCACCACGAGATCATGAAGCGTCTGGCGGCCGAGGCGGCTGGAACGTTCTGGTCAACACAGACAGGGCATGGCTAGGTTCATTGCTTTCCACTTGCGTACCTCTCGACGATTGGCGGTGCGCACTCGAAGCCGATCGCGCCGGCATCAAAAGCCTGATAACCTTCGACGTCGTCTGATGCCGACTGAGCCGTGGGTCACCGAGTTGTTTTCGCTCCGGGGCCGCGTCGCTTTGGTGACGGGTGGGTCAAAGGGGCTCGGGCTCTCAATAGCCACGGGCTTAGCCGAGGCAGGTGCGGTGACCGTCCTTGCCAGTCGCAACCTCGAGGACTGCGACCGCTCAGCCGCCGAGCTCGAGCGGCGAACTGGCGTGCCGAGTTTCGGGGCCCGTCTCGACGTCACTGATGAGGCCGACGTGGCAAAGGTTTTCCGGCAGGTCATGAAGAAGCACGGTCGTCTCGACGTGCTCGTGAACAGCGCCGGGGTCAATGTTCGCGCCCTCATCGAGGAGTGCTCTCTCGAGACTTTCGAGCAGGTCGTCGGCGTCAACCTCATCGGCACCTGGCTGTGCTGCAGAGAGGCAGGCCGGTTGATGAAGGCGAGCGGGGTCTCCGGGTCAGTGATCAACCTCGGCTCTGCGTTGAGTTCGATCGGGATACCGATGCGGTCACCGTATTGTTCCTCCAAGGCCGGGGTCATCGGGTTGACCCAGACGGTGGCGCTGGAGTGGGCCGAGACGGGGCTGCGTTGCAACGCGCTATGTCCGGGACCGTTCCGAACGGGAATGAACCTCCCAGTCTTGGAGGATCCGGAGCGCACCGCGTCGTTGTTGGGCCGCATCCCGGTGAACCGGTGGGCGGAGCTCGTTGACATCCGCGGGCCGGCAGTTTTCTTGGCCAGCGATGCTTCCCGGTATATGACGGGGGCGGCCTTGTATATCGACGGCGGATGGACCGCTCAATAGGTTTCTACGACGGCGCCCGAGGCCAGTTCCAAGCGGCGACCAAGCCTGACCGTTCTACGTTGCTCACCGGGACATTTACCACTGGTGGTAGTTGGGCCCTACGGTAGTTCCTCATGTCCCCATTTCGGCACCGGTGTGTACTGCCGCGGCACCATGTTGACCCGGACGTCGAGGCCGCTCAGCCCGGCGGCATCAAGGTAGTCGCGGAATGCGAGCAGATCTGGACCAGGTGGGGGCCCGGTCACGTCGACGAATACCTGGTCACCTCTAGCGCTAACGCTGAGGACGGCCCAACCGGCAGGGTTTACCCAGCGCTCTGCCACTGCACCAACCCCGGCCTCCGACCTGGTCGTGTGGTCGATGCGGTCAGAGTTAGCCCAGAGGGGCACGATTACCACAGCCAGGAAGGCAACAATTATACCCACCGCCGCCCCGCGGCTGGCGGCCCCCCTCGTGGTGCCCGTGCTTGCCGGGCTCACGTGGTAAAGGGCCATTACGACGATGCCACTGGAAAGTATGGCGGCCACGTTGGTCGCGAACAGAATGAAGGCGCCAAGCGCTTGGTCCGGGCTGGCCGATTCCAGTGTGAGGCCAACCACGGCCAGGGGCGGCACCAAAGAAATGGCGATAGCCACCCCTGGCAGGGTGTCAGAGATGTCCGAGCGGGCCAGGGCCACAGAACCGACCGCACCGGTTGCCAGAGCGGCGGCGAGATCAACCAGTCGGGGGGTGACCCGGGCGGCAACCTGAGTGCTTGTAGCGGCGACGACCGGGTAAGGGACCAAAAGGCCGATCAGCCAAGCGACCGCGATAACTGCGACGGTGCCAGCGACCAGCAGCACAACGCAGCGGCGGAGGTTGGCCATATCCATGAGCACGACGGCCAGTACGACACCAAGTATCGGGGTCATCAACGGAGCGACGATCATGGCACCGATCACGGTCGCCGTTGAGTCGCTTACGATCCCAGCTGTTGCGATTACCGCAGCAAGCAACAGGAGCAGCCAATATCGACTGAGACGACGGGCTCGGTCCGGCCCTTCGAAAAACAATTGATCTTGCATCCGCGCCAGATCTTTTTCTGTAAGCCCAGGCACAGAGCTGCTCCTCGTTAGCGTTGCCACCCGCAGAGACCGCACTCGTTTACGACTTGGTTGCCACCAAAAACAAGCAGAGGGCAGCGCTTGTGCCGCCCTCTGCTCAATTGTTCCTGGCTGCTAAAGGTTTGGAGATGGCCAGTCTCGTTGTGGCTAGGTCGTGCCGGTGACGACCGGGAGGCCACCGACGCTCGGGACCGGCACCGCCGCCGTGCCTCCGTAGCCGTTGTTCTTCAGTTGGGTGGGCGTCCTGAACGGGAACACGTTGCCGACAAAGCTCACATAGACCGTAGCGGTGGTCGTGGAAACGACGCTCAGCAAAACGCCGCTGGCGATGCCGGCGCTGGTCTGCGTCGAAGTCACGGTCCCGGACAACTCGGCGGCGTTGTTCGTCTTGCGGATCCGGGTCAAACTGGCCGGTGTCGGGATTCCGAAGGCGCGGCCTCCGGCGAACGTGTAGACGGTGCCCGAGGAGTTGACTATGGCCCCGTCAGCGCTGGTGGCCAACGCTGATACTGCTGAGCCGGCCACGCCTACCGTGCTGCCGACGGTCATGCCCCCGAGGTTGCTAACCGTCACGTTTAGCCGGGCGTCGTAGCCGGTCGACTTGAGCTGTTGCGGTGTGGAGAACCCATGCAACTGGCCGTCGGTGCCAACCACGTAGATAGTGGGGCTGCCGTTGACGGTCTGGGTGGTGATCAGCGTGCCGCTACGAGAACTGGCCATGACCGGCAAGGTGCTGCCGGCGGCGGCGTTCAAGACGGCGGCGTGGTTAACCGACTGGATCTTGGACAGCACCGTTTTCGACGGGATCCCAAAGGGCTTGCCCCCGGCGAAAACGTAGATGGTGCCGGCGAAGTTGACCAGACCACCGTTGGGGTACGTCGAATTGGCCATTGGGAAGGGGGCCACGGCCGATGGGCCGGTCAGGTTGCCCGTGAACGTCATCGTGTTGGTGCTGCTGGCGGTGCTCGGGTTGATAACGCTGGAGATGGTCAGCACCAACTGGTCACCGCTGTTGATGGCGTTCGGCACCGTGATGGTTATGGAATTGCCGCTAAAGCCGCTTACGGCTGAAGCCGTCCCGGACCCCGACGGTGTCGTGATATCGGTGATCGTGTAACTGGTGGCATTGTTGGGCAGCACGGTCCCTGACGTGTTGGCAACCATGCCGATTGTGGACACCCCCGCCGTAAAGGCGGCCGTAGCGAACAGGTTCGAGACGGTGTAGGTCGAGATGGAGCCCACAGTGGTGGGGTTAGGGGTGACGATTACGCCGGCTGCCCCGGTCGGCCCGATGGTAAACAGAGGAGCGGCAGCCGGGACCGTGTCGGCCGAAGTGGCCACGGTGAAGTTGGAGTAAGTGGCGGCGGCCGGATTGGTAACACCGGCTACGGTGACGGTGAGCGAGTCACCGGCCGCGATCGCCTGGCCGCTCACCGTCATGGTTATGCTGCCGGGCCCGCCGGCGGTATTGCCCACCACGCGCCAGTTGGCCGTGGTGTCGGTTACCAACCAGCCCGTAACACTGGAAAAGCTGGTGTTAGGTTGGGCGAGGGTTATCGTTCCCCCGGCGGCTACGGCGCTCGTAGCCTTGAATGTGACCGTATAAGTGGCGCTCGCAGTTGCGACCGAGGGGGACGCCGACAGCGTCACATTGCTGACGGAGTTCCCGAAAGTAATTGTGTTAGTGGTCTCTGGAGTACCTGTACTTGCCCCTCCCACGCTGGCAAACGGGGCGATGGTGATGCTGCTCGAGGACGAACCAGTGGGGTTGGTGCCTGCTCCTGTGATGGTGACAGTCGCTCCGGCCGGGATCGACGAGCTGAGGCCCAGGGTGATCACGTTGTTGTTGGTCCCCGATGGAGTGGCGCTGCTTACCGTGACGGTGGTGGCCGTGCCCCCCGACGGGGTAAAGGTCACCGAGTAGCTTCCGGCGCCCCCCGTTGCCCAGGCAATTGTGGGTGGGGTCGCGGTGCACGTCAAGGAGCAGTTGGCCGTAAGCACCAGTGAGGCAGTTGCTGCTGTGAGGCCTCCATTGGCGGCGCCGAACTGGCTGACGGTGTAGACCGTGTTAACGCCAGGCGACGTGTTGCCCGCAGCGAGCGTGGGCGGTGTCGAGGTGTTGGTGATGGTGTTGGACGAAACCGATGTGCCATTGCTCGATGTCGAGACACCGAAGGTGTAACTGGACACCGTCGAGGCCGGTGCGGTGGCTGTGAAGCTGGCCTGCACGGTGTTGCCACTAGCGATGCTGCACGTGCTGGTCAGGATGAACGTCACGCCGGTCGTGGTGCTGTTGCCGCCGTTGAAGCCGGACTGCAGGCACGTCGACGATGACACGCTGACGATCGAACCGTTCGCCGGAGCGCTCCCTAGAGCGGCTGATGGCGTGACCGTGATGGAAGCACCACTCGACAGGGCTGCGGTGGCGGTGAAGCTAACTGTGAAGTTCACGGCCGCAGTTCCCTGGACCGTGCTCGTAGGAGTCACAGAGACAGAGTTGACACCCCCCGTCGGCGACCCGATAGTGAAGTTGTTGGACGTGACCGACGCCGCTGACGCCGGAACGGCGGTGACAGCCGTTATGGTGCCGAAAGAGGCGACGGCCAGCACCAGGCTACCAGCTACGAACCTGGCACGTTTCCAGGGTTTGCCAGGGGACCTGGGCGACGGACGCGGCGTTTGCATTTAGCTTGGTCCTCCTCTTCGTGGGGTGAGCGGCCGTCGGCACTGGCGAGGGCGGAACGTGGGCGTGCACCCTTTCGGGCTGTGAAGCTCGAGGCAGGCGTACGCACTCCACCAGGTTGAACTCGCGACGGACCGGCGCTTGGTTATCGTTTCCGATACCGGCATTCAGACCATTCTTCCCGGTCACGATGCGCCGATCGTGGATGCCCGGCCAACCCGGGCACACCGGGGGTGCCGCCGGGCCAAGGGTTAGCGCGGTGCAGGTCTTGTCCTCAGCGTGCCCACGTGAGCACGTAAGTGGGGTCACTGACACTGCGCGCCTCTTCGCTGAGCGCCAGCGGCCCGAATGTGTCGACCATGACCGCCAACTCATCCGTCCGCTCGGCGTTCATCGATGCCTCGACGCTGCCAGGTTGCGGCCCGTGTACGAAGCCGGCCGGGTGGAGCGTAAGCGAACCGGCCTCGATACCGGAGCCGGCCCGGCTCATGAAGTCACCGCTCACGTAGAAGAGCACTTCGTCCGAGTCGACGTTGGCATGGTGGTAAGGGATCTTGACCGCCCCGGGCCCGAAATCGTAGGGGCGGGGCACGAAACTGCACACGACGAAACCTGGTCCCTCGAAGGTCTGGTGCACGGGCGGCGGCTGGTGGACGCGCCCGACAATGGGCTCGAAGTCGTGGATAGAGAAGGTAAAGGGGTAAAGGGACCCGTCCCAGCCGACCACGTCGAAAGGGTGCGAAACGTGCCGGTGGCGGCTGAACCCGGATCGGGTGGCCACCAGTACGTCTACCTCGCCGTCCTCGACGAGCAACGGCGAGCCAGGGTGGCGGAAGTCTCTTTCGCTGTACGGGGCACCTTCGCGCAATTGCCCCCGTTGCGTGAGGTACCTGGCCGGGACGTCGATGTGGCCTCTCGCTTCGAGCACGAGGCCATGAAACGGCCCGGCCTCCCGGTTGGGCAGTATGCGGTGAGTGGTCGAAGCCGGGACCAGGGCGTAGTCGCCCGGCCCGAGAGTCAGGCTCCCGAATACCGTTTCCAGGACACCTCCGCCGGACTGGACGAAATACAATTCGTCGCCGCGACTGTCGCGGAAGAGCCCGCTGTCGGCTTCGGCCGAAAAGTAGTTGATCGTGACCGTGTCGCTGCCCAAAAGGGCAACGCGACCGGTTACTGCATCGCCGCCTGCTCCGAACTTCCCAAGCCGCAGGTGCCAGGGGGCGAGCGGGTGGTTTGGTTGCATCCTAGGCGTGGCAAACTCTATTGCCTCAACGGAGGAAATGGCGCTCGGCGAGTGCCGGTGGTAGAGCAACGAGGAAGCTCCCTGGAAACCCTGTTCACCCATCAGCTCTTCGGCCAGGCGCGCCCCACCTGGTTCATGGAACAGCGTGTGGCGTTTTCTCGGCACTTCGCCTACTGAGACGTACCTCATAATCTCACCATTTCCTCTCCGATGTCCGGATGTGTTCGGTAATTGACGCCTGAGGATCCAGCCGGAAGAACGCGACCGCCCACCTCTCCGAGCGAGATCCAGCCAGGTACACCGGGCGTCCCGCACCAGCCCCGGACTACGGCTTCGTCGCCGTCCTCCAGCCAGGCCCGCTTCGCCCCGCCGGCGAGGACGATCGGGTCGCGGCCAGCCGAGGTCAATTCCATCAGGCTGCCCGCTGTCCCCGGTGTGGTCCCCGAAATGGTGCCCGTAGCAAACAGTTCTCCCGTGCGGGCCGCCGCCCCGTTGACAGTGATGTGGGCCAGTTGTTGGGCCATGGACCAGTACAAACCGGCCGATGAGCTTGTGCTGACCACGGTGCCGTTCAGGGACAACTCGAGGCTCACATCGAGCCCGCGTGGCTCAGGTGCTTTCAGGTACGCGGCCGGCTCGGGGTCCTGAGGTGGGCCGGCGACGGCCCACGGCGCCAGCGCTTCGAGAGGTACCACCCAGGGCGAAACCGAGGTGGCGAAGGACTTTCCCAAGAAGGGCCCAAGCGGTCGATATTCGAACGCCTGGATATCGCGGGCGCTCCAGTCATTTACCAGGACCACCCCGAAAATATGCTGGTGGGCCTGCTCGACCGGGACCGGTTCTCCCCGGCGGTTACCGGCACCAACCACAAAGCCCAGTTCCACTTCGACGTCGAGCCGCCGTGTCGGAATATATCCGGGCCCGCTATCCCGGCTGGACGCCACCCCGGCCGGCCTCGGCACCGCCTCGCCACTGACGACCACGGTGGCCGAGCGGCCGTGGTACGCCATGGGGATGTGGCGCCAGGCGGGCGGGAGTGGTTCTTCGCCCGGACGGAGCATCCGGCCCATGGCGGCGACGTGAGCCTCGCACGAATAAAAGTCGACGTAATCAGCCACCTCGAAGGGCAGCACCAGCTCTACGTCCTTGCGGTCCCGGACGGACCGGCCCGGTAAGTCGCTGAGGCGGTGGCGCAGCCATCGGCGAGTAGCGTTCCACGTTGGCCGGCCGAGGGCCATGAAAGCGTTCAAGGATCCCGAAGCGAAAGTGCCCGGGTCAATTGAGATATTGCCCGCCAACGGGACAGTTTCCTTGCCTGGGCGCAGTTCTTCGCACAGAAGCGCAACGAGGTCGATGACCTTATCACCGTAGGCGACCACGACGTGGCCGGCGAGGTCGACTCCGTAGGGCAGGTTGCCGGGCCCGAACCCGTCGTAGTCCGCGGGCGCCGCTCCGCCCGTCGTCGGCGCCACCCCTGTTACAGGTCGCCGTGTCACAGGTTGTGGCGTCGGGCCTGTTCGCGTTCTATGGCTTCAAAGAGGGCCTTGAAATTACCCTCCCCAAAGCCCTTTGCTCCTTCGCGCTGGATTATCTCCATGAAGATCGTGGGCCGGCCGGCCACCGTCTCGCTGAAAATCTGGAGCAGGTACCCGCCGCTGTCCTTGTCGACCTCGATCCCGAGACGCTCCAGCTCTGCCCAGGGCAGCGCGAACTCTCCGCAGCGTTGCCGGGCGTCATCGTAATAAGCCGGCGGCATGTCCAGGAACCGCACCGAACGCCCGGCCATGGCGTCCACTGCCGTCACGATATCCCGGGTGGCCAGGGCGATGTGCTGTACGCCGGGGCCGCGAAAGTATTCCAGGTACTCGGTGATCTGGCTCTTGCGTAGCCCGGGGGCCGGCTCGTTGATGGGCATTACGATGCCGGCCCGGTTGTGCATGACCGTTGACCGCAGGGCCGAGTACTGAGTGGAGATCTGGTCGGCGCTGAAATGCGTCATTTCGGCGAAGCCGAGCACCTCCCCGTACCACCCGGCCCAGTCGTCAAGGCGCCCTTCCTCAACGTTGCCGACAACGTGGTCGATCGAAAGCAGCCCCACTTGGGCCCCCCGCCAGGGCGGTGGCAACCGGTCGGCGCTCCACAAAGGCCCCCACGTGCCATGCCAGTTCGACCTGTCCACGAACACGTGGTTCGTCTGACCGTAGGTGGCAATGGCCGACGTGGTGACGTAGCCGTCCTCGCCTTCGACGGTAGAAGGTTCGCCGACGACCCGTGCCCCCCGCCTGGCCGCGGTCTCGAGAGCCACGGCCGGGTCGGCGACAGCCCAGGCCAGGTTGCGGACACCGTCGCCATGGCTGAGGACGTGGCGGCTGACCTCGGACTCGGGCGAGAGCCCGGCTGTCACCACGAACCGGACGTCACCCTGGCGCAACAGGTAGCTGACGCAGTCTGGACTGCCGGTCTCCGGGCCGCAGTACGCAGCCACCTCGAAGCCGAAGCCGCCGCACAGCCACGCCGTCACCGCCCGCGCATTACCCACCCACCACTCCAGATGGTCCCAGCCGAGGAGTTGGTCGGCGACGGTCAACTCGCCTTTTGCTGTTGCCTGAGCCGAAATTGTCGTCATTCCTGATGGGTACGCCTCTGTCCAGGGCGAGGTCAACAGAGCCCTTAAGGAATGACTTATCAGATCAGTGAGGTCGGCCTAAATTGAACGAATATGCAAGCTGAGGAGCTGGACGGCATCGATTTGGCCTTGCTCCAAGCGCTCGGGGCCTCGCCTCGGGCCGGGATGCTGGCCCTCGCCCGTGCGGTGGGGGTCGCTCGCAACACGGCCCAGGCCCACCTCGACCGCATGCTGGCCGCCGGCGTGATCACGGGTTTCGGGCCTGAAGTCGACCTTCGACGGGTTGGTTATGCGGTGTCCGCCTTCGTCAACCTGCAGATCTCACAGGGTCGCAGCCGGAACGTCGGCGAAGCTCTGCTGGCCGTCCCGGAAGTCATCGAAGCCTGGATGACGACGGGGCCGTCCGACCTCATCTGCTGGATGGTGGCCCGGGACAACGACCATCTGGGGGAGCTCATCGCCAACCTGCTGGAAATTCCCGGGGTGACGCGGACGACGACCTCGTTGATGTTGGCGACGCCGATACCGTCTCGCAAGTTGAACCTGGTCACCCGGTCGGCGCCGAAGCCCAGGAGGGAAGGGCTCAGCCCGGACAGGTGGTGAGCGGGCTGGTCCATATGGGCAAGTTTGGCCAGATCGGCAAACTCCGACGGCCATCCAGAGTCAGCCGTCCAGCCGGTCGAACTCCTCCAGGATGAACATGCTCTGCGTCGACCGCACCCCCGGCATTGTCTGGAGGCGTTCGAGGATGAGGTTCCGCAACGTCTCGACGTCGGCCACGCGGACAAGCACGACGAAATCGAAGCTGCCTGCGGTAAGGGCCACGTAACGCGCCCCTGGCAGGTGGCGCAATTGGTCGAGGACGTTACGCCACGAATGCTGGTCGGCGTTGACGATCACCAGGGCGGCGATGCTGAGCCCCATGCGCTGCGGGTTAGTGCGCACCGTGAAGCCGGTAATGACACCGTTCGCCCGCAGCCGGCCGAGCCGCTGGTAGGCGTTCGCCCGTGAGATGCCGGCCCGGTCGGCCAGTTCGTTGACCGAGCAGCGCCCATCTTCACTCAGCACCTCGATCAAACGGCGGTCGGTCGGGTCGAGCCCGCCTGCGGACCGTCCAGTGCCGGCTTGCTCCTGAGTTTGCATCTAGACAGATCGTAACGATTTGGGCGCCGTAGCGCCAAAACATCTCAATTTTTGCGTTGTGGCTGGACTTGTTACGCATCCGGGCGCAGCATTGGATGCGAACCGCCTTCGAGCAGGGAGGTGCGGAAATGGGTAACGCCGGCTACTCGCCGGTAGTCGAGTCTGACAAAGGGCTCCAGGTCATCCTCGGCCGCGACCACCCCGGTTTCGCCGACCCCCAGTACAGGCGCCGGCGGGACGAGATAGCGGCCGTTTCGGCTGGTTGGGAAGCCGGCCGGCCGGTGCCGGCCATCGAGTACACAAAGGTCGAGCACGACGTTTGGCGCACGGTCGGGCAGGAACTGGCCATCAAGCACCGCCAGCACGGATGCCGGGCGTACGTGGAGGCGACGGAGATGCTCGACCTGCCGAAGGACCACGTGCCGCAGCTCGAAGAGGTCACCGCCCGGCTGGAGCCGCTCACCGGCTTCCGGTACCTTCCCGTGCCCGGGCTGGCGCCGCTGCGGGAGTTTTACGGCTCGTTCGCCGGCCGCAGTTTCTTTTCCACGCAGTACCTTCGCCACCACTCCGTGCCGCTGTACACGCCCGAGCCCGACATCATCCACGAGGTCGTCGGCCACGCCAACCAGCTGGCCCACCCCCGCTTCGCCACTATTTACGAGGAGGTGGGCAAGGCTGTGGCCCGGACTGAAACGTCCGAGGCGCTCGGGTTCATGTCGCGGGTGTTCTGGTTTACGCTCGAGTTCGGCGTGGTCATGGAAGAAGGAGAACCCAAAGCCTACGGCGCCGGCATCCTTTCTTCCTTCGGCGAGCTCGACACCTTCCAAAAAGCCGAGATCCGCCCGATGAACTTCGCCGAGATGGGCACGAGGGAGTACGACATCACCCGGTACCAGCCATTGCTTTATATGGCCGGCTCGTTCGAGGCCCTGTGCGGCGACCTGGAGGACTTCTTCTCGAACTTCGACGACAACGCCTTCGAACGCCTCTTCTCCGGGCCATCGCCACATCCCCGGTTGCCGGCCGAGCTGTAAGTCGCGGGGACCACTAGCCAGGCGCCGGCGGAATGCGTTGGCGACCTCCCTGCCTAAACGGCGATGATGGTGGAGTGACCGGCGCCGCCACCTCCTACCGTGCTCGAGACGAACGCCAACCGGCCCTCCCGCGCCGGCGGACGACCCGTCTGAAGATCCTTGATGGCTTGGCCGGCCGGTTCCAGCCCGGGCAGAAGTACACGGAAGCGACCGTCAACGCGGTGCTCGGCACCTTCCACCCCGACTATTGCGCCTTGCGCCGCTACCTGGTCGAGGAGGGCTTCATGGACCGCGACGGCGGCCTATATTGGCGCTCTGGCGGCACGTTTAACGTCGATTGACGCCGACTGGCGTCTCCCGCCAGAAGCCTCCGACCAGCATGACGGGTGCTGAGGGAGGGCTACGTCGTGATGAGAAATGTCCCGGCCGGCTTAGAAAATGAACGGGACCAGCATCTTTGTGGAGCGCTTGTACTCGGGGTAGGTGTCGGGGAAGAGGCCGGTCATGATGCGTTCTTCAGTAAAGGCGCTGTAGATGAAGTACCCGCCGAACAATACCGCGGCCAGGATCCAGTACACGCTGACGGCGATGGCGGTGCCGACCATGGCCAGGAGTATGCCCGAGTAGATCGGGTGACGGATGCTGCGGTAAGGACCGCTGGTCACTAGTTCGGGGTCGTCCTTCTGGGACATCGGCATTCCCCAATTGCGGCCAAGGTAGAGCCTGGCCCATATTGCGAGCCCTAATCCGACGAAGAACAGGGCCAGGCCTATGCCTTCCAGCCAGGGGTTGTCCGTGTTCGTATGCGCGCCCAGTATTCGCGTGCGGGCCAGGAGGATTACGACGATAAGAAGCCCGACCCGGATGCCGACGAACGGGGCCCCTCGTGACTGGCCGGCCTTTACCCCGACCGACGCCGCGAACCAGTAGATCCAGAAGGCAAGCCAACAGACGAGGATGACAATGTCGACCGCATGCATAGGAGGTGCTCGAGCCCCATTGTATGGCCGGGTAGCGAGGTGCCCGGCGCGGGCGGCATTGTGCCTGCCCATCGGTGCCTACCCATCGGTGCCGGTCCAGTCGCGCCGGCCCAGTCGCGCCGGCCCAGTAGCGCCGGCCCGGTGACGCCTCGGTGCAGACACCTCCGGCCCGTCGTCGGCGACAATCGCCCGACCAAACCGAGCAGCGCATCACCTGGAGACGTCACCCACCCCGGACCCAGCTCGGGAGACCGGGCTTGCTCCGGGGTGGGCAGCACTACGCTTTTAAATCCTCGGCTCACCCGCCAAGGCTCGTGGCCCGGAATGCGGCGGAGGGCCCTGTCTAATTGGTTGGATCCAGGCCCTTCGCCGTTAACAGGTAGGCGTCGGCGGAATACTCGTCGTCAGTAGCCAATTTCACCACCGATTCGGCCACTTGGTCCTCGGTGAGGCCGAAGCCCGACCGCTCCAGGTAGGCGTCCACCGTCAGTCCGGCGCGCTCGGCGTACGCGCTGACGCCCGTGCGCCCTAGGGCGGTCGCGTTAGTGAGCTGAGGGAGGAGCGAGACGAAACGGAGGCCAAGCGAAGCGGCGTCACTTTCCGACCGGGCGTACGAGCTCAATAATTTGACCGTCGCCTTCGCTCCGGCGTACCCGCCACTGAGGGGGGACCCGCGGACGGCGGCCCCGCTGGAGAAGCTGACGATCACGCCTCCCCGGGCCATCGGCACGCTGAGCGCCTGGCGCACGAAATTGAAGACCTGCCGGACATCGACATCCCAGGTCCGGCTGAAGTTCTGCCAGGTCTGCTCCGGCAACGGGCCCATGACCGGTGTCGCACCGGCGTTGAGCACGACCGTTTGTGGGCTGTACCGGGCGAAAAGGTTCGCAGGCAGCGACGGGTCGGCGACATCTGCGACCTCGGCGGTGAACTGCTCACCCAGTTGTTCCTCCAGTTCCTTCAACGGGACTGAGCTTCGAGCGACACCAACGACATGAGCGCCGAGAGAAGCCAAGGCGATGGCGGTGGCTCGCCCGAAACCGCGACTGGCACCGGTTACGACCGCCGTTGAGCCTGAAAGTTCCCGAACTGACATCTGTTGTTACCTCCTTCTGCATATGTGGCTGTTTGATCAGGGGGTTTACTGTTTCGCTTCTACGACAAGAGGAACTGGGATTTCTTCGTGTGAGCCGGCGCCGGCCTTGGCCATCTCCGGCCGCCGGATGAGGAGGAAGGTGGCCGGGACGGCGGCCAGCCCGGTGAAGCCGCATACCCACAGCGCCCACTGGAACCCGCCCGTCAGGGCCGGGGCCACGCCGTAACCACTGGAGGCGAGGTGGTGAAAATGAGAGGCGGCGACTGATGAGGCGACGGCAACACCGATAGCCCCGCCGAGCTGTTGTGACGTATTGAGCAGCCCGGAGGCGATGCCGGCGTCATTTTCGCCCACTCCGGCCAGGGAACCGATCGACACCGGGATAAAAGCAAAGGCGGTGCCGGTCCCGACTATGAACAATGGGCCGGCCAGGTCTTGCCAGAAGCGTCCACTGGTCGGCACTCGCGTCGCCCACAGGATGCCGCCGCCGATAAGCGTCATGCCAAACGCCATGACGACCTTGGCCGAGGCCTTCGTGACCAGCATCTGCGAAAGCCCGGCGAACGCCACCGATGTGAGTGAAGCCATCAGCCAGGCCAGTCCCGTCTTCAGGGCGGAGTAGCCAAGCACCTGTTGCATGTACAGAGTGCCGACGAAAATGAAGGCGAAAAAGCTGCCGCCGAGCAGGAACCCGACGCCATTGGAGCCGGCCACGGTCCTGATCCGGAATAGGCGTAGCGGTAGCAAGGGCGCTTCGACCTTCGTCTCGAGCACGAGGAAGCCGGCAAGAAGAGCGGCCGCCGTCGCCAGCATGGCCACAGTGCGGGTGGCGCCCCATCCCACCTCAGATGCCTGCGATATGGCGTAAACGAAGAGCACGAGGGCGCCTGTGACCGATACGGCCCCGAACGGGTCGTACCGGCGCCGTTCGGAATAAAGGCGGCTCTCGGGCACCACACGCGGGGCCAGGGCGAGGGCCGCCGCGCCGATAGGCACGTTCAGGAAGAAGATGTACTGCCAACCTGCGTACCGGGTCAGGAGGCCTCCGGCCAGGACGCCAACGGTGGCCCCCATGGCACCTATGGCACCCCAGATACCCAGGGCCTTGTTGCGCTCAACCCCCTCGCTGAAGATGTTCATCACTATCGAGAGCGCCGCCGGAAGTACCAGAGCGGCCCCGAAGCCCTGGGCGCCGCGCATGAGGATCAAGAAGGTGTCGGTCGTAGCCAGTCCGCAGGCGAGCGAGGCACCGGTGAAGATCGCAAGGCCCACCATCAGCAGCCGCCGGCGGCCGAGCAGGTCAGCGGCGCGGCCGCCAAGGAGCAGGAAACCGCCGAAAGTGAGACCATAGGCGGTCACCACCCATTGCAGGTCCGGCTCCGGGAAGTGGAGCTTGCGACCGATCGTCGGAAGGGCGACGTTGACAATGGCCAGGTCGATGATCGTCATGAAGAACGCCACCGCCAGCAGGGCAAACGCCCACCACCGGCGGGTTGACCGCGGGTTCGGCCCGTCCGGGCCGGCGCCGGCTTCAACTGGCGGAAAGGTGGCCGGTCGGCCCTGCTCTCGTTGGCCGGCTGCGTTCTCACATTGATGGGTGGTTTCGCCCAGGTTCTCGCACAAGGGCATGGTGCGCCTCCTCGTCGCTGGTCAGTTGCGACGGGAGTTGGAACACCGAAGAGCGCGGATATTCAGCGATGAATTTGGCCTGTCGCCGGTGTTGATATGCAAAGGGAACAAATCTCAGGAGGCAGGTGACAACATGACCGGTACCACCCTCGCCCGGGCCAAGGGCGGTGACCAGGACGCCTTTGCGGAACTGGTCGACCCGTACCGACGCCAGCTCCTTGTGCACTGCTACCGGATCCTCGGATCGTTCCAAGACGCTGAGGACGTACTCCAGGAGGTCCTGTTGTCGGCATGGCGCGCACTTGACGACTTCGACGGCGCTTCGCTGCGGGCGTGGCTGTACCGAATTGCCACCAACCGCTGTCTCAACTACTTGCGAGACGGCGCCCGCCGGCCGACCACGGCCAGTTTTTCGGGGCGCGGGGCTGTGCGTTCGGACGAGCCCTGGTGGCTCGAGCCGTACCCCGATTTCTTGCTGGATGACGCCGGAGTTGGCCCAGAGGCGCGCTATGAAACCCGGGAGTCGATTGCACTGTCTTTTGTCGCTGGGCTGCAGAAACTGCCACCGCAACAGCGAGCGGCGCTCGTCCTGCGCGACGTTCTCGGGTTTTCAGCCTCGGAAACGGCCGAGATCCTGGGTTCGACCACGCCGTCAGTGAACAGTGCGCTTCAGCGGGCCAGAGCTGGTTTCCGGCCCGGCCGCCACCCCGAGCTCGTGGCGCTGCCCCGTTCATCTGAGGAAGCAGAGGTCGTGCGCCGTTTTGTCGAGGCTTTCGAAAGCGGGGATCCTCAACTACTGGTTGGTCTTTTGACTGAGGACGCCCGGTTGACGATGCCACCTGACCAGATCGGGTACCAGGGGCCGCCGGCGATCGTCGAGTTCCTCCGCTTACAGGGGATTTGGGACCAGGGCCTCAGGATGGTAGCTACTCGGGCCAACGGCCAGCCCGCCTTCGCCTATTACCTGCCCGACCCGAACTCGCCGATATGGCGAGCCAACGGCCTGGTCATGATCACCGTGAAACAGCACCGGGTCTCGGGCATAACCCGCTTCGGTGACACCGGGCTGCTGGCCCGGTTCGGGCTCCCTCGTACCCTGCCGCGTGGCTAGGCCGCCTGAGCGCCGGACCGCCCGACGAACGCCGCCGTAGTACCCGGAACGCCGCCGGCTGGCCGATGATCCCGGCTATCCGTTGTCGTCTCAAGTAAGGGCTCTGGAGCCCGCAAATGCCGAGGGCAACCTGGCCCATCCGGGCAGACAGCCCTCGCAGAAGGAGGTGTGGGTGCCTTGGCAAAGCAGAACGATTTTCACCTTCGGGACCTCGAAGGCCAGAGTGTCAGCCTGGCGCTGGCGGATGGTTCACGCCTCGACGAAGTGGTCGTCGTTTCGGCCGGCCGGGGCCGGGTCTCGTCCCTGTGGTTGGACGTGGGAGGCATGGACCTCTTCATCCACCAGAGCCAGGTCGTCGGTGCCTGGAAGACGGAAAATGCCAATGTGGCGTGAGTGTTCCGGCCTCCCGGATATTCCTGCAAGGCGAGGGCGGCCTCACCCCTGACTTGTTCTTGCCCCGTCCGTCGCCATTTTGGCGGCCGGGGGGACCCGGGTGCGGCCGTCAGATTTGCACCGTGGGAGCCGAACGCCGCTGAACAACGTAAAGAGCCAAGAGCGCCAGGCTCAAACCGAGCAATAACGGGGCCACAGCGGCGGCGCCCAGAGCGCCGATCACGAGCCCTATAAGCGCTCGCACGGCAGCTCCCCCTATGGTAGGCGCCGCCACCTGAAAACTGGCGGTCGTGGTCGCAACCGTGGCGTCGCCGGGGCCGGCTCGTTGTGACGCGGTCAAGATGAGAAGCGGAAGAGCTGAACGCTAACGCTGATACACCCTCTATAGGGACCTGGTCCGAGCGGATGAGTGCCCTGTTGGAGGTGTCGTCGTGGTTCGTCGCGGGCGGGGCTCCCGGCTCGATGTCGTTCTAAACCTGAGACGGCTCGCTGATCTCGTTTTTAGCATGGCACGGGGCCCCGCCAGCGTCCCCCTGTGCAGCCGCTCGAGAAGGCCGGGCGCAGAGCTGGGGAGGGGGCAATGATTGGGCGGTCCTGAACGTGCGAGGGGCCCCTCCCCCTCAGAGTTCGCGCTCGAGGGAGGGGCCCGGGAGGGCTTTGTCGCCCATGGCGATGATATGGCCTTGCCGCTTATCGGTGGAGGAGTACGCGGCGGCAGGCAAGGACGTGGCTGTGCCACGGGCGATCTGCGGCACCTGCGGGACGCCGATGGCCTTTTGGTCCGGCTACTGGCGCTCGGTACGCCACGCCATGGTGGTAGCGAGGATCTGGGTGAAGCGCTGCTGGTGCAAGCCCTGCCGGTCGAGCGATGCGCTCCTGCCGTCGTTCTGCCTGTTGCGCCGGCTGGACACGGTCGAGGTGGCCGGCCCCGCGCTCATGGCAGTAGCTGCCGGGGCGGGGACGCGCCGGGCAGCACGGGGCATCGACGAGCTGTTCGCGTACACGACGCTGCGAGGCTGGTGGCGCCGGCACCGCCAGCGCCAAGGCTGGTTGGCGCGTGTGCTCGGTGCCACCGGCGGGCAGGCAGCCGGTGCCGAAGAGCTCCTCGGGCAGTTGCAAGCCCTGGGCATGGGGCTGTCCGCCGGCCTCGGCGTGAGCACCTGGGCGGCGGTGTCCTTTGCATTGGGCGGTGCATGGCTTGCCACCAACACGGCCACACCCTCGAAGTCCCGCAAAGGCGGGGGTTTTATGGCTGTTGTGGCACCAAAAGGAGCACAGGTGCCGCCATAGAGGGCCAATTGGAGGGCCTTTTCGGCGACACCAGGCGCCACTGGGAGCAATTGCGAGCCAAAAGGAGGCGGCTTTGAGGACATGTAGCGTTGCCGGCCGGCCTCGCGGGCAAGGGCCGCTACGCCAGCAGATCCGCCTCTCGGTCGAGACGGCGGCGGGCCCGAAGATCGAGTTCGCCCTTGCGCGGGCGATGCTCATCTTCTTGGACGAGGTGCGCTCCGAGGGCATGGTCGTCTACCACGTCGGCTTGGAGCTCGTCGGTGAGAGCGGGAAGGTGGGCCGCCAGCTCGAGGGGCCTGGCCTCGACGGGCTCGGGGTAGAGCCGTGAAACGCTTTGTCGGCGGGCCTCTCCAGGCCGAGCTCATGGCGCGGGCCAAGGGCCTCGACCCGGCCCGGTGCCTCGTGGTGCCCGTCGACGTGGGCAAGTGGTCGGCGATGGCGCTCGTCGCCGACCACTACGGCGAAGTCGTAGTGGCACCGTTCGAATTTGCCCTTTCCGAGCCTGGCGTCCGGGAGCTGCTGGCCGCCATCGAAAAGGCAGGCGACGAGCGAGCGGCTCAGATGTGCCGGGCCGGGGTCGAGGCAGCCGGCCACTACCACCGCACCTTGGTCGCCCGCTTGGGTGAAGAGGGCATAGAAGTCCTCCAGCTGAACCCCGCGGCGGTAAAAGAAGCCCGTTCCCAACAACTTCTCCGGACCTTGAAGTCCGACCAGCGCGATCTGGGCGCCATGGCCGAGCTCATGGTGCGCGGCGGGGGCCGCCCCGCCCAGGGCCGCAGCGACGCCTTGGCGGCACAGCTAGCGTGGGTGGTGCACCGCCGGCGGAAGCTCTCCGCCCACCAGGTCCTCGCCAACCAGGTCCAGTCCCAGCTCGACTTGGTCTTCCCCGGCCTCGACCGCTGCTTTTCCGACTTGCTCGGGTCCAAGGCGGGACGGGTGATATTGGCCGACATCTGCGACCCCGACCGCATCTGCCGCCTCGGGCCAGAGCGCCTGAGGGCCTTCGTAGCCCACCGGGGCGTGCGCATGAGCCGCCCGAAGGCCGCCCAGGTCGTGCAGGCGGCCAGGGAGGCGCTGCGCTTGCCAGACCCCGAGCGCGCCGTGCTCGGGCAAGTCCTGGAGGCGGACGTGGCCCTCCTCGGCACCACCGAAGCCGAACTTGCCCGCGCCGAGGCTGCTCTGGCCGAGCTCCTGCCCCAGACGCCGGCGAAGGTCCTCACGAGCCTGCCCGGCGTCGGGGTGGTGCGGGCTTCCGCCTACGGGGCGGGGATCGGCGACCCGTGGCGGTTCCGGGACGCGAGCGCCGCTTACCGGGCTTCGGGGCTCGTCCCGACCCAGTACGAGTCGGCAGGCCGGCGCCGGCGGCGGGGCCAGCACATAAGCAGAGAAGGCTCGGTCATCTTGCGCGAGGCGATAATCGAGCTCGGCAAGGGGCTCACGGGCCACGACCCTGACTTCGCCGCCTACCGCCGCCGGTTGGTCGACGAACAGAAGAAGACCCACGCCGTGGCCGCCGTCGCCGCCGGCAGACGGGCGCACCGCCTGGCGTTCGCCATGTTGCGTAGCCAGGAGCCCTACGACCCAAAGCGCTGGTTGGCCTCGCTCTTGCCCAAGAAACTCCGCAGGCGCCAACGGGCGGGCCAGAAGGGGCCGGCCAAGCATGCACAGGGCTCTTTTGGCGACCTGGCGCAGGGCTCAGCTCCCCTCAGGCCGACGCCGCTGGCGCCACAAGCCGCTCACGCCAAAAGCCCGGCCGTTCCTTGCCCGAAGCTCGCCAGCCCGGCCGGTGGGACAGCTGGGGGGCGCCCGAGCCGGCCGCGAGGCCGGCGTCCCGGCGCTGCTGCGGGTTCCCCGCAGGGCGGGCGCTTGGGGGTCCCCAGCTGCCCCACTGGCGGCCGGCCGGGCTCAGGAGCGTCACGGCTGCCGGGCGGCAGGGGCTCCGGGCACGCAGATCTCAGGACAGCGAAAGAACAACACCGTCCCACGCCCCCGAGCGGGCCGCGGCAAAAGGGGCCCGGGTTGACGTCGCACTAACTCTGAGGCCCCAAGAGGGGACTTCGTGGTTAGCAAGGCGCCGGGCCCCTTCCGCCACGCGAGCGCGAACGTGGTTGCCTGACCTACGAGATCGCGGTACATCAGAGTGCGCCGCAAGGGACCGCCGCGCGCTCAGGGGCCGGAACGCAAAACATCACGCGAGCTAACGGTCCTGCGCGCCCAATAAGGGTCTTGACAAATCTGACGGTTGCTAACCCGTGACCTCCGGGAGGGCGGCGAGGTCGGAGACGCGGACCGGGCGGCGCTCCAGGTGGGAGCGCTTGGCCGCCAGCCCGAGGACCAGCGCTGCTCGCCCGTCACGACCGGACGTAGAACACCACCCGGGCGTCCATCTTGCCGGCCTCGACGTCGGCAATGGCCTGGTTGATGTCGTTCAGGGGCCTGGTCTCACGCACGACCGTCGTTTGGCCGGCGGCCTGGAGATCGAGCACCTCGGCGAGTTCCGCCCTTGTCCCGACTGCCGACGGCACTATGTGCCAGCCCATGATGAGGGTCTGGAGGATGGGGAGCGGGA
>DATJUH010000210.1:0-27185 GCA_035502515.1 Acidimicrobiales bacterium
CGGCGACGCCGACGTGCTGGCCGCTTACCGCCACGCCGTCCTGGCCGTGGTCGACCCCGGCGGGCCGCGCCGCTTGCGCGTTACCTACAGCCCCCTGCACGGGGTGGGCGCCGCCGTCTTGCCGGCGCTGCTGGAAGAGGCGGGGTTCGAGCCGCCGGCGCTGGTCGCTTCCCAGGCTGCTCCCGACCCGGACTTCCCGACGGCGCCGTTCCCCAACCCGGAGGAGCCGGGGGTGCTCGGACCGGCCCTGGCTGACGCCGAACGAATTCGGGCCGACCTGGTGCTGGTCAACGACCCGGATGCAGACCGCCTGGCCGTTGCCGTTCCCGACCAGGCCGGACGGTACCGCGTCCTGTCAGGCGACGAGCTCGGGGTGCTCATGGCCGACCACCTCATCGCCACCTCGACCGGCGCCGACCGGCTGGTGGCCACCACGGTGGTCTCCTCGTCGATGCTGTCGGCCCTGGCCACCCAGGCCGGAGTGGCTTACGTCGAGACGCTGACCGGGTTCAAGTGGATCGCCCGGGCCGCCGGCCTCCGCCCCGGGCACCGCCTCCTGTTCGGTTACGAGGAGGCCCTGGGCTACGCCGTTTGCGACGCCGTGGCGGACAAAGACGGCCTCTCGGCGGCCCTGGTGGTCGCCGATATGGCGGCCGGGGCCAAGCGGGAGGGACGCTCGGTCCTGGAGCGGCTGGAGGATCTGGAGTCGCGGCTGGGCGTCCATTCCACGGCCCAGTGGTCGCTCCGGTTGGCGGGAAACGACGCCCCTCGGCGGATGGCCGCCCTGATGGCCCATTGGCGGGCGGCCCCGCCCGCGCGCCTGGCCGGGCTGGAGGTGAGCGAGGTGCGCGACCTGGCCCAGGGCTTGGACGGCCTGCCCCCGTCGGACGTGTTCGTCATGCGCCTTGGCCGTGCCGGCCGGGTGGTGCTGCGCCCGAGCGGGACCGAGCCCAAGCTCAAGGTGTACTTCGAGGCCACCAGCGGCCCTACTGGGCTGGACGGGCTGGCCGCCGCTCGTGTGGCCGCCCGGGCCCGGCTGGACGAGCTGCAGCGCGACGTAGTCGGGCGCCTGACCGCTTCTTGACCCGTGGTCCAGTGAGCTGCACTCCTGCCGGTACCGACGAAGCGGGCCTCCGTCTGAGCCCCGAGGTCGAGGCGGCCCAGCGGGCGGGCGCGCCGATAGTCGCCCTCGAGTCGACCATTATCGCCCACGGCCTGCCCCGGCCCCGGAACCTTCAGGTGGCCATGGAGCTCGAGCAGATCGTGCGTGATGCGGGGGCGTGCCCGGCCACTATCGCCGTCCTCGACGGCGTGGCCCGGGTGGGCCTCGACCAGGACCAGCTCGTCCGGGTGGCGGATGACCGCGGCCTCCACAAGCTGGGCCAGCGCGACCTGCCCGTGGCCCAGGCCCTCGGGGCCAGCGGGGCCACCACCGTCTCGGCCACGGCCTGGTTGGCCGCCGCCGCAGGGATCAGGGTTTTCGCCACCGGAGGGCTGGGAGGGGTGCACCGGGGCTTCGCCGAGTCGCTGGACGAGTCGGCCGACCTTGCCGTCCTGAGCCACACCCGCATCACGGTGGTCTCGGCCGGTGTTAAGTCGATCCTCGACGTCCCGGCCACGCTGGAACGCCTGGAAACCCTCAGCATCACGGTCGTCGGCTTCGCCACGACAACTTTCCCGGGCTTCTACCTGCACAGCTCCGGCCGGCCGATCGATTGGACCGTGAGCAGCCCGGCCGAAGTAGCCGAGATCATGCGCCGGCAGGAGGGGCTGGGCCTCTGTTCGGCTTTGCTGGTGGCCAACCCCGTTCCTGAGGCGGAGCAGCTCGACCCCCAGCTGCACGACCAGGCGCTGGCCGAAGCGCTGGCTGCGGCCGAGCGGGACGACATCCGGGGCCAGCGCCTGACGCCGTACCTACTGTCCGCCCTGGTAGAGGTCACCGGGGGCGCCGCGCTGGAGGCGAACGTAGCCGCCGTAACGGGAAACGTGCGCCTCGGCGCGCAGATCGCGGTCGCGTACGGGCGATGAGTGCCGAACGGGACCCCCGACGGCGCGAGAGCCCACGTCTGGGCGCGCTGGTGTCACGATAAGCGCACTTGGCGCGCACAGTCCTGGTCGGAGGGGGCATCGCCCGCATGTGCAGGGCAATGGCCAGGGCGTCAGAGCGTCCCGAACAGACGGTCCCCGAAATCGCCCAGGCCCGGGACGATGTAGGCGTACTCGTTCAGGCCGGCGTCGATGGAAGCGGTCACGATGTGCACGCCCGGATGGCGTCGCTGAAGGTGGTCGATCCCCTCGGGTGCGGACACCACGGAGAGCAGCGTGATCTGCGCCGCGCCGGCTTTTGCCAGAGCGTCACACGCTGAGGCGGCCGAGCCTCCGGTGGCCAGCATCGGGTCGAGGAGCAGGACGTCACGGCGCTCGAGGGGCGGCAGCTTCGAGTAGTACATGGAGGGCTCGAAGGTGGCGTGGTCGCGTTCCAGGCCGACGTAGCCGACCGTCACTTCGGGGAACAGCTCGGTCACGGCCTCGAGCATCCCGAGGCCGGCCCTGAGGACCGGGACAGCTACCAGCGGCTGGGCCAGCCGGGCCCCGTTCGTGCGCGCCAATGGCGTTTCGACCTCGACCGTGGCCGTCGCTATGGTCCGGGTTGCTTCCAGGCACAGGACGAGCGCCAAACGCTTGGTCAGCAGCCGGAAAAGGGGTGGTGGAGTGGCCTGGTCGCGCAACGCCGTAAGCATGGACTGGGCCAGCGGGTGGTCAACGACCTGAACGCCCAACTTCCTCCCTTTCCCAATCGTCCGGCCCTATCGTCCGGCCCGATCGTCTGGCCCGATCGTCTGGCCGGCAATGCTAATTCCGCCGCGCTGAGGTCGCCCGGCTAGACCCCGACCGGGTGCCAGACCGTCTTGATCTCTACGAATGAGAGCATGCGGGCCGGGGTGGGTTCGACGGTCCAATCCGGTTCAGGCCAGTCCGGTTCAGGCCAGTCCGGTTCCGGCTGTCGGCGGCGCAGCACCCGCTTGACGTTGTCGGCCGCCGCTTCCTCCAGCTGGATGGCCAGCTCGGGCGGTGCCCCGGCGAGGTCGAGGGCGTCGACGTCGCGGTGGGCGGCCAGCACCGGGCTTAGCTCGGCCGCCCGGCCCGTCAGGATGTTGACGACGCCGCCGGGGAGGTCCGACGTGGCCAGCACCTCGGCGAAGTCGACAGCGGGGAGGGGACGGTCCTCGCTGGCTACCACCACCGCCGTGTTGCCGGTGGTAATGACGGGAGCGACCACACTCACCAGCCCCAGGAGGGAGGAGGCCTGGGGAGCCAGCACGCCCACGACACCGGTGGGCTCGGGGATGGAGAAGTCGAAATAGGGGCCCGCCACCGGGTTGGCCGACCCCGCCACCTGGGCCAGCTTGTCGGACCAGCCCGCGTACCAGACGAGCCGGTCCACGGTCAGGCCTACGGTCGCCGAGGCAGCATGGCGGGTCAGACCCTCTCCCAGCACCAGGTCCTCTACGAACTGGGCCTGGCGGCCTTCCAGCATCTCGGCTGCCCGGTACAGGATCTGGCCCCGCAGGTAGGCAGTAGCCCCGGACCAGCCCGGCACGGCCTTCCGGGCGGCCACGACCGCGTCACGGAGGTCTTTGCGAGAGGCGAGGGCGGCGTTGGCCAGCGACCTTCCCTCGTGGCTGGACACCACGTAGGAGCGGCCTGACTCGGACCGGGGGAAGGCGCCGCCCAGGTACAACTTGTACGTCTTGTTAACGGCCAAACGGGGTTCGGGGCCGTCAGGCATCGGCATAACCCTCGAGGTACGAGGCCAGGCCCTGGCGGCCACCCTCGCGGCCGAAACCGGACTCCCGGTAGCCCCCGAACGGGCTCGAAGGGTCGAACCGGTTGAACGTGTTCGCCCACACCACCCCGGCCCGGAGCCGGGAGGCCATATGGAGGATGCGGCTCCCCTTCTCGGTCCAGACGCCGGCCGAGAGGCCGTAGGTGGTGTTGTTCGCCTTCTCGACCGCCTCCTCGGGAGTCCGGAACGTGAGCACCGAGAGCACCGGCCCGAAGATTTCCTCCCGGGCGATCCGTTGCGCCGGCACCACGCCGGTGAACAGGGTGGGCGGGAACCAGTACCCGCGCTCCGGCAACCGGCACGCCGGTGACCAGCGCTGAGCGCCCTCGGCCTCGCCGGACTCGGCCAGGTCGCGGATCTTCTCGAGTTGTTGCGGGGAGTTGATGGCCCCGATATCGGTGTTCTTATCGAGCGGGTCCCCCAGGCGCAGGGTCTCGAGCCGCCGCTGGAGCGCCTCGATCACCCCTTCGGCTACCGGTTCCTGGACGAGCAAGCGGGAACCGGCGCAGCAGACGTGGCCCTGGTTGAAGAAGATGCCGTTCACGATGCCCTCGACGGCCTGGGACAAGGGGGCGTCGTCGAACACTATGTTGGCCGCTTTGCCCCCGAGCTCCAGCGTCAGCCGCTTGACGGTACCGGCCAGAGCCCGCTGGATCTGCTTGCCCACTTCCGTCGAGCCGGTGAAGGCGACCTTGTCCACTCCGGGATGGGCAACCAGGGCGGCGCCCGTTTCTCCCGCCCCGGTGACAATGTTGACCACGCCCGGCGGCAGTTCAGCCTGCTGGAGGATCTCGGCCAGCAGGAGGGCGGAAAGTGGCGTCGTTTCAGCCGGTTTGAGCACGCACGTATTGCCCGTGGCCAGCGCCGGGGCCAGTTTCCAGGCCGCCATCAAGAGCGGGAAGTTCCACGGGATGACCTGGCCGGCGACGCCGAGGGGCCTCGGGCTGGGCCCGAGGCCGGCGTAGGCCAGCTTGTCCGCCCAGCCCGCATGGTAAAAGAAATGGGCCGCCGCCAGCGGCACGTCCACGTCGCGCGATTCCTTGATGGGCTTGCCGTTGTCGAGGCTCTCCAGCACCGCCAGCTCGCGCGCCCGCTCCTGGATGATGCGGGCCACCCGGAAGATGTACTTCGCCCGCTCTTTGCCGGGCATCGGGCCCCACACTTGCTCGTAAGCGCGCCGGGCAGCCTGGACGGCCCGGTCGACGTCGGCCGCTCCGGCCGTGCTCACCTCGGCCAGCACCTCCTGGGACGACGGGCTCTCGGTCTTGAAGTGGCCGCCGTCCCGGGGGTCGACGAACTGGCCGTCGATGAACAGGCCGTACGACGGCCGGAGGTTGACGATCGCCCGGGACTCGGGGGCGGGAGCGTAAGGGAAGCGGGAAGAAGCCATGGCGTCTCCGGTCCGGCTTACTCGATGCTGAAGTCCTGCGACCCGGCGTAGGCCCCGAGGCGCTGTTTCGAACGCTGCATCAAAAGGTCGTTGAGCAGGCTGGAGGCGCCGATCCGGAAGCGGTCCGGTTCGAGCCATGTGTCGCCGGCGACCTCGTTGACGACGACCAGGTACCTGATGGCGTCTTTAGTGGTGCGGATGCCGCCGGCCACTTTGACCCCCACGATGTTCCCGGAGGCGTCGGCAAAATCGCGGACCGCCTCCAGCATTACCAGGGCGACGGGGAGGGTGGCGGCCGGGCTGACCTTGCCCGTAGACGTCTTTATGAAGTCGGCGCCGCCGATCATGGCGATCCAGCTGGCCCGCCGGACGTTGTCATAAGTAGCCAGCTCGCCCGTCTCGAGGATCACCTTCAGGTGCGCTTGGCCGCAGGCCTCCTTCACCGCTCTGACCTCTTCGAGCACGAGCCCGTAATGGCCGGAGAGAAAGGCCCCCCGGTCGATCACCATGTCCACCTCGTCGGCGCCGGACGCTACCGCGTCGGCCACGTCCGCCAACTTTACGGCCAGGGCAGCCCGTCCTGAGGGAAAAGCGGTGGCCACCGAGGCCACCTTTACCGGTCCGTGCCCGAGCGATGCCTTGGCCACGGGCACGAGGTCGGGGTACACGCAGACGGCCGCCACCGGGGGGACGGTCGGGTCCGCCGGGTCCGGCCGTACCGCTTTGCCACACAGTGACAGGACCTTGCCGGCGGTGTCCGCCCCCTCCAGGGTGGTGAGGTCGATCATGGAAATGGCGGCGTCGATGGCCCAGAGCTTGGCCGTGGTCTTGATCGAGCGCGTGGCCAGGCTGGCCGCCCTGGCCTCGGCCCCGACCTGGTCGACGCCGGGCAGGCCGTGAAGGAACCGACGCAGCGACGTCTCCGACCGGGCCAGGTCGGCCAGATCCGAACCCGCCCTCTGCTGGACGCCCCCACCCTCGTCAGACTGAAGTTCGCGGTCTACGACGGCGACCTTCTGAGTGAGACGGGCGCTCATCTGCACCGCCCCAATGTACGCTTCCCAACCTTGTAGATGTCGGCCGGACGCCGGGGACGAAGCCCGGCCCTGCCGCTCCGCCCATTCGTTCAGTTTTCCGGTACCGGCGGGCGTCTTTCCTGTTTGCGGGTAGACCGGAGCTGTTTGGCCCGCAGGCGGCGTTCCCGGGATGCCTTGGTAGGCACCGTCGGTCGCCGCGGGCGCTCAACCCTCAGCGCCTCGTCGAGCCGTTGGGCGAGGCGTTCCAGCGCGATCTGACGGTTGCGGGCCTGGGAACGCTCGTCGCTGGCCACTACCCGGAGGGTCGGCCCCAGGCGCTCGAGCACCAGGGCGCGCTGGCGCGAACTGAGGACGCCCGAGTTGGCTATGTCGAAAACCAGCTCGACCCGGGTGTTGGCGGTGTTGGCGTGCTGGCCTCCCGGGCCTCCGCTGGAGCTGAAGCGCCATTCCAGCTCGGCCGAAGGGATCACCAGTCGTCGCCGTCCGACTCTGAGGCCGTCCCCGTCGCTCGTCGGGCCCGCGCTGCTCACCTCGCCTCAGTTCGGTCTTCGGTGACCGCGCCGACCATACGCCCATTGTGCCCGGGAGCCGGCGTTGCCCCGGCCCAGCGCCGAGGCCGGGTCAGGCGGCGTCGAGGACGGCTAGGTACTGAGGCTGTCGATCCGGCCCTGGAGGTAACGCTTCTCCCGGCTGCTGGTGGCGCGGCGAAAGGCAACCTGGAACGACTCCCGGGCCGCCACCAGGTCTCCCGTCATCTCGAGCAGGTGCCCGCGAACGGCGTGCAGCCGGTGGTGCTGGGCCACCCTTTTGTCGTCGTCGAGCGAGGACAGGAGCGATAGCCCGGCGTCCGGTCCCTGGACCATGGCCAGCGCGACAGCCCGGTTGAGCGACGCCATCGGGTTGGGGGCAATCAGGTCGAGCAGGTCGTAGAGGGCCAGGATCTGAGGCCAATCGGTGGTGGCCGAAGAACGAGCCTCGTCATGGAGGGCAGCGATAGCCGCCTGGAGCTGGTACGAACCAATTGGCCCCCGGCCCAGGGCGCCGGTAATGAGGGCCACGCCCTCTTCGATTTGGGCCCGGTCCCACAAGTTGCGGTCCTGATCGGCCAGGTCGATCAGGTCACCCTCGCCCGTGGTCCGGGCGGCCCGGCGGGCGTCGGTGAGGAGCATCAAAGCGAGAAGGGCCGTCACCTCGGAGTCATCTGGCAACGAACTGTGCAATCCCCGCGCCAGCCGGACCGCCTCGTCTGTCAGCTCGACCCGGGTTACGACGTCGCCCGAAGAACTCGTGTAACCCTCGTTGAAGATCAGGTAAAGGACGTGCATTACGGCCAGTAGGCGAGTGCCCTGTTCGGGCCCGGCCGGCATCGAAAAGGTGGCGCCGGCCTCGACGATGGACTGCTTGGCCCGCGTTATTCGCTGGGCCATAGTGGCCTCGGGCACGAAAAAGGCTCGGGCGATCTCCTTCGTGGTGAGCCCGCCTACCGCTCGGAGCGTGAGCGCGATCTGCGCCGGGACGTTAAGAGCCGGGTGGCAACAAAGGAACAGAAGAAGGAGCGAATCATCTCGCTCCCGTCCCTCCCCGTCGCCGTTAGCGCCTGGCGTCCCGGCGGCCGGCGCCGGCTGGTCGCCGGCCCGGGCCCGAGACTCCCGCAGGCGCCGCGAAGTTTCGCTACGGACCTGGTCGATCAGGCGGCGGTTGGCGACGGTAATGAGCCATCCGCTCGGGTTCTCCGGCACGCCGTTTTCGGCCCAATCCGCGTAAGCGGCCAACAAGGCTTCCTGGACGGCGTCCTCGCAGAGGTCGAGGCGCCCATGGCGACGCAGGAGGGCGCCGAGGACCTGTGGCGCCAGCTGGCGCAGCCGGGCCTCGACGCACGTCGTCCCGGTCACATTTCCTGGCCCGCCTCATGCAGGACAGGCCAGACCTCCACGGGGTGGTGGGCGGCGAACGGGTACTCGCCGGCGATCTCCAGCGCCCGCTTTTCACCTTCACAATCGAGGAGAAAGAAGCTCGACACGAACTCCTTGGCCTCCAGGTACGGCCCGTCGGTCACGGCCGGCACGCCTTCACGCACCCGGACCGTCTTGGCCGTGAGCTCGTCACCGAGCCCGTACGCGCCCAGCAGTTCGCCGCTCTCCATGTACTTCCTGTTGAAAGCGTCCACCTCGGCGATACCCCGGGCGGCGACGTCGGGAGGGAACGACTGCCAGAGGTCCTTGTTGCCGTAGATGATGACCATGTACTTCATGTCTTTCTCCTCGCTTGGAAATGCCCCGGCGGGGGCTCACCCAATTGATCGGAGCGGGACCACCATTTTCGACAAAGGTACCGACCCGCCGGTTGGTCCGACATTGATTGGCCCCGGTCGCGGCGTTGGCCTGGCCGCGGCCCGTGCTTGGGGCAGGGCCGTCGGGCGCTGGCTTTGCCTAGGCTGAAGCCCGATGAAAAAAGAAGCCATACCGGACCTCGAGGAGGCCCACAGGCTCATGCAGCCGGTCTACTCGTGCCTGAGACGGGCGGAGCGAACAGCGCATGAGGACGACACCCCGGCGGCGGATGGCATACGCACGGTAATGGACCATCTGGACAGTGCGAAAGGGCAGCTGGAGGACCTCCTCCGTCCCGACCGGCCCTAACCGCCGGGCCCCGGCCTCTGCCAGACGAGAGTGCCGGTAGCATCAGGTCAATGCACTACGCGGACGATCAAGCCGAAATCCACCGCCTGGTGGTCGGGCCACTGGACAACAACGTTTTTGTGTTGCGCTGCAAGCAGACCGGTGACGCCGTGATGATCGACGCGGCCAACGAACACGACAAGTTGCTCGAGTTGTGCCGGAGCCTCGGCGTCACCAAAGTGGTCGAGACGCATGGCCATTGGGACCATATCCAGGCCGTACCCCAGGTGCGCGAAGCGGGCTACGAGGTGGGGGTCACGGCCGCCGACTCGGCCATGCTCCCTTCGTACGACTTTGTCCTGGAAGACGAGACCGTCCTCAACGTGGGCCGTCTAAAGCTGCAGACGATCGCCACGCCGGGCCATACTCCCGGGTCGATGTGCTTCCACGTGCAGGGGTCGCCGGTCCTTTTCAGTGGCGACACCTTGTTCCCCGGTGGTCCCGGGGCGACCAAGTTCCCGGGCGGGGATTTCCCCACCATCATCACTTCGATCGGGGAAAAGATATTCAGCCGCTTTCCTGCCGACACCATCGTGATGCCGGGCCACGGCGCCGACACGACGGTCGGGGCCGAGTCGCCGCACCTCCAGGAGTGGGTCGACCGGGGCTGGTAGGGCCAGAGGAGTGACCTGAAGACAGCGGCGACGCCGGCCGCCCGTGTCATCGCGCCTTCGCGCTGTTCAGCGCCGCGGGATCGGGCCGCCGAACCGGAGTACTGGAGCCCGTCCCCTGCCCGGGAAGGGGCCTCCGAGCTTTTTCTCGACGGCGGATCCGTCCCGAAGTTGGCGGGCGGGGCCGGCGACCCCGGTCCGCAGTACGATCTTCCGCAATGGACGAGACGTTTTGGTGGGTGATGTCTTGGCATTTGCCCCTGAGCCGATAGGCCCGCAGGCGGCCGCCGCCATGTTGTCCGTGGCGATCGAGGAGGCTCGTCTCGGCCTTGGCGAAGGGGGGATCCCGATCGGCGCCGCCCTGTTCGACAGGTCAGGGGCGCTGCTGGGCCGGGGCCACAACCGCCGGGTCCAGGATGGGGACGCCTCTATGCACGCTGAGACCAGTGCTTTCCGTAATGCCGGAAGGCGCCGGAACTACCGGGAGACGGTGATGGCCACGACGCTTTCCCCGTGCTGGTATTGCAGCGGGCTGGTGCGCCAGTTCGGCATCGGGGCGGTCGTGATCGGTGAGTCGTCCAATTTCACAGGTGGCCACGAATGGTTGGCCGAGCTCGGCGTCGAGATAGTGCTGTTGAACGACCCCGGATGCATCGACCTGCTCGCCACTTTCATCTCCCGCCACCCGGGCCTCTGGGACGAGGACATCGGGCTCTAGCAACGGCGCCGCCCGGTAGTGCTGCCTCGAGGAACCGGCGCCCGCCGGCCGAGTGAAGAAGCCCTTTTAGGGCAAATCAAGATCCTGGGTGGCAACCGGTCGAAGGTCGCCTGTTGTAACACTAGGTTGCAGGCGTGGCGATCGAGTTCCGCGAAGACGCGTTCGCCGGCCGGCATGTCGTTGTGACCGGGGGGACGAGCGGTATCGGCGCGGCCATCGCCTGCGCTTTCGCCGAGGTGGGGGCACGCGTCACGGCGGCCGGCCTGCGCAGTTCGGGTGCCCCCGCCGAAACGGTCCGCTTGGCCGAAGTCACCGAGCTCGACGTCACGGCCGCGCCGGACGTAGATCGTTTCTTCAGTTCGCGCCCACGGGTCGATGTACTTGTGAACTGCGCCGGGGTGATCCGGCGGGCCGATGAGTACAACATGGCTATTTTCCAAAGCGTGCTCGACGTCAACCTGGTCGGCACCATGCGCTGCTGCCTGGCCGCACAGCCGCTGCTGGCCGGCACTCGAGGTTCCATCGTCAACGTGGCTTCAATGACCAGTTTCTTTGCCTCGCCCCATGCACCTGCGTACGGCGCCGGTAAAGCCGCCATTGTGCAACTGACGAAATCACTGGCAGCCTCTTTCGCCCCGCACGTGAGGGTGAACGCCATCGCCCCGGGCTGGATCCGTACCGACTTGACCGGCCCGCTGCAAGACGACCCCGAGTCGGACCGGCGCATCGTCAGCCGCACCCCCGCCGGGCGGTGGGGCGAGCCGGCCGACGTGGTCTGGCCGGTGGTGTGGTTGGCCTCGAGCGGGGCCGCGTTCGTGACCGGAGCTGTGCTCCCGGTGGACGGGGGCTACTCCTCTGTGTGACGCCAACATATGACGGGCGAACGTCGTCCTTCTCCCGACGAGCTGGCTGCGGCGGTGGGCAGCAGTGTCCCGGACCTCATCGGGCCCGGGTTGCGGGTCTTGTTCTGCGGCATAAACCCGGGCCTGTGGTCGGCGGCCGTCCGTCACCATTTCGCTCGGCCCGGCAACCGGTTTTGGAAGGCACTGGCCGCGTCCGGGTTTACCGAGTCCGTCCTTTCCCCGTACGACGAACGTGAGCTGCTCGACGCCGGCATCGGTATCACCAACCTCGTGCACACGGCGACCAGGTCGGCGGCCGAGATCACACCGGCCCAATTACGCCGTGGGGCCGCCGGCCTGGAGCGGAAAGTAAGGCGGTGGCGCCCCCGCGCCGTGGCCATGCTCGGCCTCCAGGCCTACCGGGCCGGTTTCGGTTCCAAGGGGGCCTCGATCGGGCGCCAGCCCGACTGGGCCGGCGGCGCCCAGCTTTGGGTGCTCCCGAACCCGAGCGGCATACAGGCCTACTATCCGTTTGGACGTCTGGTGGCCGAGTTGGAGGATCTGCGCGCCGCCGTCAACGACCCCACGTGAGCACCGTTTTGCCCGGTCCACCCTGGTCGAAAGCCGTCCACGCCCGGGCCGCGTCCTCGATGGCGTAATTCCCCGAGATCAGCGGTTTTATGGAAATTGCTCGCACGCTTACGTCGTGGAGCATCTCCTGCAGGTCGGGAAGGGGGAACATCCAGGCCCCCAGGACGTCCAGTTGTTTCTGGATTATGGTGGACTGCAAATCGACGACATTTTCTGCGTCGCCAAACCCTACCAATACGACCCGGCCGCCGATGGCGGCGACGTCGAGAGCAAGGAGCCGGCCTCCAGCCGAACCGGAAGCTTCGATGACGACATTGGCGCCCGCTCCGCCGGTGGCGGCGCGGACTTGATCGACTACGTCGCCGGCGCTGGCGTCGTAAACGGAATAAAGGCCGATCTCCTTGGCGAAAAGACGCCTCGGTTCAGCCGGGTCGAGCCCGACAGCTCTGGCCCCCGAACGCTCGGCGAAGTAGGCCGCCGCTATGCCTACCGGCCCCAGCCCGACGACGGCGACGGTGTCCCCGAGGCCCAGCGATGCTCTCCGTAAGGCCAGGTAACCGGTCCCCGCACCGCAGGTATAGTACGCCCCTTCGTCGAAGTCGACGTTGGCCGGCAAAATAACGCAGTCCCGGCTGCGGACGACCATGTAATCCTGCATGGCACCCGGGCGGTCCAGGCCGTAAATGCCCCATTTGTTCCGGCATTCCATGTCAAACCCGCGCCGGCAGGCGATGCAGTCACCACAGCCACCGATGTGGTGTACCGCCACCCGGTCGCCCGTTTTCACGGCCGTTACGAACGTCCCCACCTTCGTCACGACGCCGGCGGCTTCGTGGCCGGGGACAACGTCAGGGTCGGTGACCAAACCGAATATGGGGCCGTGCCTCAGCTCGGGGGCCGGCCGGTAGTGCATGTGGAGGTCACTGCCGCAAAGACCGGCCGCCCGCAATGCGATTTGAACCTCGCCCGGGCCGGGGTCGGGGACCGCCACTTCCCTGATCTCGGCTCTTCTACCGCCGGGAAGGAAGACCGCACGCATGGTCCCCGAGCCCTGTTGTCGTTCGCCGGCCGCCATTTAGCCGGGAATTACCTGGACCTTGACCTCACCCGGGGCAGGCGGCCGGGCCAGCACGCTTTCAACCTCGCTCAAGTCGACCGTCCTGGTGATCAGCGGCCCGAGTTCGAGCAGGCCGGCCACGGCTATCTCAACGGCCCGTCCGTGCGTAAGTGGGTTGAGGTGGGAACCGATAACCTGCAGTTCGCGCTCGAAAAGGTCGAACGGTTTTATCGAAAGGGCCAGTGAGCTCGGGGCGGCGCCGACGACGACGACCTTCCCGGCCCGGCGGACGACTTCCATGGCCTGTTGGAACGTGGCCTCGACTCCTGCGGCTTCAAAGGCAACGTCGACGCCACCTGGCGCCATACCGCCGGGCCCGGAGATGACCTCGGCGACGTCGGCCGCTTCAGGGTTGACGGTGGCAGCGGCGCCGAGGGCTTCAGCCAGGGCGCGGCGTTGCTGCTGGCGCGTCACCAGGACCACGCGGGCTCCGGCTACGCGGGCAAGTTGGGCCAAAAGTTGGCCGATGACACCGCCACCCAGTACGGCCACTTTGTCGCCGGGTTGGACCATGGCGTGGTCCATGGCCCGCAGGCAACACGCCAACGGCTCGCAGATGGCGCCGAAACCGGCCGGTAAGCCGGCCGGGAGCTGGTAGGCCTGGCGTTCGGGGACGGTTACCTGCTCGGCCAGCCCGCCGTCCCGGTCTACCCCGATGGCGTGCAGGTCGGTGCAGTGAGCGACGAGCCCCATCCGGCAATAGCGGCACTTGAGGCAGGCGATGTTGGGGTCGACGGCCACGCGTGTCCCGACGGCCATGACCGTGCCAGGGCCAGTTCCCACCACGACGCCCTCGAACTCATGGCCCAAGGTGACGGGAGGGGCAGCCGGGTACTCCCCGTTGATTATGTGACGGTCGCTCCCACAAATACCGGCCACAGCCACTTCCACCACGACCTCGCCGGCTCCGGCCACCGGGGCGGGCAGTCTCTGCAACCTGGCGGACCCGACCTTTTCCAGTCTGAGGGCACGCATTTCGTTTACTCCTGCTCGAGACTGGCCCGGGTGGCGGCGGCCAGTGCCTTGATGCGGCCCTCGTCCGGGACGAACGCCTTGTCCACTTTGCTGGACACGCAGGCGAGCCAGCATCGCCAACATGCCAACCAGATCGGCCGTACCCACAATGCGCCCGCTACCCGGTCGATTTCTTCCTCTTCCAGCTTGACATGCGTACGGTAACCGGCCAGGACGTCGGCGACGTTCCCGGGGCCCACGCTCGTGAGCAGCACGGCCAGGGAGGCCAGGCGTGGGCCCCGCCCCGCCCCGGTCCAGTCGACCAGTACGAAGTCGCCCGGGCTCACGATCAGGTTGCTCGGTGCCGGGTCGGGATGTACGAACGATTCCGGCAGGCCCTCGCCCCCGTCGCCTTTAGGCAACAGCCCGAGCAGGGCGTCATAGGTTGATCGGTGCTCGGGCGGCACCCGGCCGTCGAGGTCGGCGAGCAACGCCGCCGCCGCCTCGAGGTCCAAGGCGGCGTAGCCCTCGTAATCGGGGAGGTGGTGCAGCGAACCTGCAGGCCGTTCCGTAGGCCCGGGTTCTGTCGGCAGTACGTGGGTACGGCCGAGCAAGTCGCCGGCCTTGCGCCTGGCCCCGGCAGTGTCGGGTAATTTCCGGCCTTCCACAAACTCGGTCACGAGGACGGCCCGGCCGTCAAGGGACGACACGGGCTCCTCATTCGCCACCCGTTCGGCCACCATGCCCTGGCGCTCGAGGAAACGGAGCACCTCGGCGTCTTGCTCGGCCCGCCCGAGGGTGCGGCCGGCCACGAACAGGCGGGCCACCCAGGGCGGCCCGCTGTCATGAGAAACCTTGACAACGCCGGCGTCGAGCCTGGTCGTAGCCAGCACGTGGATGCCGTACTGCTGCTCGAGGTGGCCCGGCAAAGCGTCAACGCCTGGTCGCCTGTAGACGTCCCTGATCACGGGCCCAAGCCGTGCCATTAAAAAGCCTTAGTCCGGTGCACGTCCTTTACGCTACGCGAACCCAGGGGGGCCACCCAAAAATGTCCCCGCCTCATCCGCAAGTACCGGCGGCTACGAAGAGCGGTGCTCGACCTTTACGATGAGACCTTCCGGTACCTGCGGCTCGGCTACTCGGCCATTGCCGTTTTGCTCGCCATCATGATTCCGGTCGTGACGGCGGTCATGTTCTGGCTACAGAAGAGGTTCGTGTTCTATGAGCGCTGATGCGGCCGTTTTTCAGCCTGGCACCGAGACGGCGGTGGTCGCCGTCGTGCTCAACGTGGTGCTGTACGTCGTCGCCTTCATGTGCATGTTCCCGTTCCTGTGGATGCTGGCCACCGCCTGGAAACCCGAGGACAACGCCCTCACCAACAATTTCTTCTTCGGGTACAGCCTCACGTGGAGCAACTTCTCCGAGGCGTGGAACTTCTTCCCGTTCGGCCAGTTCATGATAAACAGCTCATCTACTCCTTCGGTGTGACCGCAGTAGTGCTGGTGGCTTCGACCACCGGGGGCTACGCATTTGCGAGGCTGCGGTCCCGCGGCCGGGAAAAGCTTTTCGCCGTGTATGTGGCGACGTTGCTCGTACCGGCGGCGGTGACGGTGATCCCGCTGTTCCTGCTGGCCACCAAACTTCACATCTACAACACATACCTCGGGTTGATCTTCCCGGTCTCCTTCAGCGCCTTCGGCACCTTTTTCATGCGCCAGTTCTTCCGTACATTGCCCGAGGAGCTGCGCGACTCAGCCCGCATGGACGGCGCCTCCGAGTTCTGGATCTTTGCCCGTATCATGCTCCCCCTTGTCCGGGCGGGAGCGGCGGTGCTGGCTGTGTTCACGTTCGTCGCATTTTGGGGCGACTTCTTATGGCCGCTGATCGTCACGCAAAGCCCGAGCCTCTTTACGCTGAACCTCGGCCTCTCGGAGTTCCAGAGCGAGTACGGAGGCTATTGGAGCTATATGATGGCGGGCTGTGTCTTGACCGTGCTGCCGGCGATCATCCTGGTGATTGTCCTGCAGAAATACCTGGTGAAGGGGCTTACCTTCACCGGGTTCGGAGGTCGCTGAGGCGAGATCGGAGAAGATAGCGGTGACAAGAGAGGGCTTGGCCGAACACCTGGAGTGGATGTACGAGGCACGCCTGGGGATGTTCATTCACTGGGGCCTGTACTCAGTGGCAGCGCGACATGAATGGGTGAAAAACCGCGAGAGCATTCGCGACGAAGACTACGACCAGTACTTCGAGCATTTCGACCCCGACCTGTACGCTCCCGAGCTGTGGGCCCGCGAGGCCAGCAACGCCGGCATGCGCTACTTTGTGATCACGACCAAGCACCACGAAGGCTTTTGCCTGTGGGATTCCCAGTACACCGACTACAAGGCCACGAAGACCCCGGCCGGAAGGGACTTGCTGGCGCCCATGGTCGAGGCGTTCCGGGGCGCAGGCCTCCGCGTCGGTTTCTACCATTCGCTCATCGACTGGCACCATCCCGACTTCCCGGTGGACGGGCTCCACCCTCAGCGTGACGATGAGGAGTTCAAAGCGCAAAACTCTGGCCGCGACATAGCCAAGTACCGCGATTATCTACACGGCCAGGTACGCGAACTTCTCACCAACTATGGGAAAATTGACTACCTTTTCTTCGATTTCTCGTACCCTCGTGAGCAGCGCCCACAGATCTGGGGCAATAAGGGCCGCGAGGACTGGGGTTCCGAGGAGCTGCTGGCGCTGGTGCGGCGGCTCCAGCCGGGCATCGTGGTCAATGACCGGCTCGACCTTCCCGGGATGGCCGACGTTGTCACTCCTGAGCAGTACCAGCCCTTTGCCCCCGTAGTGGTGAGGGACGGAGCGGGTTTATGGGAGGCCTGCCAGACGTTGAACGGGAGCTGGGGCTACGACCGTGACAACCTCGACTGGAAACCACCCGACCTGCTGGTGCGGATGCTGGTTGACGGCGTGTCGAAGGACGGCAACCTGTTGCTCAACGTCGGCCCGACGGGCCGCGGCGAGTTCGACGAGAGGGCTATAGGCACGTTACGCCAGATCGGTAAATGGATGAGACACAATGGTGCTTCGGTCTATGGTTGTGGCCCGGCGCCGTTCGCGCCACCAGAGGACTGCCGGTACACGATGAAAGGCGACCGGCTGTACTTACACCTATTTTCCTGGCCGTTCCGGCACATCCACCTTCCGGGACTGGCGGACCGGGTGGAGTTTGCCCGCTTTTTGCATGACGGGTCCGAGGTGCGGCGCGAGGTCATAAGCCCGGGGCAAGAGGCGTTCAACACCCGGCTCGGTGGTCTTCCGCCAGGCACTTTGACCCTGAATGTCCCGGTCCAGGAGCCAGATGTGCTGGTGCCGGTGATCGAGCTTTTCCTACGCCCCTGAGCGCCGGGCGTTTTTGGGCCCCGGCTGTCCTGCTCGCGGGGGCGAGCTACCGGTCGGCGTAGAGCGCAGGTACCGGTCCGAAGACCTCGGTGCCCGCGGTCAACGCGCTCAAGCGGACCTGGAGGGCTGCTCCGCCGTCGAAGTACAGCCCGGGCTCCGGCACGTCCGCCACGAGTTGGCCGCGCCGCTCGTTGACCCGGAGCCGGGCCCAGGTGCCGGTCCGGTAGTCGAAAACGCTGATGTTCACGGCCGAGCGCGTTGCGATGTCCGAGCCTGCCCCTGCCCGTGCTGGCCCGGCCGCACCCAGACCGGGCGTCAGGCCCCCTACGGCGCCTGGTCCTTGGCCAGATGGCGACCCCAGGTCGAGGGTCAGGTGGGGCCAGGCCTTGCCGCCCCCCAGGAGGAACTCGTAATCGATATAGCCACCTTGGCTGAGCGTGAACGAGTCGGTGCCGAGGCCGTCGGTCGTCACGCCGGTTACGCCTGACGACCCGACCACTTGTGGCGGCACTCCGGCGACGGCAGCTGCCGGTGGCCGAACGGGCGCCAGCGGAACGACGATGGCGTCCGTGACATCGGACGCGGGGATTCCTCCGTCCGCATCGACCGGCAAGATGGGGCGCCCGGAAAAGGCGACGAGTACCGGCGCGCCGCCGGACCGCGCTGAGTACAACGCAGCCAGGTCATATAGCCCTTGCAGGCCGGCCTCGTGGCGGGCGGCGAGGGAGCCGGGCCGGACGGGGATGGAGATGGAGGGCGTGGAAATCGTGGCCGGGAAACCGTCGTCTGTGGAGTTCCCCCCGGTCCCCGGCCCCTCAGCCGGCACAGTGACCCGGAACGTCGCTGAGGCCCCGGGCAAAAGATTGCCCATGTCCTTGGCCGTGCCGGAGGCGGTGACCAGATAAACGTCCGTCAGTTTCACTTTGAAGCCATTGGTGACGTGGCCGAAAACGGTGCCGGCCGAGCTGTAGACGGCGGCCGCCAGGGTGCCATTTAGCGGGCCGGCGGCGCTGGCCGCCCAACCGCCGGCGGCGGCGTCGCGGCCGGCGACGGTCAGGATGGTTTGGCCCAGGGCACTACCCGGGCTCACGACCAGCCCGGCGTTACCTTCGGCGGCCGAGCCGGTCACGAGGCTCGGGCCCGTGAGGGTGATGTGCCGGGAGCCGGACGGCCCTACAACCGCGCCGCCCACCGACGTCACCTGCGCCACTCTGTCACCGGGAGCGAACTGCGCCACCCGTATTTCTTCCAGGCTGGGGCTATGCCGTATGCCGATGCCGGTGGTGCAGGTAGCCAACGCACCAAACAGGGCTACGGATGGGACAATTACCCAGGCGAGCTCCCGTCGCCGTAGACGGGCCAGCGCCATAAAACAGAGGGGGCCGGCCACAAGGACGTAGCCCAACAAGATGAGGCCGAAGAAAACTGCCGACGGGGCTGAGCCCGGCAGCTGCTTCATATAGCCGCGCAGAGCGCCGCTGGCGACGTTCGGGCTCATCGGGTCGAAATCGCTACCCACCCCCAGGTCTCCCATTACTGACACGGGTACCGTGGCCGGTGTCGTGTCCAACGGGCCGGTACCGGAGACGAATAGGCCGGCGGCGCTGGAATAATCGACCTGGAAGGCGGAGGCCAAGAGGCGAGTCATGAGGAAGCGTGTCCCTGCCCACGTACCCAGAGGAGGAGCTGCCGGGTCGACGGCCGACAGCACGACGGTCCCGGAGCCCCGGCCGGCCTCGACCGCCAATGGCAAGTCGCCCTCTTTGATGATGGCGACGCTGCCCTTTCGTGGCTCGAGGAGGTCGAGATCGACACGGCCCCGGGCTGACCGAGTGCCCAGCAACCCGGCCAACCTCGACACGTCAACCGGCTCGGTGCCCTCGACTGTCGCCGGAAGTAGCCCATCGGGTACGCCGTCCAGGGCGCCCTGCCAGTCCAGGCCGCCGGCCAGTACCAGCGTCCCCCCTGCCTTCACGTAGCCGTCGAGGGCCTGGCGTTGACCGGGGGATAAGACGCTGGTGTCAGCCTCGTCGATGGCCACGGCCGAGAATGCCGCCAGCGCGGCCGCAGACGCGGGGAGTTGGGCGGGTGACAATGCCTGGACTTGCGGCCGCGGCCCGACGGGAAGGCCGACGGGCAACGAAGACAGAGCCCCCGGTTGGTCGGTCACGGCCAGAACAGCAGGTGGCGCGTTTCCGTTGGCCACAGGCAGATGAGATGCCGCCTTGGCTAGCGGGCGGCCCGACGCGCCCAGGATTTCGGCCGTCACCTCACCGTGGGGAGCGCCGGCAAGGACGTAGAGTTCCACGCGTTTGGTAGTGCCGGCGGCCATTTGCAGGGGCGACGTGTAGGTAATGCCGCCGGCCGAACCGTAGGCGGACGAGAAACTCCCCGAGCGCCCCCCGGAAAAGCTGGCGCTGTTGCTGCAGAAAGTGCTGGCACCATCCGTGTAGCAGTTCGGGACACTGAAGTCAGCGACCGGAGAAATTGGTGCAGTGACCACGATTTGACCGTGCAGGCCAGCGATGGCCCGGTCGGCCATCGTGACGACAATGGGCAACCAGGTGCCCTCGGCCACCTTGACGCTATAAAGGCTCGAGATGCCGACCGTCACGCCCCGGCCGCTGTCGCCGGCCGGCCCCGCCCCAGCCACCGCCGGGACGACCGGTGCAGCAGCCATGAGCGTGCTAAGGACCAGGCCGAAACGAGGGCCCCACCGGCGGCGCCGGCGGGGCCGGGCGGCCGGCGCGTCCATCTGCGTACCGACCGTCGAACCGGGCGCGCACCGTGTCCTGATCTCAACACTGTCGCGCAATCTCAGCCAGGACCGGGGCGGGCGGCGCCGGAGGCGACGGCAGGGCCGGTGCCTCCCGCAAGGAGAGCCCGTATAGTTCGCGGTAGCGGGCGTTGCTCGCCAGCAACCCGGCGTGGGTCCCTTCCACCCACGACGACCCGTCCGCCACCAGGATGCGCCGGGCGCGGAGGGCGGACCCAAACCGGTGGGCAATGACTATCAGGCTCCCGCCCCGGGCCCGGAAAGCCGCTTCGGCTCTGGCTTCTGCAATGCTGTCGAGGTGACAGGTGGCCTCGTCGAGGACCACGATCGAAGCGGGCGACAGCCAGGCCCTGGCCAAAGCGATGGACTGGCGCTCCCCGCTGGAGAGTAGCTGCCCTCCGGCGGGAAGGGTGGCTTCGAGCCCCCCGAGCCGCCCGATGGTGGCAGCCAGCCCAAAGGCAGCCACCGCCTGCTCGACCCGGCCGGCGGCAGCGGAAGGGTTGAGATAGGTCAGGTTTTCGTGGACGGTGCCGGCGAAAACGTAGGCCTGTTGCGGGATGACCGCGATGGCCCGGTGCAGGTCCGCGGGCGACCAGTCCGGCAGAGGACGGCCATCGAGGTAGACGCACCCGTCAGATGGGCTCAGGGCCCCCACCAATAGCAAGGCCAGGGTCGACTTACCCCCGCCGCTCGGGCCCACGACTGCGACATGGTCGCCGCTGGGAACGACGAGATCCAGACCCCTTAGGACATCGGCGGCCGCGGCGCCGTAACGGAACCGAAGGCGGCGCGTTTCCAACGCGAAGCCGGGGAGATCCTCCGGTCGCTCGGTGGGCGCGTCCGGCCGGGCCGGTACCGCCGGAGGCATTTCATCAGCCGACTCGGCGATCCGGCTGGTGAGGACGCCGAGCTGCACGAGCCAGCTACCCCCGCTATGGACCAGCGCCCGCAATGCAGGGGCAAGAGCCGTTGTTATATAAGTTACGGCGCCGACGGCCGCGCCCAGGCTGAGCCGCCCGGACGGGACGAGAAGGGCGGCCGCCCCGACCACGACGAGCAACGGCAATTGCCCGCCCAGAGCCACGACAAAGTACCGGGCTGTGTTTGCTTCGGCTACGGAAAAGGTGGCCGTCTCTGAACAACCGGCCGCCGAGACGAGACGCGTCGTCGCCCATTCTCCCGCCCCGTGTGCGGTCACGTCCCTCAGCCCGGTGAAAATGGCTGCCGCTTGCTCGGCCAATTGCTCATCGGCAATGGCCGCGGCACGCTGGCGCACCGCCACCCGGCGCACGACCCTGACGTATAGCGCCATAGCCACCAGGACCAGCGGAGCCACCAGGCCCGCTATGACCGGCGAGAGCACGGCCAGCCCGATAATCGCGGCCACCACGGGCATTACGAGCTGTCTGAGGCTGCGGCACAGGGCGCCCAAAAGGTTGCGGACGATTTCAACCTGTTCGACGCCGCGGGCCACGCTCCGCCCACCCGACGCATTGAACGCCGTCTCGGGCCCTAGAGCACCGGCGACGACGGTTGTTACCAGGTGGTTGCGGGTACCTTCGACGACCTGGGCGCACCACGGGAAAAGCCGGCACGTTGCGAAAGCGGATACGGCGAACAATGGGACCAGAGAGCCCAGGTAAGCCAGCCCCACCGCCGCGTTCCCAACGAGAAAACCGTGGTTCAAAGCGGCGGCAATAAGCAGCCCGGACAATAACGCGGGCAGGCTCCCGATAGCCGACCAGACCAGTACCAGGGCGAGCGCGCACTTGTGTAAGGCCAGGTTCCGGCAGAGAAGACGCCATCCGTCAGCGGTGGTCATGCTCGAATTGCCTCCTCCGTCACCGCGGGTGCGATAGCAGCCATGTAGTCCGGATCACGGCACAGGTCTTGGTGCGGACCGTAACCTCGGACCTGGCCTCCTTCCAACCAAAGCACGAGGTCCGCCCGCGCCGCGGTCGTGGCCCGTTGTGTGGCGATCAGCCTGGTCCGGCCTCGGCTGGCTTCTTCGACAGCGGTCATGACTTCGAGCTCAGTGGCCATATCGAGGCTGCTGGTGGCGTCGTCGAAGACCAGGACCCGGGCCGGGCGGGCCATTGCCTGGGCGATCCCGAGACGTTGCCACTCCCCCCCGGAGAACGGGGCTCGTTCGAGCGGGGTCTCGTACCCGTTGGGAAGGCGCCGGATGAACTCGTCGGCGTGAGCGGCCCGGGCCGCTTCGGTCGCACGGGTCTGGATTGGGCCAACGGTCGCGTCCTCGGGCGCCACGCCCAGGGTGATGAGTTCGGCGACAGTAGTACCAAGGCGAGCGGGCCGGTCGAATGCGTAGGCCACCGCCTCGTGGAGCTCGGTGGCGCTGAGGGAGCTGACAAGCGTGCCGTCGATCAGCACCTGGCCCTCGTCCGCCTCCGCCAGCCCGCCAAGCAATGCGGCCAGGGTTGATTTCCCGGCCCCGGACCGGCCCACAACGGCTACTGATGAGCCCGCTGGTACCGTCACCGTCACCCCGTGGAGGACGGTGTGGCCCTCTCGATGGACGGTTACGTGGTCGAACTGGACCTCGCCTTTGCCCTCGGGCGTCAACGTCGCTTTGGCCCTACCTGCGGGCCGCGGCTCTTCGACGGCGAGGACCTCACCCACTCTGGCCAATCCCACCCGGGCCTGGACTACGCCCGTGAGGGCGTCCAGACTGTCGAAACCGGCCATGGCCAAGGCCACATATCCGGCAGAGGCCAAAAGCTGCCCGGGCCCGATGCGGCCGTCTGAAACTGCAAGCCCGGCCACCGCCAGTACCAATACCTCGACGGTCGACAGCACCAGTGCCGTCTGCCAGCTCACGCGGCGTTGGCTGGACCAGAGGCCGCCACCCACCGACGTCAGGTCGGGCAGTGGAGCCGTTACCCGGGCCACTTCCCGGGCCTGCGTGCCGCTTACCTGAATGGTCCGGATCCCGATGTGGGCGTCCAGCAGCCTGGTGGCGATTTCGGACTGCAGCTTCCGGTAGCGCCCCGTCAGGGTGCCGGCATCGACGACGAAGCGGCGTACGACCACGATGACTACCGGCACGGAAAGGAGGAACGTCACAGTCAGATGCCAGTCGATGATCGATAGGGCCACGAGGGCGCCTATGGAGGTGGTGATGGACACGGCCACCGTTACCGCCGTGGGCAGGATCGTCGCCGGCGTAGAAGTGTCCAACGTCAGCCTCGAGGTCAGGTCGCCGCCCGAGAACATTGAACCGGCGGACGGGCCGAGCCCGATGATGTGAGTAATAAAGCGCTGCCTAAGCGACAGGACCGATTTGGCGACATAGGTGCCGCTGGCAAATGTCCCGGCGGCCCCGGAGACGGCGGCCACGACAACCACGACCGCCAGCCAGGTCAGGGATGGGCCCACTGAGTGCCCTCTAGAGATGGCGTCGACCGCGGCGCCGGCCGCCGCCGGTTGCAGCAGGGCGGCGCCACACGTGCCAAGGGCGGCCACGCCGACGACCGCACTTCGCCCGGGCGCGGCCCAAAAGACGCCGGCGAGTGGCCCGGCCCTCCGGTCCACCGTTGATGTCGTCATCCAGAAACTCCTCACGAAATGAAGGCAGTGCGGCCTAATAGACGAAGTGGGTCGAGTAACATTTGGTAGACAGCGAAATGGTGCCGGACGGTGTGAGCCGGGTAGGGCCCACACCGTCCGGAGTTACTTGGTCACACGGTTGATCAGTACAAAATGTCGGTGATCGCGCAGGTGCGACCACAGGTGAACAGACAGGTGAAGGCGCATTCGAGAAGCCCGGCCTCCGTCAGTTCGTCGATGCCGGCCGACTGCGTCTCAGGCAGGGCCTGCAGTTCAGCAATGTCAGTGGTGATCATGGTTAGTTCACCTCCTTTCGACTAGCTCGTAGGGTGGATTGGGACCAGGGAAAATGTTTGGGGTCGCCCGCCGGCAAAACCGAAGTACGCGGTCGATAACCAGTTCTCGCTGGCGGCCGGCGGCGGCGTCATGGCCCTCCCCCGGGATCTCCAGGAATTCGCAGCTACGGTGACCCGCGGCTATGAGCCGCCGACGAAGGAGCCGCGATTGGCCGACGGGGACCACGTCGTCTTCAGTGCCGTGAACGATCAGCACGGGGGCGGTAATTTCCCCGCAAAGGTCCAACACGTCTCGGGCCTTGCCGTCCACGACCGGGACGGTCAAGCCACCCAGCCTCTCTATAACCCCGCGGGTGGCTTCGCCCGCCTCCGGGTAGAGCCGGGGGCCGGAGAGGAACGGTGCCATGGCAATGCAACCGGTGAACAGAGCGGGGTCGACGGCGGCGGCCAGCAGAGCCAAAAAAGCGCCGTAACTAGTGCCGAGTACGATCGGGCGGGCAGCCGGGACAGCCCGGTCGGAGGACAGTGCCCGGGCAATGGCCAGGACGTCGTCGAGATCCGGTCCCCCCCACCGCTGGCGAATGGCCATGGTGTGCGCCACGCCATAGTGAGTACTGCCGCGCTGGTTCGGAGCGACGACGGCTATCCCGTGAGCCGCCAGTGCATGCAAAAGAGGGTTGAAGCCGAGCCGCCAGGCGTTGAGCGGCCCGCCGTGCAGCGCGATCACGACCTGGTCAGCCTGGTAAGGCTGTCCATAAGTCACTGTCTCGATCGGACCGGCGGCGCCCGGGAACACTACGGGGCGAGCCGGGACCTGCCCTTGCTCATTTGACGAATTGGTGGCATCATGCGCCGCCGACCAGCCCGATGCCCCCCGCCGCAGGGTGAGGATGGCGGCCGGCTGCGAGGGAGTGCTGTACACGAGGTGAGCAGAAGAGCGCTGGAGTACGCCGCCGCCGACCACGACGCCGGGTGGGGCCTGCACGACCTGGCTCAGTCTGGATCCCCAGTCGTAGACCGAAAGGAGAGAACTCGCTCCCACCTCGTGGGTCAGCAGCAGCCGGTGGCCGTGCTGGTCGAGGGCAATGAGCCTGACTTCGTGACCGCTCCGGTGGAGTGCAGCCGGGAACCCGATCGGACCATCTTCGGGGCGGCCCACACCAAGCCTGACCTCGCCCGTCAAGTCGGTGCTCACAACCAACACTCCGGTGGCGGCGTTGAACGCAACCAGCCTGTCATTGCTGGTCTCGGAGAGCGACAGGACCGTCTCTGAGGAGCCAGTCCCAAGGTCGATGGCAACACCATTGCAAGGCCGGCCATCGGCGCTCAGCTCGCCTCCGAGGCGACGTCCCCGGCAGTCCAGCCAGATCCCGCCCGTAAAGATCCCCGGGGTAACTGCCACCGGACGGAGCGCGCCGTCCTCGAGCAGGTGCCAGATGGTGGACCGGCCATCCTCGCCATGACTGATGGCGACGGCCAGTATGGGCCCGGGCCCGGGCGAGGACGGGACGCCCGTGTGCGTGGCTCCGGCCTCTTCCCTCTTTTCGGCGTTGCCGCGGCCGGGCAACGGGACCAGACGAAGGCCCGCCAGTTGCGTCGTGGCCAGGCGGCGCACCGACAGCGATCCACCTCTCACCGCGGCCAGCTCAATCTGCTGGCCACCGTCGTGGTGATGGCAGACCAGAGCCCTTCGTGGCGAAAGCGGTACCAGCTGGCTGTGGAGCCCGAGCGACGGGACCGCCAGCGCGGTGCGGCTCACCGGCCCGGCCGGGCTCAACTTCGAAATTTCCAGTAACGGTCTGCCGCTCGGTGGGACAAGGGTGCAGGCCACCGACCGGCCGTCCCAGGCGAACCGCCACGAAATGCGGGCGGAACCCTCTGGCGCTCCCGGGTTATCGGGGGGCCGGGTCAAAAGTCCACCATCCAGAGCCGGGGGCCGCCGTGGCGGAGCCGCAGGAAAAACGACAGCACTCCCGACAGCCCAACATTGAAGTCCGGTGTGCGCCGGCCCGTCTGGTCCCCGAAGGTACACAGGCCGTCCTGGACCACCCTCCGGTCGTAAATAACCGAAGCCAGGTCGGCCGCCCAGCGTCGGTACCGATTGTCTTCCAGCGCGTCGGCCGCGTCGAGGAGAAAGTCTGCGTTCCCGGCGAGGCCGTGGCAGTATGCCACCCCGGACCGCCACTTCGCGGCCATTACCGTTCGCGCCGCCCCTTCGATAACAGGGATAAGGGATTCGTCGTGGCTGACTTTCCACCACCTGACCAAGAACGACCCGATGCCGGAGGCCCCGTTGCACCAGTGCGGTAGGAAAGCGGGCGGGCGGTCCGGTCCCTCCCCCCATCCGATCAACTCGTCCCGGCGAGCGCTGGACTGGACAAGCGAGCCGGCGGCGTCTGATGCCACCTGGTGAAGCTCATCTCGACCGGTCACCGTCGCCATATTGAGCAGGAAGGTGGCAATACCGGCCGTGCCATGGGCAAAGCCGTAAAACGTGCGGCCGGCGAAAGTCGAACCGAACCCCGACGGGGTGCGCCAGCCAACCACGCGGTTCGAAATGGGCTCGACATTCGCAAGCAACGAGTCGGCGCAGTGGCCGGCGGCGGCGAGCAAACGGGTGTCACCGATTACGCCGTATAAGTGAAGCAGTGCCAGGCCGAGCCCGGCCCGGCCATGGGTCACATCGGGGCTGGGCCACTCCGTCGGAAGGCGCAGCGCCAGTTCCGCAGCTATTTCAACCAATCGGTCGTCTCCGAGGGCGCGACCCGCGTCGCAGAGGCTCCACGCCGGCCCGGCGGCGCCGAAATGAACCCCCACGGGTGCGAAAGGTATGGCGTTGACCCGTGCGGCCAGCCACGTGGCGGCGTCATGGACGAGCTCCAAAATGCTGTGGTCCGCGGTGCACCGCCAATACTGGACCAGGGCACCGATTACCCCGGCCACCCCGTGCTGGATATTGCGGGGGTCGGTCGTCATCCCGAATTCGGTGGCCGGCCAGAACCGGTCGTCCCCGGTCCGGGCCGACGACCGGATCCCGGCCAGGGCGTCCCGGACGGCGCCGTCACAGGTCCGGTCCTCCAGAGGCCGCAAGTCTTCGAGGGTGGCCTCGTCCAGTTGGCGCCGGGCCGGCCGGGGTTTGCTCGGGCCTCTTTCCTCCAGCTGTTTCAACGTTATTCCGGCCGCCGCCGCCGATAGGCGCCGGGCGGCACCGGGGGCCGTCAGCGCCAGGACAAGATGACGGATGGCGGAGGGCAGTAGCGAGCCTCTTGGCCCCGACCCGAGCCAGGCCGCAATGGGGTGCGGCGCCCGGGCCAGAGGGCTGTCCGGGTCAATATGTGGGTCCTCGCCGGTGAAAAGAAAACACA
>DATJUH010000211.1:0-4592 GCA_035502515.1 Acidimicrobiales bacterium
GCCAGCGGGCCTTCTCCTCCTGTTCATTCTTTCTTTGCCATCAGGCGATATTCGTGAGCCGAAGCTCAGGCACAGGCAGAGTATGCGCGGCGAGGGCCAGTGTCCATAGGGGTGGACCCTAATCTTTGGGGCTGGAAGCGCACCGTGACCCTAGGGGTCCGTTTAGCCCATTCTAGGGTGGGCCGCCCAGAGGGCAACCTTGGCGCAAATTTGCCGGCAATCGTCCCATTCGCCCATAAAGAACATCCCAGAAGGCGAAGACGCTGCGATCGTCGACGAGGCGTCGCCCTCAAGACGGCGGTCGTGGAATGTCCTGGTGGCATCGAGAGTTTGAGCGCGTGCCCACTACTCGTGCGGGTCTGCCCGCTAAGAGTCTCTATCGCTATTCCACCATCGTGCCGGCAGAAGTAGGTGGCACGCCGGCCGGTGACCGCGGGCGGCCGCTCTACGAACGAAACGTCCCGTGAACTAGAGGTCTTCTTCGAGGGCCAGCGCCCGTAAAGCCAGTTCTCGACGTGAGGAAATGCCGAACTTGGCGTAGATGTGGGTCAGGTGGTACTCGACCGTCTTCACGCTTACGGCGAGCTGCCTGGCGATCTCGGCGTTTGACGACCCGGTGGTGGCGAGACGGACCACTGCATCTTCCGTAGGCGTCAGGAGACCCCGTCGGCGCGGCGAGCCCGCCGCCCGGCTGACACCCATCTTCTCGAGGGCGTGGTCGGCGATCAAAGCGAAGGCTTTGGCGCCACAAGCCTCGAAAACCTTCCTTGCCATCTGCAGTTCGCGGGCCGCAATCTTGCGTTTTCCGGCTTGCACAGCGGCACGACCCCAGGCCAGATGGGCCAGGCCGGACCCTAACGGCATTGCCAGCTCATCCGCCGTCGCCGCCGCCTCGGAGAAAAGTAGCTCGGCTCGGTCCCAATCACCCTGTGCGGCGGCCAGCTGCCCGCCTACGCGCGACGTCGCGGCCATGGCCGAGCGCCGGCCGGAGCCACGTACCATGGCAGCAAATTTCTTGAGGGCCCGGGCCGCTTCGTCGAAACGGCCCAGTGCGACAAGAGCTTCGGCGAGCACCGGGCCAAGGGAGTGCGACCCGGGCTCGCGCGAATCACAGACTTCGGTGAAGTCGCTGGCCGCCTGGTGAAGACCCTCGGGATCCTCCTGCGCCAATGCCACAAAGGCGCGAGCGGCATTGGCGTAAGCGAGAGACGACTTCACACCCATGATGCCTGCCCAGTGCACGGCCAGCCCGACATGGTTATCGGCCTCGGCAAACTGACCCCGCGCCGCCTGGGGCAAGGCCGCCAACCCGTGGAGCATTGGTAGCTCCCAGGCCCGCCCGGCCTCGCTGGCCAATGACACAGCCAGCTCGGTCTGCTCCACGGCGTCGTCCAGTAACCCCATCCGGAACGCCGCCTCGCCCAGGAAACCGACCGCTTGACTTACCCTGAGGGGCTCTCCGACATCCTCTTTCTCGATGAGATGAGATAGGTCAGCACGGGCCCCGGTCAGATCGTCGGTCCAAAGCCGCACTATCCCGCGAGCCATGATCCCGTCAGGGTTGTTCAGCCCACCCGATTTCTCGAGCCGGTCGAGGTGGGCCTGGGCATCACGGGCGCGGCCCGCCAGGGCCAGGCCGATGAGGCGGGCCAGCCAGGCGAAACCCGCCACCCAGTCACTCGAGGGTTCTCCGCGCACCGCCTTTTCGCCAAAGCGCAGCATGGCGGCGTAGTCCAGCTTGAGCACGCCCAGGATGGTAAGTAGCGAAGCAATCCGCACCGCCAGGTCCGGTGGTCCATCGGTGGTGCCGCCGTTGTCCAATGTCCCCCAGGCTCGCGTGAGGAGGGCTTCGGCGTCGCCAACCCGGGCCGACAGGAACGCCAGGTACCCTTCCACGTAATCCGACCAGGGGTCATCCGGCAAAGCGGCCAGGTCGTCGGCCAGGGCCGAAGCGCCGGCCACGTCGCCGGACTCGAGGAGCGCCTCAACCGCGGCGAGCAAGCGGGCACGGCGGGCTGGCCCAGGAGGAGTTAGGCCCAGGGCCATCATGAGCTCAATGGCGCCCCGCTGAAAGCGGCCCGCGGCTATGTCCTGGCGCGCAAACTCTTCAGCCTCGCCGGCGAGTTCGGAGTCAGGACCTACGAAGGCGGCGGCTCGGTGCCTCAACGCCGCCCGACCGACCAGGGCCAACGCCGCCAGGGCATGCAGCTTCCGGCGCTGGCGGGGCGGCAAGTCCTGGTAGACGGCGGACCGTTCGAGGATGTGGGGGAAGCTCACCTCCATACCGCCGGTGCCGGGAACTTCTCGCAGCAGCCCGGCCTCGACGGCCTCGCCAAGGGCATCAGCAAAGTCCGCGGGCTCGAGGAGAGCCCGTAGGTCCGTGACCTTGCAGGTCACGCCCAGAACAGACGCCAGCCTCACTACCTCCCGGGCCGGCGCGCTGCACGAACTGAGCCGGGCCAACACCGTCCCGGCTAGTTCGGCCGGGGCCGGCAAAGGGCCTTCGCTCCGCTCGAGAGTGGCCGGCGGTAGCTGCTCGAGCAGCGAGCGAGCGTAGAGGGGGTGCCCGGAGGTTTGGTCGAAAAGCCTGGTCGCCGCCCGCCTGGAAAGCCGCAAGCCGGTAACCGCCTCGGAAAGCTGGATGAGCTCCGGGACGGCTAAACCACCCAAGCGGGCCCGCACTCCCTTTTCGACGAGCAACCTTCGCCACCCCTCGCCGAGCCGGCCCGCCTCTTCGGGCCGGTAGGTCATGACCACGACCAGTTCGCCCGGTGGCAGCCGGCGGAAGGCAAAACGGGCCGCCGCCAGCGACTGACGGTCAGCCCAATGGGCGTCGTCGATGACCACCACGGCCAGGTCGTGCTCTCCGACCAGGCGAAGGAGGCTGGACCCGACCAAAAATGGGTCAGTAGCAGCTTCGGGTTCACCCAGTGCATCGGCGATGTGGGGAATGCCCTTGGCCTTGGCGACGTCCGCCAACTGGCTCAGCAGCCCCCAAGGAAGGTCCACTTCGTCCTGGTCTGCACTGCACCAGAAGACTCGGGCCGGGTCGACCTGAGCCACAAAGCGGCGAACAAGAGTCGTCTTGCCGATGCCGGCGATGCCCTCGATAGCCACGATCTGCGGAGTCCCGTTGGCCCCTCTGACCAGCGCTTCGTCCAGCAGCGCCAGTTCCCCGGACCGGCCGACGAACGCCCCTTGAGGGCCGGGCCAGCGCGCCGGCAGCTCTCCTCCTAATTGCCTGAACTCCCGCCCGTGCTCAGCGCCGCCAAACTCGTGGCCGCCACCCTCAGTCGGCATCGCGGCACCTGCGCACATCGTGGGCCTCCATCCGGGCCGGGTACCGACCTGCCTTAAGCACGTCTGGCCCAACTGGCCCAATCCGGCTATAGCCTGCCAGGCCAAAACCGGCTACGGAGTGGGATCTGCGACCGCCACCCTGCGCCTCGCGAAAAGCCCTTTCGTCTGACACGCATCGTGGCACCATGGACGCTTATTGCTCGCACGCCGGTTTCGTCTTAGAGCGCCCCTAGGTTGTGACCTGCTCGGCAAGGCGGTCAACCAGGTGCTCGGCGATGGCCAGGGACGAAGTCGCAGCGGGTGAGGGCGCGTTCCTGACGGCGACGACCGGCCCCAGGAAATGGACGGCGAAATCGTCGACCAAAGTCCCGTCTCCGGCGACGGCCTGGGCCCGCACCCCGGCCGGGCCGGGGACCACATCTTCCGTCCTCAAGCTCGGGATGTAGCCGCGGGCAGCCTTAACGAAGAAGTACTTCGAAAGTGACGTCGCCAGTTCGCGGCCGCCGGCCCGCCAATGACGCCGCGCCATACGCCGGAACCCCGGCCACGCGATGGTTTCGCGCAGGTCGGCGAACTTGAGCTTGCGCCAGCTGTAACCCTCCCGCGCCAGCGCCAAGATGGCGTTGGGGCCGATATCGACACCTCCGCCAACGCGGCGGGTGAAGTGCACCCCGAGAAAGGGGTAGCGAGGGTCCGGGACGGGGTACACGAGCCCCCTGACCAGGTACTCGCGACCGGGTACCAGCCGGTAGTACTCACCGCGGAACGGGACGATGGCCGGGTCTGCTCCGTCTCCCGCCGACCTTGCCACCCTGTCGCTTTGGAGCCCGGCACAGAGTACGACGCGCTCTGCGCGAACGCTCCCGCGAGCCGTGAGCACGTCGACTGCTGACCCCTGCCGGGAGAAACCGGTAACTTCCGTATTGAGGATGATCGTGCCGCCCCGAGCCTGGACGTCGTCCACCAGACGCTGGGCGACCCGGCCGAAATCCACGATGGCGGTGTGCGGTGAGTGAAGGGCGGCGACGCCGCTTACGTACGGCTCCACCGCAGTCGTGGCACTCCCGTCGAGCCACTTGAGACCGGGCACTCCATTGGCCAGCGCTCTTTGCTCCAGCCGGCGCAGCGCCGGAAGCTCTGACCCGTCGCGAGCCACGATGAGCTTGCCGCACTCGACGTAGGCAACGCCCCACTCTTCACAGGCAATTTTAAGTAATTCTCTGCCTCGCGTGCACAGCTGCGCCTTGAGCGACCCGCTGGGGTAGTACACGCCGGCGTGCACGACGCCGCTG
>DATJUH010000212.1:0-3876 GCA_035502515.1 Acidimicrobiales bacterium
CGGTCAAGTGCAATCGCGCGACTTTGATTTTACGGATGCCACAAGGTGGCTGGTAGACGGGGCACGCATATGCAGCCGCATGCCCACTTTTGACGGCTTCCCCACGAGTAACCCGAGAAACTCGTGTGGAGTGTCGCCCGCCAGCTTGATGGGTCCACCCCTCCGCCAGGTTGATGGGGCCCACCTGACCGGGTAACCAGTGTTGGCAATGCGATGATCGCGGGTCTCTCGCTCTAGGTCAAGAGCGCCGTCGGCGACGAGGCCTGGGTGCCGTGGTGCCGACCGGGAGGCCGGGCTTTTCGTGGCTGCGATAGGACTCGCCTTCCAGGACGAGCTCGTAGGCAGCGGACTTCAGCCGGTCGATGGCGGACTGGGCGAGCAGCGCGTCTGAGAGCTGGCCGAGCCATTCGATGGGCTCCCGGTTGGACGTGACCACGGTGGACGAGGCGCGGTGGCGCTCCACTATCAGCTCGTAAATGTCGGCGGTGTCCAAAGCGTCCATGGGTTGGAGGGCAAAGTCGTCCAAGATCAGCAGGTCGACCCGGACGAGCTTTCGGATCTCGGTGTCGTGGCTGTTGTCCAGGCGGCTGGCCCGCAGGCGCTTCAGCAGTACGTCGGTGCGGCTGAACATCACGCTGTAACGCCGGCGGACGGCGGCGTGGCCCAATGCTGTCGCCATGAAGGTTTTGCCGACTCCGACCGGGCCTAAGACCAAGGCATTGTGGCCGGCGTCGATGAAGCGCAGTGAGCAAAGCTCGTCCCAGATCTGGTGGTCGAAGTTGACCTTGGTGGAGGGGTCCCAGTTCTCCAGGCACATGTCTGGGTCAAGTCCTGCGGCCCTGGCCCGAAGAGATGCCGAGGTGGTCTCACGCCTTGTGACTTCGTCCGACAGCACCAGCTCCAAGAAATCGGTGTAAGCCATGTCGGCGCTCTTGGCCAGAGAAAGGCGTTCAGGGAGGGTGTCCAGGCAACGGCCGAGCTTCACCTGTCGCAGCACGGCTTTCAGCTCGGCAGTAATGACCGGTGCCGGGGCGGTCACCTGGAGGCTCCTCGCCGCACGAGGCTCTGCTGTCCAAAAACGTCCTCTACGTTGTCCCCTAAGGCCCGATCTGGGGCACGGGTGCTAGTTGTGCCCGGCCTCCTGATGGCGAACTGTTCGAGGGGACGGGCAAAACGACCGGGCAGGGACAACTGCCGGGGTGGGGCCTCGATGTCTTGTCCCTCGGTCGCCCGCTCGAGCATGCGGCCGATCAAGCCGACGTTGAAGGCTTCGGCGTCTGCCGCTTTCTCGCAAGCAGTCTCTACTCTCTCAGCGCCCCACTTCTTGACCAGGCCCAGGAGCGCGTACACCTGGCGCATCTTTCTCCACGGCAAGGGGTCGTCCAAGATGACCTTGGCGTAGGCGCCGATGGCCGCTCCGTGAGAGGCGGCGAGGCCTTGCAGGCGAGCAAGGTCGCGCATTGCATAGATGGTCTTTTCGGCTGGGAAGTCGGCCGGGTCGGTGGAGCGGCCGCCTGGTGGTTGGCGCGGGTGGGTCTTCACCAATGTCCCGCGTGAATAGACGCGGACCAGCGCCCGGTCAGCGCGCGCCTCGACCCGTTGGCCGATGAGGTTGCCGGGCATTGAGTAAAGGGCTCGCGCCACTTCTATGTAGTGGTCCCGGTGGACCTTGGGGTTGGCGTAAATGGGAAGGTCGTAAGGGAACAGCGGCGCTGGGAGCAGGCATGGCGCTTCGGTTTCGGCAAAGACCTCGGCCGGGCGGGCCGCCGTAGTGCCGTGCACTCGCTGACCGGCTCTTTGCCGGCACCATTGCTCGGCTCTTCTTTGCGCATCGGCGAGGTCGATGAAGTTCTCACCGGCAAAGAACGAGCCACGGACAAAGGGCACTACCCGTTCGACCCTCGGCTTGTCGGTCGGCTTTCGCACACGAGCGGGGTCGACAACGAAGCCTCTTGTTTGGGCGTACTCGACGAAAGCCTGGTTCAGCCGAGGGTTTATCGGGTCAGCCTTGTCGACAACGGTCGCCATATTGTCGGGGATGACAACCTTGAAGACTCCCTCGAAGAAGGCCCAGGCGGCTTCGAAGCCGGCGATCACGGCCTCGGTGCTCTGGCGGAAGCTCAGCCAGACAAAACAGTGCCGGGAGTAGCAGGCAGTGAAAATGAGCGCCCAGCACACTTTGTTGCGGCCCGACACGGGGTCTGGGACAAGCCCCATCTTGCCGAAGTCGACCTGCAGCTCCGAGCCCGGTTCACAGTCGGCCACCCGGACCGTGGTGGTCCTCGCGGAGCGGCCGACGCCGAGTGCCTTGAGCGCATAACGCTGCACGGTCCGCTCCGGCACCACCACGCCTTTGCGGGCCAAGAGCTCGGTTGCCTTGACTGCTGTCAGGCCACCGTCGACCAGCCAGGCCTTCAGCTGGTCATGGTTGGCCCCGAGGACCGCCCAGGTCTCCCCGTGGCCGTCGCGGCGACGGGGACGGGCTCGTTCACAGACCTGGGCCATGAGGGCATCGTCCAAGCTGTCCTCACCGGCGCCTCTTCCCAGTCCGACCTCGGTGGCAGCGGCAATGTAGCGCTGGACGGTCTTTCGGTCCAAGTCCACCAGCACACCGATCTTGCGCGTCCCTGTGCCGCGCAGCCATAGCCGCAGCACTTCTTTGATCTCGTACACACGGACCTCCCTGAATGCCATTGCCACCTCCATGAGGGCCGCTGTCGGCCTGGTGGCAACTTCACCGGCAGCAGCGCCGTCACTGGTGGACCCAGGGTGGGCCCCATAACTGGCGGGCGGGGGGCCCCATAACTGGCGGAGGGGTGGGCCCTATGTCGTTGGCGGAACTACGTCAGAGAGGGCCCCATGTCGCTGGCGGGCGACACTGACAAGACCACTGCGGGAGCGAGCCGTATTCTTGATTGTCGCGGGAGCCCTCTCAACGCTGAACAGGCGGGAACCCCCGCGGCGCCCACCGAGGTGGGTTGGTGAGTTACGGACAAATGGTCGGGATGGCTTGCAAGAGCTGGAGCGGTGGATCATCGGCCAGTTAGCGATTCCGCAACGCGTCGAATGCCGCACCAATCGCCAGGCCAACAGCACCGCCGATAACCAATCCAAAGCTAACTGCCGATGCGGCGATTGCCGCGCCAACCGCCACTCCCATGCCTGCTCCGCCGGCGACCCCGAACAGCATCCACCGCGGAGGGGGTCGCCTTCCGCGGGACGGCCGTTGCAAAGGGACCATCGTTATCATATTAGCGAACGTCACTATTGTCGTCAACGTTGCTAGCCTGGACGTTCGTGCCTATTGGCGACTTGCTGCTCCATCCAGTGCGCCTCCGCGTCCTTAAGGCCTTCCTCGGGGACCGGGCACTCACGACGTCACAGCTCGCCGAGGAACTGGCTGACGTCCCGACCGGAAGCCTCTATCGGCACGTGGCCAGGTTGGCGCGCGCCGGGATCTTGCAGGTCGTCGCCGAGCGCCGAGTGCACGGCATCGTTGAGCGCACGTACACGCTCCGCGCTCACACGGCGCGTATCGGTGTCGCCGAGGCCGAGGCGATGAGCGCCGAAGAGCACGATAGAGCCTTCACGGCTTACGTAGCCGGGCTACTTGCGGATGCCGGGCGCTACATCAACGGCCTTTCACCCGACTTCACTCACGACGGCTTCAACTATCAAACAGCAGCCATGTGGCTTACCGACGCGGAGTACCGCGAGCTCGTCCATGACCTCGTGAAGGATCTCCAGCCCCGTCTTGCGAACGGTCCGAAGAGGGGGCGAAAGCGCCGAATTCTTTACAGCGTCTTCCTCCCCGGCCCCGAGGAGCAGATCAAAGAGAGCAATACGCGGACGCAGGAGCGCCGCTGAAGCCGAGTG
>DATJUH010000213.1:0-5944 GCA_035502515.1 Acidimicrobiales bacterium
CCATTTCGGCCCTTCACGCTTATGCTCGGTCCGTTGGATGAATGCGTCGTTAGGACGCCATGACGGCTGCCTGACAGCGCTGGTCTTGCCCGACGGCCAAGCTGCCAGGGCCGGGAAAAGCGCGGCTAGCTCGCCTTGACCATGTCTGAGCTACCGAGCTCGCGCCCCGCTTTGTCCAGCGCCGCAACCTGGAAATAAGGCCCGGCGTTGTTCACGGTCACAGCGGTCTCGAAGTCGGCCCAGTCGGCTGTTGCCGCGGCAGATAAGGCACTCGACGTTGCGCCTGCGAAGACCCGCCACGCCACGACTTCGGTTGCCCCGTTCCAGCTGACGTAGGCGATATGGCTGCCGTTGGCCGCCGAGCCGACGGCCACGGCCGGCTTGCCCGTCGGTTCCGCCGCGAAATCGGCCACGAAGGCACGATAGGAAGTGACGTCTGTCGGAAGGTGCCCGTCCACCAGAATCTCGCCCCGGGCCGAAAATCTGGAGAAATAGGGCTCGGCGCCGAAGCCGACGAGTATGCCGCCGTCGCCCAGGAGCTGTACGCTCCCCTCGGCAACGGCCAGCACACCGGGGTGGGACACCGAGCGCTCGAGGGTGCAGGTCACGGCGGTCTCGTCGACGTTCAGGACGAGCCCGCGTGACACAGTCTCTTCTGCCGGGGCGGCTCCATCGTCGAACACGGTGAATACCCCGTTCCCGTGGGGGCGGACATGGTGCTGCCAGTAAAACTGAGTGCCCTCGCCCATGGCAAAATCCGAGTTCTTACCGTTGAGCCGCCATATCACCTCGCCGCTCGTCCGGGAGACTTTGTAGACGCACCAAGTGTTCCGCGACGAGATGATGAGATCCCCGTCAGGCGCAACGGCTATCGAGTTGATGTGGAAGTAATCGAACGGTTGTTCCTTGGTACCGCCGCTGAACTTCTGGTAGGTGGCCGAGATGGCGACGTGGTCGAGGCTTTCCCAGCTCTGCAGCAGCTTACCGGTGGCCACGTCCACCTCCATGGCTGCCGAAGCCAGCACGTAACCATTCCTCGGGCCGCCGACGCTGGACAGGTTGGCCGCCTCGGTGTGGTACGAAGTCATGAGGGCGGTGCCTTCAGTGGTCAAGGTCAGCTCGTGAAGGTCGGGCGTAAGCCCGCCAACTACGCTCAGCCGCGCCATTTGGTTGAACGACATGTCGGCCAGGACGGCTTCCCCTTTCCCGGTACCGTTGGTGACGACGCCCTGCCACCAGGTGAGCACCTGCTTCCCCTTGTAGAACTGGCATTGCAGGTCGAAAGGGGCATTTTCGGTGGGGAGGAACCAGCGCATGCGGACGTCGCCGTCCAGGACCATCAGCCCCGACTGCCCTCCGGCCGCGGCGCCTTTCGAGCGGTTCGGTGTGATCAGCAAAAAGCGCCCACCCGGGCCGCCCACCGTGAAAGAACTGGCTGCCCTCGTGGCGCTAATGCGCGGTGGGTGCAGGTCAGGGCGGCTGAAGAACCGGTTGACCTCGGTAGTAGGTGCAGTTGTGGCGGCCGTCAGCCGCGCTTGCGTACCGGCCGTCGAAGAACGGCCCGCGGGAGCGAGCCCGTCTCCGAGAAATCGCGTTCTACCCAACCCGACCAGCCCCGCAGTCGCACCTGCAGTCAAGCCCAAGAACTGCCTACGCGTGGTCATCGCCGTCATGGGTACCGTCCTTCTCGTCGGCCGTGCCCGCCGGTAAGACGCTCCCCACTTTTCCTGGGGAAATGCTGAAGATCTCGTAGGCCGCCGGTAAGTCTCTCTAGGGCGACCGTCGGACCTCCTCTCGCCGAGTTCTCAGCGGCGCCGGCACCACCGTCACTGTCAACGGCCCTTAAGCCACCTTGGGCCCGCCGGGGACGGCCCTGAGCCGGCGTGCACCGCGAGCACACGGTCAAGCGGTGACCGGCTAGACAGAACGGTTGGTAGCTGGCAGTACCCAGGTTTGAAAGGCGGGCCGGATGACGGAAGATGGCCGGATCGAACGACGTTCGTTCCTTGTGGGCAGCATCAAGGCCGCTGTCGGCCTAGGGCTCGGGGCCCGGCCCGTCCGCTACCACATGGCATCCCGCCACCGCCTGACGGACGCGGCTTCAGGACCTGCGCCCACCGCCATCACGACTGAACCGCTCACACCCCCCAGTTTCTCCACGTACGTCAGTCGTCCGGACCTCACCCCGGTCGGTGTCTCGATCAACGCCACCCCGCGGCTCCTCGCCCTCGGGCCCAAGCCCGGCTATATCTTCTGCGCCCCCAAGAACCCATTGGCGGCCAACCCGGGACATGAGGTGCAACGCCCGTTCCCCCTCGGGGCGGCACCGGGGCTCATGATCCTGGAGACGTCGGGTGACCTGGTGTGGTTCAAGCCGCTACCCGGCGGGGACGAGGTCCCTTTCAACTTCCGGGCGCAGATGTACAACGGCAAGCCGACCCTGACGTGGTTCCAGGGCTCAGTTATCGACGCCCATGGTGTCGGCCACTACGTCCTCGCTGACGGCACTTACCAACAGGTCGGCCAGGTCGTCAGCACCGGTTACCCCTGTGACCTCCATGAGTTCATAATCACCCCGGAAGGCACCGCCCTTCACACGGCCTACGATGACACCTCACTGACGTACCAGAGCGTGCCCGTCTTCATCGGCCACGCCCAAGAAGTGGACATCGCCACCAACGACCTCATCTTCGACTGGGCGTGCTATCCCGAGGTCGGGCTCGACCTGTCGTACACCTCGGTCGGCCACAGCTACTTCGACTACTTCCACATCAATTCGATCGACCTGTGGCCTGGCCCGGAACGAGATCTACTCATATCGTCGAGGAACACCTCAGCCGTGTACCTGGTGGACCGGCAAACCAAGCGTGTCGTCTGGCGGCTCGGCGGCAAACAGACCGACTTCTACATGGGCCTGGGTAGTTCGTTCTATTACCAGCACGACGCCCGAGCGCTGGCCGACGGTTCAGGCCTCAGCCTGTTCGACGACGCCAGCGCTCCTTGTCCTGAACAGTGGGCTTCGGGCAAGGTCCTCGACTTGGACATGGTCGCCAAGACGGCGACCTTGAGGCACCGCTATCTCCACACCGACGGCGAGATGAACACCCCCAGCCAAGGTAATTGCCAGCTGTTGGACGACGGTGGCCACGTCGTCGGTTGGGGTTACCGGCCATATTTCAGTGTCTACGCCCCATCGTCGGATGACACCTTCGGCGCGCCGCTGGTCCTGGACGGGCGCTTTCCCGATGGGGCGGCGAGCTACAGGAGCTTCCTGTTCGATTGGGTGGGCAACCCGCCCCAGAGCGAAATGGCTCTCGTAGTCAGGCCGGCGGACGTCGCCGGGCATTTCACCGCCTGGGTGAGCTGGAACGGAGCTACAGAGGTAGTCGCCTGGAGGGTCAATGGCGGCTCGTCGGCTACTGCACTCTCACCTCTTGCCACCGCGGCAAAGATCGGGTTTGAGACCGCTATCGATTTCATCGGGGACGGGGCGCTGTACTTCGATGTTGACGCCCTCGATGCCGGCGGGAACGTCCTCGGCCGCACACCCCAAGTAACGATCAGCTAAGCGCAGCCATGCTCTTCCGGCCGACTCGAGGCCTGATCCGGGTCCCGGCACGGCCCTCACCAGCCTGCGGGCGTCCATGGCCCTCCGGCCGGCAGCCAGTGGGCCGAGGGGTTAGCCCCCCTCGAGGCCTGTCCCCGGGCCCGGCTTGGCTGGCTCGCTCAGCGGTCCCCGCCGCTGCAGCGCCACGCCCGCGCTCTTTAATTTTGGTCGGTGCCTCCGGCCAGCTGGTTTTGTTGGACTCAAGCCAAGGGGTCTGCGTAGGCACGCTTCAGGGTGGCCCCTATGCGCTCATCGCCGGCGTAGATGTTCTCCGCCCCGACCAGCTCAGTGACGCCGTTCACCCGGAGCTATTACCGGACATGCTCACCGGCCGAGACGATGACGAGCTTGCTGTCCCGGGTGATGAGGGCCTGGGCGTAGCCGTCCAATACGTCGATGAACGTGGTACCGAGGTCGGTGCGCCCCCGCAGCCGCAGGATCACCACCGAATTGGCCGACCCGTCGCCGACGGCCGGAGCTGTGCCTCGAGTTGCGGAGCGGCGGCGAAGGACAGGCTCCCGTAGGGCTGGAGGGCGACGACTTCGTTGGCGGGGAGGCGAGAGGGTGGGCCGCTCTCGACCAGGTTCCCTTCGCCGTCGCGCCGCCAGCTGGCCGCGGCAAAGGTCAGCCGAAGTGAGCGATCTGCTTCAGGTACACCGCGAAAGGTGCATCGTCGGCCTCGCCGGCTTGGCCTTCCACCAGGCCCCGCCAGGTGATCTCGCCCACGTAGGTCATGCTGAGACGCTCCATGACGCGTCGGGACGCGAGGTTAGGGCGCTCTGTGAAAGCGATGACCGATTCGGCCGAAAATGCGTGCCGCGCGAAGAGGAGGCCCTCTCTGCCGATCTCGGTGGCGTACCCCTGGCCGTGGAAGCCGCTCAGTAAAGCCCAGCCCAGTTCCAGCCGCCAGCGCGACCAGTTCGTGCCTGCGGTCAGGCCGGTGATCTGGACGGTCGTCCGAGCGTCCAGGGCCATCCGGGAAAGGCCGCCGCGGCCCACCAGGGCGCCATCGGAGCGACGGTAGGCCATCCACTTGTGCACACCGTCCCGGGCCCAGGCGCGCTGGGCGAGCTCGGCAAAGGACTTGGCGTCGGCCGGGTTCCATGTGCCGCCGTACCATTTGGCGACAAGTGGGTCTTGAAATAGGCGGACGAGGTCCTCGGCATGTTCTGGCCCGACTGGTTCCAGCCGAAGCCGGGCTGTCAGGCAGACTCCATCAGCTGAAGACATCGGTCCGGGTTGGCCTGTCACGAGCCGACCATATCGATTGCTCCGGGCGGACTGAAGCGAATTCGGTAATCGTGGCGCGGTTATGTCTCATCGTGGTGCCGGGAGGCACGATATTTGACTAGCTCTGCGCCGGGGCAGAGGCGAAGAACTTCATCAAAATTCGGTCCTGCGTGTCGATCCTGCCGTAACCCGTTCGACGCTCTGCCAAAGTGGGGCGAATGGCGCTCCACCTTTCCAGAAAAGAGAGCTAAACGATGAGATTTCTCGGGTACACCCTGGCGGACGAGTCGACGCTGCCAACAGAGCCTCCCTCACCCGAGCTCTACGAGCGTATGGGGCGCTTTGTCGAGGAGGCCACCAAGGCTGGCGTAGTGGTCGCCACCGGCGGCATTGCGCCTACTGCGGCCGGCGCCAAGATCACCCTCGAAAATGGCAACTTTACCGTTGTTGACGGCCCGTTTGTCGAGGCGAAAGAGATCGTCGGCGGATGGGCACTGATGGAGTGCCGAGACCTCGCGGAGGCGGTCGAGTGGTCAAAGCGGTTTCTCAGCGTCCTCGGCGAGGGCGAAGTCCGGGTGCGTCCCGTCTCTGGCTGAGGAGCTACGGCGCCCAGCGGTGGTTGAACCGGCGACGTGTCCGTTGCCGGTTCGACTGCCGCCGTCGACCGTCGGAAAGAGCAAGGCGATCGACCGTTTCCGGCGTAATCGCAGGCTGGCGGATAAGTACGCCCAACTTGGGCGAACGCTCGACCGGGGAGCGCAAACCTCTGAGCCGCCCAACCTCGACGGCGAGACACTGGCCGATGATCGGCTGCGCCTCATCTTCGTCGCCTGCCACCCGTTGCTGCCGCCAGTATCACGGGTTGCCCCCACCCTCCGTCTCGTCGGCGGGCTCACCACGGCAGAGATCGCCCGTGCCTACATCGTTCCTGAGCCGACGATCGCCCAGCGCATCATTCGGGCCAAGCGGGCCATCGCCAAGGCTGGCATCCCGTTCGAGGTTCCCGCAGGTGACAAACGCGCCGCCCGTACCGGCTCGGTGGTCGAGGTCATCTGCCTGATCTTCAACGAGGGCTACTCGGCCACCAGCGGTGAGGAATGGTTGCGC
>DATJUH010000214.1:0-4081 GCA_035502515.1 Acidimicrobiales bacterium
CGGCTACGTACCGGACGAACAGCTGAAAGGTATGCTCGGCACCGCTACGGTCGTCGTCCTCCCGTACTTGCGCAGCAATCAGAGCGGCATCCTCAACCTTGCAGTTGGTGCGGGCGCGGCGATCCTCGCGAGCGATCTCCCGGGTCTGCGCGACGCCCTAGGGGACGGGGCCCGCTGGGCCCCCCCTGGAGACTCGGGCGCTCTGGCGGTTCAATTAGGTGACCTTTTGAAGTCCCCCGGCAAGCGGCTGGATCTCCGGCGCAAGGCTCGCCAAGCAGGCAAAGAGCAGTCTATGGAGATCGTCGGCCACACGCTGGCTGGAATATACCAGCAACTCATTGCAAAACGTAGGTTGCGAGACCGGGAACGTGTACAGAACAGCCGAGAAGTTGACTTCGCCGAGCGCGGTTGGGCGCGTCGGGTTAGGGCCGCCACGATGCGAATTTTGCATCCCCTAAGAAAGGCTGAATAGTCAAGTGAACTCGTTGGTGATGTTCGATTATGAGGGTGAATGGGGAATGCCACACCGCGTTCCCTATGACATCGAGAGGACGACGTCACGGATCCTAGAAGTCCTGTGTCACCACGACGTCCGCGCTATGTTTTTTATCGTTGGCCGCCTCGTCGAGGAGCGACCCGACCTCGTCGCTCGCATCCACGATGCCAACCAAGCAATTGGCATCCACGGCCACCGTCACGAGCGTCTCTACAGCCTGTCACCACACGCCCTCCAAGCTCTCGGCGAAGAGTTGAGACGCGTGCGCGACCTCGTGGCTACCATCACGGGGGAACCGCCTGTGGCGTTTCGCGCCCCCTATCTTCTCGCGCCGCGTTTCGTCGATGCTGGCCTCACCAAACTGCTTCTTGAGCTTGACTTTCGCTGGACCAGTAACCGGTGGGTCCGCTTTCCCGAACAACTCACGCGGTCCAAATACCGAGAGCTCCGCGCGACCGCGTCCGTACTCGAGCGCCTGGGCCTGTTTGATGTTAGGCACCCACTGGGCAAAGCTGCCTTCGTTGCACAAAACGTCCGCTTAATGGCCCGGGACCCCGACTTGGGCCTACGCGGAGGGTTCCATTGGCTCCGGGGCCAACGAGAGCCCATATTGCGGGCCGGGCATCTTTATGACATTGCCGTAACAGCCCCGCTGGACGTCAACTTCCTCGGGCTCCCGAACCCCGACGCCCCGAGCCCACAAGCACTGGTGGAACTCGCTACAGCACGCATGGGAAATGCCGATGCTCATGGGGGCAGCCCGTACACTGTGACGTTCCATGACTGGGTGATCGGCTCGTGCAACCGGTTGGGCATCCTGGACCAGATTATGGGCCATCTCCGTGAAACCACCCGTGTCCTGGACGCGCGTACGTACGATCCGGCTGAGGAGCGCCTCCCTACACACTCTCCGGCACCGGCATGAAGGCCACGGGCGCAGGTTTGTCCGCCCCCTGAGCCGGCCGCCCGATAGCCAGGTGACGAAACCCGGCGGCCCGGACGCGGTCAGAGTCGAAGAGGTTGCGGCCGTCGAAGATGAGGTCGCCTGCCATCACCTCGCGCAGTCGCCGCAGGTCCAGGTCCAAGAACTCCGGCCAGTCAGTGGCTATCACTATCGCGTCGGCGGCCCGCGCTGCGACGTAGGGATCCGACACGAGACGGACAGCGCTACCCTGCGAGAGCTTCACCATAGGGTCGTAGGCGGTGACGAACGCACCCCGGTTGGCCAGGCGCTCGGCAATGTCGACGGCGGGGGAGTCCCGGGTATCGTCGGTCCCGGCCTTGAACGCCAAGCCGAGGACGCCGATGCGGGCGCCGCGAAGCGAGCGAAGCTGCCGTAGGAGCTCGTCCACGACGAGCTGGCGCTGGTTTTCGTTGACCTCGATCGCCGCTTGGAGGAGTGCCGGGCGGTAGCCGAACTCGACCGCCGTCCCGACAAGGGCCGAGAGGTCCTTGCCGAAGCAAGAACCGCCCCATCCGAGCCCTGCGTCCAAGAACCTTCGCCCGATACGGGAGTCGAGACCCATACCCGCAGCGACCGCCGAGACGTCGGCGCCTACGAAGTCGCATAAGCGGGCGATCTCGTTTATGAAGCTGATCTTGGTCGCGAGGAACGCGTTGGACGCGTACTTCGTCATCTCCCCGGTCGCCAGATCTGTCTGCAGGACGGGGACGGGTGGCCGATGCTCCAGGTCGCCGGGGATCCTCTGCTCAATGATGGGCGCGTACACCTGGGCAACCCTGTACAGCGCCTCCGGGGCGTCGCTGCCAAGAACGATCCGGTCGGGGTGAAGGTAATCCTCGACTGCACGGCCCTCACGAAGGAACTCCGGGTTGGATACCACGCTAAAGAGAGGTTGGTGCTCGTCTTCAAATCCTCTGCACTCCTGGATCTGGGACCGCAGCCACCTCCCGGTCCCGATGGGCACTGTGCTTTTGGTGACGATCACGTGGTGATGGCGCAGGTTCGCGGCAATTCTTTCCGCAACCTCTGACATAGCACCCATATCCGGATGACCATCGGGCCCAGGCGGGGTGCCGACGCAAACGAAGACGACGTCAGAACCATCCATCGCCTTTGAGAAATCGTCAGTGAAGTAAAGCGAACCTGCTTCAAGGGCACGCGCCAGCAGGTCGTCCAAGCCCGGCTCACGGAACGGTGCGAAACCGGCCTGGAGCTGGCCGAGCTTCTCAGGGTCGCGCTCGACGCCGATGACCCGGTGCCCCACGTGTGCCAAACATGCAGCGACCACAGTCCCCACGTAGCCGCTCCCGATGACCGCGATCCCCTCGCCCACGACAATGTCCTTCCTCGAAGCTGCGCAGCTCGCTGCGCCTGCCGTCTAACCTGTCCCAGATGGCAATATACCCAGTAATGTCTTTTCGGCTGATCAAGCCACCGGGGTTAGGGCTCGTGGGCTGGCTGGGACGTACCTGCAAATGAGAGCCGTGGTTACCGGCGCCGCCGGGTTCATCGGGAGTCATCTCTGCGAGCGGCTCGTCAGCGAAGGGCACGAAGTGCTCGGCATCGACTGCTTCACTGACTACTACGCAAAAGACGACAAGTTGGACAACATCGCTCAGCTTCAAACGAGTGCCGGGTTTCGTCTTTCACAAACCGATCTGCGTGACGGTCAACTCCGAGACTTGCTCGACGGCACTGATCTCGTGTTCCATCAGGCCGCCCAACCCGGGGTGCGCGGGTCCTGGGCGGACGGTTTCGCGGAATATTGCTCAAACAACATCCTGGCCACCCAGCGCCTGCTCGAAGCGGCCCATGTGGTGGGTGTCCGTCGTTTGGTCTATGCGTCGAGCTCGTCGGTATACGGTAACGCCGCTCGCTACCCCGTCGAGGAGCTCGACCTACCGAGACCCGCGAGCCCGTACGGAGTGACAAAGTTAGCGGCCGAACACCTGTGCACCCTGTACGCTCAAGAGCATGGGGTACCCGTGGTGTCGCTGCGGTACTTCACCGTTTATGGCCCAAGACAGCGACCCGACATGGCGTTCCGGAGACTTGTGGACTTCTCCCTAGCAGGCCGCCCGTTCCCCCTTTACGGCACGGGGGACCAGGTCAGGGACTTCACCTACGTCGATGATGTCGTCGAGGCGAACCTGCTCGCAGCGTCAAGCAACGCCGCCCCAGGCTCAGTGGCCAATATCGCAGGTGGCACCAGCGCGTCCATGCTGGACGTAATCAGGCTCCTCGAGGCGCTTTTGGGCCACAAGGTGACGGTCGACCGGCTCCCTGGGCAACCGGGCGACGTTGGTCGTACGAGCGGCGCCACAGAGCGTGCCGCAGCGCTGCTTGGTTGGCGGCCGCTCACGGCCCTCGAGGACGGGCTCACCAAGATGGTCGATTGGGGCCGCGCCCGGCACAGGGACCGGCCCTAGCTGGCGACCTCGGGCAGCGCCCACCAGCGTCCCCATGCCCGGTTGTAGCGGGCTGGGGCTATCTTCATAAGCCCCGAGCCCGGGTAGGGGCTTAGCTCACCAAACCAAACCTCATCACCCACCCCATAGAGGTCGACCCTGATGAAATCCATGTCGGCCGACAAAAAGCGTGCCGCCTCCAGCATTTGGTCG
>DATJUH010000215.1:0-2952 GCA_035502515.1 Acidimicrobiales bacterium
ACCGGGCCCGGCATTACACCATAAATCGGCGCCAGCCGTGAAAGACGTGCCGGCCGAGAAGCGGGAAGGGAAGTAGAGGCGAGGCCGCCGCCGCCTCCTCGGCTCAGCTGACGCTCGATTAGCAGCGGTGGACCAGGCCGGTCCCGGCTCTCTGCCCCGGTCAGTTGGGGCGGCCCTGGAAAGGGCGCATCGCTGGCCCAATTTCTCCGCCCCGGGAGTGCCCGAGGAACGGTGGCGGCGGGGACCAAGTGCCGGGCGCCCGCCGGTGCAGAGGCGATGGGTGGCGAGACGGCTGCGTTTCGGGGCCCAATGGTCAGACGGTCGCGGGGACCGACCAGGCGCCCGGCCCCACCCACATCGCGAGGGTTGGACACATATGCGGGCTCGCCCACCATGCGCGGCGCGGCTCCGGCGGGCCCTGTCTGGCGGCCCATTCGAGATTGGCTGGCCCGGGAGGTCGCCATTGGCAGCCCGACTGCCGGAGCTTTGGGGCCGGCGCGGCGAATGCCGCTCATCCGCTCCTGGATTTGCGTGAAGCTCCGGTTTCGCCTTTCGGACTCGGAGGGCGTCACCGTGAAACGGTAACGGTCCTCGGCGACGGGCAGGTACTCCTCCGGGGGCCGTACCGGGAGCTGTCCCGCGCCCGAGACGGGCAATACGAAACGCTGGCCGAGGGCCCTGCGACTGGCCAATGAGCGGCCGACAACGGCGTTGAAAGCGTTGGTTCGCATGGCTAAAGAGCCGATGCCGAGCCTGAGCGTCAGGCCCGCGGCCGGCCGGCGGCGCCGCCCCCACGTCTTGAAATCAAAGCGCCGGCCGGCATCCGTCCCCAACGCGTGCTGAGGCTCGCCCGACGGGGCGCCGGCGACGTCGTCCGGTTGAGGTCCGGGCATTACCGACGAGTTCACGGAGGGGACCTCTAAGTGCTGCTGAAAGTGTTGGAGGCGAAGCCGTGGTGGGCTATCTCGAGTTCTTCCTGCAGGGCTTCGGTAGAGCCCGCATTGAAACGCGGCCCACTCCACCGGACCGGGAAGGCACCCTGGATGTCCCAGGAACGGAGCCTCGTACCATCTGTGCCCAGGGCGGTAATGGCTCCGGTGCAACGGGTGATCTTGTTGCCCGCCGCCGCGAAGCCGTCACCGGACGATTTCGACACCCATTGGAATAGAGCATCACTATTGGTGATCCCGGCCTTCATCACCACGTTGGGCCAGCTCGAGCGGCCAGGGAACTTGTGCACGAAGCCGTTTTCACCGCCCTCTTCGTACTCTTTTACCGCCACCGTGAGCTCCAGCCCCGACACTTCCTGGAAGACACCGATCTGGACGCCGTCCACCTCGAAGAGGAACATCGGCGTGACCGGCACGATCCCGCTGAAATCACTGGAAAGGTCGGTCATCGGTCCTCACTCACGCTGCTGGCTCATTGGGCACGCGCCATTTCCCAAGCCCGGGCGTTGAGAGAAGCGACTCCCCGCACGAGGCGAGCCCGGTCGGCGTGCTCGAGGTCCAGCAGATCATCGAGCGGCCAATGAAGGTGGTAGGCGAGGTAAACGATCTCCTGCCACAGCGCCTCGGTCGGGTACTGCATCATCTCGCGCTGGTGGGGACCTCCTCGATAGCCGCCCTCCGGCCCATTGGCGCGGGCGTGCCACCTTCGAGCGCACCGTTGGCAATTTGGCCGGCCGGCGCTTCTGTTTGTTCTCTTGCCGGGGTGGCTTGAGGACTCGGACCAGAGGCCGCCTTGTTGCTTTCCCGTTCGAGCTCGTCCTGGGCCTGCAGCAGCGCGTCGATGTCGGCGGGGGTGCCGAAATTGATGACCCCGTAAAAATCCTGCAGATAGGCCAGATCCGCGGCGAAGAGCGCCTCTATGTCCTGAGCTGTGATCAGTTCGTGCGTACCTATCCGCCGGACGACCCGGGCCAGCACCAGGATGGTGAGGCGAGGGTCGTCCGGCGAACTGATCGTCGGGTCGCGGAGCGGCTCGAGTTCGTCCCGCGCCGTTGCCAAGCGCATTACCCCTCGCTTGTGGAGCACCCCGTCCTGGTCGAGGTAACCCCTGGGCAGGACGAACTCGTACTCGGTCCGCAGCGCGCTCATCGGGTGTTCACTTCGTCCGTTCGAGCTTTTCGTGCTGGAGGGTAACCGTCTCTGAAATCGGATCGTTGCCGCCGACCGTGAAGCTGTCGTTGGAGATCTTGGAGGGCCAGGCGTTGTAGAAGTTCCAGCGGGCGGTCTCTGCCAGCGTGGAGTCGTAGATGACGACCGAGCCGTTCTTCCTCTGCTCGTCGAGGGAACTGATCTTCATCCCTTTCTCGCGAATGGCGTTGAACCACTTCCACAAGGCGTCTTGGGTGGCGTCGACCGGCGCCAGCCGCTTCACGCTGATCTCGCCGGTCCACTTCGGCTTCGAAAAGGCTTTGCGCTGTTCGTACATGCCACTGGCGACCTGCTGCTGGATATCGGTGACTTCTAGCTCCACATCGAGCCCGCTGACCTCCGACAGCTGGGCGATCACCTCCCCGTCGATCTCCAGGAAGAAGTGGTTAGCTACTAATGGGTCACTTTTTGCGATGGTTGTGACGGGCAATGTGCCTCCCTTGATTAAAAGAACCGGTGCCTGGTACTACCTGTCCAAACCTCACCCGCTCGCCGCTGTGAGAACACGCCTTATCGAAGCTAATTTCTGAGGGCGGCGAGCGGGTGAGGCTGGTTTCGGGGCCGGGGCTAGCTGGCGGTTTGTTTCTGCTGGCTGATCCGGAAGATCACGAACTCGGCCGGCTTCACGGGCGCGATACCCACCTCGACGACCAACTTGCCTTCGTCGATCGACTGCGGCGGGTTGGTCTCGGCGTCGCACTTCACGAAGAAAGCCTGGTCGGCAGAGGTGCCGAACAGTGCCCCCTCCCTCCACAGGCCGGTGAGGAAGCCCGACAGGGTCCTCTTTACGCCC
>DATJUH010000216.1:0-6471 GCA_035502515.1 Acidimicrobiales bacterium
AGGCTACGGGTGCCCTGGACTTGAGCCAACTTCGTTGATTTACAATGCATATCCAGCACGCGTATTGTCCTCGGGACCCCTTGGCGTTGTCGTGGCACCCGGGCGGAACACACTTGCTCGCCTCGCAGGCGGGGCCAATTCTATTCCTGACCGGCTACCAGTGGTGGCTGGACGCATATACGGAACTCGACGGCGGGCACATCATCGGTGCCGTCCTCGCCGACCCGCGCGCCATCGTGACCGGCTCGTCATCCCAGGCGAGCCCATGGCAAACGTCGCGGACCTCGCGCTGCAAGTCTGTGATCGATTGCCCTAGTCACCGCCGTCAGACGGCTCCGCCGCTATGGCTGGCGATCAACGCGATCATGGCGTCGAGCGCGGCTTCGAGCGGCTTGGTGTCGCGCTCGACCTGGGCCAGCAATAGGCCGCCTTGGAGGGCGGCAAGGGTGGCGAGGGCGAGCTGGTCAGGATCGGCCTCGGGGGCGAGCCGGCCGAGCCGGTGCATCTTCCGTAGGCCTGCGCGGATCGTGTCCTCCCAGCGCTTGAACCCGGCGGCGACGGCCTCTCGAGCGTCGGGCTCGGTCTCTGATACCTGGCTGCCGAGTGACCCGATCGGGCAGCCGCCCCGGCAGTTCAGCGAACGCTCGTGGCCGACCACGAACTCGCGCCACTCGCGCCATCCGCCCAGGCTGCTCAGGTCGAAGTGCTCCTGGCCGCCGACGATCGTGTCGGCCTGGTACTCGATCACGGCCCGCACCAGGGCCGGCTTGTCATCGAAGTAGTGGTAGAGCTGGGAGCTGCTGACGTTCGCCGCCGTCCGCACGTCGTCGATCGTGGTGCGGTCGAGGCCCTGGTCGAAGATCAGCTCGGCCGCGGTTTTGACGATCCGGTCACGGGTCTCTCTGCCCCGACGCGTCAGGCCACGGGCCGCAGGTTGGGACCGGACCGGCATACCCTCAGTCTAGCCAGGATTGGATCGTGCGTTCCACTTAGCTGTTATGCTGGCCTAAGTTGGAACACACAATCCAGTTACAGCGCATGTGCCCGGTCGCACCGGCACCCCCAGCTCCCACGAGAGGACGAGAAAGACATGAGACTTCAAGACAAGACAGCGCTGGTCACCGGCGGCACTTCCGGCATCGGCCGGGCGGTTGCCGAACGCCTGGCCCGTGAGGGCGCCGAGGTCATCGTCAGCGGACGCGACCGGGCTCGCGGCGCTGAGGTGGTGGCCGCCATCGAGTCGACCGGCGGCAAGGCCAGGTTCGTGGCGGCCGACCTGACCAGCTTCGAGGACGTGCGCCGTCTCGGCGAAGAAGCCGGGCCGGTCGATGTCCTGGTCAACAACGCCGGCATCTTCCCTGGCGGCCCCACCGACCAGTTGAGCGAGGCCGACTTCGACGCCACGATCGCCGTCAACGTCAAGGCCCCTTTCTTCCTGACCGCGGCCATCGCACCGAAGATGGCCGTTAGGGGCGGGGGGTCGATCATCAGCATCTCGACGATGGCCGCCACGATCGGCATGAACGGCCTGTCCGCCTACGGAGCCTCCAAGGCGGCGATCGAGTCGCTCACCAAGGCATGGACGGCCGAGTACGGGCCCGCAGGCGTACGCGTGAACGTCGTCGCGCCCGGGCCGACAAAGACGCCGGCCAGCGCGGCGATGGGCGAGATGTTCGACGTGCTGGCCGCGACTACGCCCGCCGGCCGAGGTGCATCTCCAGACGAGATCGCGGCCACCGTGGCGTTCCTGGCCTCCGACGACGCCAGCTTCGTCTATGGCGCCATCCTGCCCGCCGACGGCGGGCGGGTGGCGGTCTAGCCATGGTCCTGACCACCACGGCCGGAACAGTTGGCTCGGAAGCAGCCCGCCTGCACCCCGGGCGGGGCCTGCCGTAACGGTGCTCGTCCGGAACCCGGAGAAAGCAGCGGTACTGACGGTCGCGGGCGCCGATGTGGTCGTCGGGGATGTCGACGACCCCTCGACTATCGACCCGGCTATGGAGGGCGTGACTGGTAGCTAGTTCGTTGTGCGGGCTGCGCTTTGCACCGCGACCGCCCGGGCAGCGAAAGCCGTAATGAGCAGGAATGCTGGCAGCGCGACAAAGGCGTCGAAAATCCATCCAGAGTCGGCAGTCCGTAAAGAGAGTTACCGATCAAGACAGCGACGATCTGGGTCCCGACGGCGCCGCCAAGCATTCTGACGACGATGCTCATGCCCGTTGTTTCGCCGACGTCGTTATCGGGCGGACTGCACGACGACGGTTGACAGACGGGAAAGGCGATGCCGAGGCCGAATTCAGCCAGTCCTTAGCTTAGCTAGCTAGCGCGCTCGAAGGGATTCGAACCCCCAACATTCTGATCCGTAGTTATTCAGCTCGAAACGGTGTGCAAGCCCCTTGGCACGCTGGTCGCCAACGAGCGACAGTCGTTCAGTTAGATGGTGTGAGAAAACAGGTTAATTGGCCTGGGCGGCTGCCGGCATCGAGAACGGGTAATACGTGGTGCCGGGTCGGGGTTGTGGCCCGAACCTCCGAGCCGTCGTCCCGCCGATGCCGCGTGCTCCCCGACGCCGCCCTCGACGTGCCATCTGTTCGCGGCGTAGGCCGAGTTCGAAGCGAGAGCTGACCCGAGGACCCGCCCCAGCCAGGCTTGCGGTGGCCCGAGCTCGTGGCCGCGACAGAGGTGGGCCACGAGCTAGGACTCCCAAACAGCTCGGGTAAGCACTCAAATGTACGCCGTCCGAATTCGCACTTTGGCCCTTGTTGCCACGGCCCTCAGGGCCCGCCCGCCTGTCCTCTACTGCCACCTGGGTGGTCCCGAGCGCCTGCACTCAGCCAGTTTCAGCTTGCACCAGGTGGCACCCCGTTGCGCTGGGCGTGTGCAATCCCTCCCGGCACGCCAACGACGGTGGTCCTCGCCAAAGCCGCGGGCGGTACGCTACGGCGCATGGTGTTGGCGCGGGCCAAGAGCGCCGAGGAAGTTATCGAGCGTATGAGCCATGCAGCGCCCCCGACCCCGGGCGACGTGACGATCCTCTGGGACGGTCGGCGCCTTGACTCACGCGAGGCCGTTATGGAGTGGCTGGCTGAGGTCGATGCCAAGCGGGCTGAAAAAGCCGCCGGCGCCGATGCCCGAGCCTGATGGCCCCCGTCACGATCTCCGGCGCCTGATCGAGGTCCTCGACCGCCGGGGCGTCGAGTACCTCTTGGTTGGCGGAGCCGCCGCCACCGCGTACGGCGCCGAGAGGCCGACCGACGACATCGACTGCGTCGTACGACGAGAGCGCGACAACCTGGACCGCCTCGCCGATGCCCTGCGAGAGCTGAACGCTCGCCTCCGCGTGGGCGGGATGACCGATGCCGAAGCCCGGCTCTTGCCCGTGCGCCTCGACGCCGCCATGCTGGACGCGGCCGGTATGTCGACCTGGATGACCGATGCTGGGCCCTTTGACGTGCTGGCCGGCCTGGAGGCTACCGACGGTCGGTTGGTGCCTTATGAGGAGTTGCTCGAGCGAGCAGTGGTGTTCCAAGGCGAGGATTTCGTGATCCGCACGGCCAGCATCGACGACATCATCGCCGCCAAAGAGCGAGCAGGCCGCCCCAAGGACCGCGAAGCGCTGCGGGAACTGCGTGAGATACGCGACCAAGACCGTCACGAGACCGGCGGGCCTGGCTCTAACTGAGCTGGGTCGAGGGTCCAGTCGCGCTGAGCGGGCCGTTGGCGTTCAAGGTGATCAGGGTTTCTAGGAGCGACATACGAGCGCCAGAGGGTGGCAGGGCAGAACCCTCGCCACCCGGGACAAGAGTGGGCTCAACCTCCATCAAGGGGGGACCTGTTAGCGGCAGATCTCCCTGGTTCTACAAGGGCATAAACCGGCAGGGATAGTTGGGGCTCGACTTGTAGTTCTGGCGGGTCGGACGGCGTGCGGCGGCGTTGGCAACGATGGCTCCATATCGGGACAACATCGTGCGGCTGCGCCGGCCGAAGTTCCGCACCGTACAGACTTCGGGCCCCCGGCGGCAAGCCACGTGTGAGCCGCGGTGTGATGGAACTCGTGGGGACGGACTTGTCCAAGCCCGTCTGGGCGCATCGCCCGTCGAGCATCTGTACGATGCCGCTCTCTGTCATGGCCCCCTTGGGCCCAAGTCACAGTGAAGGCGAGCTGGCATGGGGATGGCGCGAACGGAGCCGTATGTTCTAGTCGAGGACCGGCCCGGCCTTGGGACCCGGCGAGGCCAGTGCCCCCGTGCCCACCACGTAGACCGCGTCCTCGTCGAAGCCGACGTCCTCGCCTCGAGACCGGTGACCTCACCGAGGCCGAGCCGCTCTCGATGAAGGTGCAGTGCGTAACATGGCCACGTCGCGTCGGTCCCCGAACATGGCGCCCTCGCAGGTCTTCAGCAGTTTCGCAGGTCGTCGTCCGAGACGATGGGTACTGGACCTGGGGGACTGCGGGTGGCCTTATCCGCACCATCGGGTCGGCGGGTACCTCACCCTCCTCCGTCAGCCACTTGAACAGCTCTTCGAGGCTGCTGTACCTCATGTACCTCACCGCGCCAGTATTGGGCTTCCAGCGCTCCAGTGCCTCGGCCATGAACGTCTGTGTAGTCACGGGTGATGCCGGTAACCAACGTAACGCCGAAGTTGTTGCGCCCGAAGGCCTCGAGCAATCGGGACGCTGTCGCCGTAGGAGCGCATGGGCCTCGGGGCCCTTGTTGGCGGCGCCAAGCGAACGCTCCGTGCTGGGGTTGAGGGAGGCGAGGGTGCCGCACCGGACGGCCTCGGCCAGCTTGGTGGCCACGATGGTGTTGTCCTCTCTGGGAGACGGTCATGTTCTCGGGGAGCGCTCTCCCCGCTTAGATGGTCCCTTAGCGCTGTGCAGAGGTTCCGACCTAAAGCGGCCGGGCAAAACAGCGGTCGACCGGGAGATCGTTGGGTTCACCCGGGAAGGGGTACCAAGAAATTTAGCCCTTGACCTGCGGCTTTGCTAGCGCGCTCGAAGGGGTTCGAACCCCCAACCTTCTGATCCGTAGTCGGGCGCCTGGTGTCGGAGGGCGTCGGTGCGGGCCTCCTACCTGGACTTTCTCTCCGGCCTTGTCGGCTGCTGTCGTTCGCTGTCGATCGGCTTAGCTGCCAAGTTGGCTGCCCGCCGGAGTCTCGGAACGAGCTTCCCCGGGCCCGACTGGACGCTAGCCGTCAGGATCCCCAAAAGACTCCGTCTGAGCCTAATCAGATGCTTCCGCAGCGCGTCCGGACATCGTCCGGACGCGCTACTTTGGGTGCATGGACCCCGCCGCGACCCGCTCCCGGCGGCACCGCCTGGAAGTCAGGGTAAGTCCCGAACAGGACGCTTTGATCCGACAGGCCGCCGACCTGGAGGACACCACCGTCAGTGCCTTTGTGCTGGACACGGTCACGGCGAAGGCCACCCGGGTGGTCCGCGAGCATCGGGATGTGGTCCTGTCCAACGAGGCGTTCGACCGGTTCATCGCCGAGCTCGACAAGCCGGCTGAAGCCGTCGGCGAACTCGTGGATCTCTTCCGACGCTATCCCAAGCTTGCGGAGGAGTGACTGGACCGGGCCTTCGACTCGCTCGCCTCGAGGCTCGACACCAGCTTGATGGGTTCGGCTCGGGTAACGAGGTCCTCGACTCGTGGTTGAAGCGTCACGCGCTTGCAGCACAGCAGATGGACACGGCCCGGACATTCGTGCTTGTGAACCCGGACGGCGCTGTGGCTGGGTACTTCAGTCTCACGATGGGAGCGGTCCTGCGGCAGGACGCGCCCGCCAAACTGGTTCGCGGCCTCCCCTCCTACCCAGTCGGCATGGTGCTGCTGGCTCGCCTCGCCGTGGACCGCCGACATCAGCGGTCAGGCAGAGGCGGGCTGCTGCTCACCGAGGCCCTGCGCAAGGCAGTTGCCGCTGGGGAAGCTGCGGCGGCGAGACTGGTCGTAGTCGACGCCATCGATGACGATGCGGTCCGGTTCTACGCTCGACATGGGTTTAGCTCGCTACCCGAGAACCCTCGGCGACTGTTCCGGCGCATGAAAGACATCCGGGCCAGTCTCGAACCCTGAAGGGAGGAGGACGGTTCGCTCCGAGGTCGGATTTTCTTCCATCTTTTGGCGACAACCGCGCCTTCCGTGCTGTGCCGCGATAATGGGCGTTTCGACCCTGGACCTGGACAGCCACCTCGACTTGGCCCCGGAGGCGTGACAGCACCCCCAACCCCGGCCCGGCGCACGTGCAGACGCTCCTTATCTACGGAAATTCGCGGCTGCTAAGAAACCCCGTTTGCCATTGCGTCAGAAACGGCCCTTTTTTCCTGACAGTTTGATGCCCAGAACCCCTCTAGGTAGCCCCTCTGTCCTCGTCCAGGCCAGGGTCGTCGTCCTCGACGGGGAGCAGTCCCCTATGCCCCGTCCGCAAAAGCCAACATCAGTGAGCGGAGGCCATACTTCACGCTCCCAG
>DATJUH010000217.1:0-24786 GCA_035502515.1 Acidimicrobiales bacterium
GGCCGATTGGGCACAGCGACGGTGGGCCAACCCCTCCAGGGTGGTAACAGCACCTTCGGGGCCCAGGGGGCGCGGGTCGGCGCCGAGCTCCCAGCGGTCCCGGAAGGCCGCCACGGTGGCCCGCAGCCAGGCTTCCCTCCGGCCCGCCTCGACCGGTGCCGGCCCGAAGCCCTGCGCCCAGGCTTGCCCCTCGGCCAGCGCCTGTTCGGCCAGCTCCTGGGCCCGGCGCTCCATGGCCCGGTCCGCTCTTGGAGGGCACGGGCCAGGTCCTCGTCGTCCACGCCGAGCGCCCGGGGGACCACGCCGGCGATGAAGCCGGCACTGGCCCGGCGTTTGCTGCCGGCGGCGACGGCCCAGCGTTCCACCCGGTCGTGCAAGACGGCGATGGGGTCGTCGGCTCCTTCCAGCGTCCGTGCGGCAGCCAGGCGCGGTAGCGCGCTTTCGATGTCGAGACCGCGGCCTTGGGCGTCCCGCAGAGCGGCCAGGAGCGGTCCGTAGGCACCGCTCGAGTGGGCACAGTTGAGCTGTTCAGGGCCGAGCCCGCACCGCCCCAGGAGGGCGTCGAACCGTTGTTGCTGGGAGTGGCGGGCGATGGTCCAGTACTCGACGGCCAGCACGGCGAAAGACCCCACCTCTTGCCGGGCATGGCGGACGGCCTCGTGGGCCGAGGGCTCGGAACCTTCCCGGGCCAGCACGGCGGCCAGTACTGCCCTGGTGCTCTGAGGCCGGGCCAGGCCCGGGTGCGAGGTGGGAGGGTCGGGGTCGAAGTAGGTGTCCACGTACAGCCGGTTGTCTTCTCGGCCCCGGGTGGCCGAGACGTAGAGCACCTCCCGGCTAGTCGTCGGCGGGGCCAGGGCGTGGGCGGTAGCCACCGTTCGGCCCTGGGCCCGGTAGGCCGTAGTGGCATAAGCCAGCTCGACGTGCTCTCGGACGTAGGCGGCCGGCAGGACCACCTCGCCCGGGCCGTCCAGGCGGCGCACGGCCATGCTCCCGTCGGCATTTGTCGCTCGCAGCAGCCAGCGGTCGCCGTCGGCTTCAGCCTCAGCGATCAGCTTCTGAACCTCAGCCACCTCCGGCGCAGTGGCTGTCGAGCGGGCGGGGCAAGGGGCCGTGGCGCGGTCGGCCGGGTTGGCAGCGATCAGGCCCCACCTGACGGCGCGTCGGAGGGATGCATGGAGGATCGAGTGGTGCTGGTGGATGGTTGAACCGGAGAGACCCTTTTCCTGAAGCGAAGGGTAGAAGGCGTCGAGTTGAGGGGCGCTCAGCCTGTCCAGGCGCACGTTCCCCAGGGCGGGCTTGATCGTTTTGTTTATCAAGCGCCTGTACTCGTCGATTGTATAAGCGGCCCGGTTGGGCCTTATGTAGTCGAGCCAACGCTCGAGCAGCTCGCCAAGCTTGCCGGTGCCTGCGAAAGTGATCAGTTGCTGCTCAACCTCGGTCACCAACTTCGCCAGAGCGCACTGCGCCTGTCGCTTGGTCCCCCCTGAAATAGCGAGAGATGTGGCGAGGTTTGCCGTTCTCGCGGCCCGGCGAAACGCGTAGCCGCCAGTGGCCATCGTCTACCTCGTGCATGCTCCCCCGCACCAGCCCTCCTCCCCGGGACGCTGGGCACCCAGTTGTTGTCCAAAAAGTTGTCCAAACGGTACTTCGAGGGAGTGACCACTCCGAGAAATCCCTGCTGGAGAGGGCTCCGGGGGGAGGGCTCGAACCTCCAAGCATCCGGATCCAAAGTCCGGCGTTCTACCAATTGAACTACCCCGGACCGGTTACTGGCTCGCAGTGCAGGGCCCACCGGGTCGAGCCGCTTCAACCATACCGCTTTACCTGTGATCACCAGGCCTTCAACCTCGCATAGCTCGGATGCCTCGAGCCGGGCGCCCATGGGACTAGAAAGATGGGCATGAGCAACTACGACCGAGATTTGCGGCGCCAGAGGGGTCATGGGCCTGCTGAGCAGCCAAAATTGGCTGCAGTCGTTCTGGCGGCAGGCGAGGGGACGCGTATGCGGAGCTCGCGGCCGAAGCCTCTGCACCGGCTTTGCGGGCGACCGATGGTCCTGTGGGTGCTCAACGCTCTCTCGGGCTTGGACCTGTCCCGGGTGGTCGTTGTGGTTGGCCACGGCGCCACCCGCATGACGAAGGCCCTGGCCGAAGCCAACTCGTCGGTGCCACTGGAAGTGGTCGACCAGCCCGTGCAACGGGGGACGGGAGACGCCCTGTCGGTGGCCCTCACTGCCTTTAGCGATGATGACAGCGAGCTTGACGACCTGGTTGTCCTGCCCGGCGATGCACCACTGTTGCGCCCGTCTACGCTCCAGGCGCTCGTGGCTGCCCATCGTGAATCGTCAGCCGCCGCCACTTTGCTGACGGCGCGCCTGGCCGACCCGACCGGCTATGGGCGCATAGTCAGGTCGCGCGATGGGCGGGTAGCCAGTATTGTCGAGGAGGCGGACGCTACGGGCGAGGAGAGGGAGATCGATGAGGTGGGCACATCGATTTACGCCTTTCGCCGGTCCGTGCTGGCTCCGGCCTTGCGCCGGCTGAGCCCTGACAACTCTCAGGGTGAGCATTACTTGACTGACGTGATCGGTGTCTTGCACGACGCCGGATATCCGGTCACCTCCCTGGTCGTGCCTGACGCGGTCGAGGCTAGCGGCGTCAACGACCGCTGCCAGCTGGCCAGCGCCGAGGCGGTATTGAGGGGACGCGTCAATCAGCAGTGGATGGGTCGGGGCGTCACCATGTTCGACCCGCAAAACACCTACATCGACTCGACGGTCGAGCTGGCCGAGGATGTCACCCTTCTGCCGGGGACGATGTTGCACGGCAGCACGAGAGTGGCCACAGGGGCCGAGATCGGGCCCGGCAGCCATTTGGTCGACTGCGTCGTCGGGGCCAGGGCGCAGGTCCGGGCTACTTTTGCGGAGAGGGTGACGATCGGAGAGGATGCTCATGTGGGGCCGTGGGTTTGGTTGGCGCCGGGGACTGTGATCGCACCGGGCTCGGTTGTGCGGCCTCCCGTCGGTGCTTACGGTCCGGACGGGGGGTAGCGGGAATGGGGGGTAGCCGGATGGGGAGTTGGCCGTGGAACTAGTCTCGAGGCACCGGCTCCAGCTGTACTCGGGCCGTTCGCACCCGGTGCTGGCCCAAGACATCGCCGTAAACCTGGGCGTAGAAGTGGGGCCGTGCGAGCTGACGGACTTTCCGAATGGCGAGATCCGGGCCCGCTTCGGCGAGTCGGTAAGAGGAGCCGATGTCTTCATCCTCCAGACCCATTCGCCGGCAAACGGCAAGTCGGTCAATGACCTGCTGATGGAGCAGTGGGTGATGATCGACGCGGCCAAGCGCGGCTCCGCCAAGCGCATCACCGCCGTCTGCCCCCGCTACGGTTACGGGCGGCAGGACCGCAAGTCCAGGGCGCGCGAGCCGATAACAGCCAGGATGGTGGCGGACTTTTTCCACGCCGCCGGCGCCGAACGGATAATGTCAGTGGACCTGCATTCCGGCCAGGTACAGGGCTTTTTTGACGGGCCGGTCGACCACCTCACCGCGGTAAACCTGCTGGTGGATTACCTAAAAACCAACGTGCCCGACGATTTTGTGATGGTGGCGCCCGACACGGGCAGGACCAAGGTGGCCGAAAAAGCGGCCCGTAGCGCCGGCGATGTCCATATGGCTTCCGTCTATAAGCGCCGCAGCCCCGACCGGATCGGCCACGTCGAAGCCCTCGATGTAATGGGTGACGTGGGGGGCCGCATGTGCGTGCTGATCGATGACGAGATCGACACCGCTGGTACGCTTTGCGAGGCGGCCAAACTTCTCCATCACAAAGGCGCCACCGAAGTGTGGGCGGCGGCCACGCACGGGGTATTTTCGGAACCGGCGATAGACCGGCTCAAGAACTCGAAGATCTCGCGCGTAATCGTGACCGACACCGTCCCGCTGCCGCCCGAAAGGCAGATCGAGAAAATAGAGAGTGTCTCGGTGGCCAAGACCTTTGCGGATGCGATCCGGGCTGTGTTCGAGGAGGGCTCTGTCTCACAGATTTTCGGAGGCGACAACCAGAGCTGAGCGGCCGGGCCTCGTGCTCAGACGGCGCGTCTAATTGCGGCGCTTCCGCTGTGCCCAGCTGTCCTTCCTAAGGCAGCCGACCCCGCTTCTTGGTGCAAAAGGTGCTTTCTGTTGCGTTTTCCTGCAAAAATGTCCTGCTTTCGCGACGAGATGGCCCGTTTGCACCAAGAAGGGCGCGAATGGGCGCCCGGAGCAGTAGAAAACCAGCCGAAACGGTCGACGACGGCCAGTAGAGAGCCGTAGAGCACTAAAAGAGCTGGTCGGGGCGGGCGGAGCCCACCCTGACAGTCACCGACCGTCTGGTCGGGCCCTGGAGCAGGGCAGGCTCGGCGCACGGGGCTGAGCGTGGCCGGCCCCCCCCGGCTGAGCGTGGCCGGCCCCCCCCGGCTGATCGCGGCCGGCCCCGGGGCCGAGCGTGCCCAGCCCTCCCGGCTGAGCGCGGCCGGCCCCCGGGCCAAGTGGGGCCGCCCCCCAGGCCGGGACGTGGTACCGCAGCCCCGTGCCTGCTCAGACGGGCTATCATAAGACGTCCCTTTCCCCGAGGCTGAGCTGGCGGGGTACCGACGAGGAGCGGAGCGCTACGAAGATGGCAGAAGTGAAGGTGGTAGCCGAACCTGGCCGGACAACCGGGTCCAGCGCGTCAAGACGGCTACGGCACGAAGGCCGGGTGCCCGCCGTTGTTTACGGGCACGGCATGAAGCCATTGGCCGTCTCGGTTGTCGGCCGGGACCTGCGCCACGCCCTGTCCGTGCACGGCCTCAATCAGGTGCTCACCCTCGACGTGGACGGTGCGACCCATCTGGTCCTGGCTCGTCAGCTCCAGCGTCACCCCGTCCGGCACACCCTTTCCCATGTCGACTTCCAGGTGGTGCGCCGGGACGAGATCGTGACCGCCGAAGTTGCCTTGGTCCTGGTGGGGACGGCCACGCAGGTCGAGCGAGAGCGAGGCCTCCTCGAGCAGACGTTGACCAGCCTCAGCATCCGGTCCACGCCTGAGCAGATCCCTCAGGAGATCACGGTGGACGTAAGTGACCTGGAGATCGGCGGCGCGTTGCGTGTTCGTGACCTGGTTCTTCCCCCGGGTGTCACTACCGATGTCGACCCGGAGGAGCCGGTCGTGATCGCGGCCGCCTCTACCGTGGCCGCCGTCCTGGCCGCCGAAGAGGAAGCGGCTGAAGCGGCCGGCGCCGAGGAGGCCGCGGCCGAGGCCGAAGGGGCGGCGTCATCAGACGCGGCGGCTGAGGAGGGCTGAGCCTCCTCTGTTCAGGTCGCACAAGGCGGCCGGCACAGCCGGCGCCGACCTTCTGGCTGTCGGGCTCGGCAACCCCGGCCCGCGGTACGCCAAGACCCGCCACAACGTTGGTGCCGATACGATTGCCCTGCTGGCCGAGCGCCATGGACAGCGCCTCAAGCAGGGTAAAGAGCTGGCCCTCGTGGCAGAGGCCCAGGTCGATGGCAAGCGCCTGGCCCTCGCCTTCCCTCAGACCTTCATGAACGATTCGGGCCGCTCGGTCGTCCGGCTGGTCAGGCGGTTCAAGATTTCCGACCTGACCAAGCTGGTCGTTGTCCACGACGAGCTCGACCTGCCGCTCGGGACGGTACGGGTGAAGTCGGGCGGCGGCCTCGCCGGCCACAACGGTTTGCGGTCGATAAAGGCGTGGCTGCGGTCGGACGAGTTCTCCCGGGTGCGGATCGGCATCGGCAAGCCCCCCGGAGGTAAGGACCACGGCGTCGACCACGTCTTGTCGACGCCGAGCCGGCTCGAACGCCAGAAGCTCAAGTGGGCCATAGACACGGCGGCTGACGCCGTTGAAGTCATCCTGGCCCAAGGTGTAGCCGTGGCCCAGAACGAGTTCAACGCCCGTCAACCCCCCGATGAGGTCGCGACGCATTGAGGGCCGTCCGTGAGTGGCCAGCTTGGGGCAACCCGGCCCGGGACCACTGCGCTATCCGTCGGATGACAAGCACCAACCCACGACGAAAAGGAGCAGTTTCATGATCAGGAGCGTCCTTTTCCTTCGCCCGGTGGCGGGCGACCAGAGGGCGGTCGAGCAGTTCTTCGAGGAGGAACAAGTCCTGTTGAGGGCGGCCCGGACGCCCGGTTTCCTCAGCGCCGAACTGCACCGGCCGACGGACGGAAGTGACCTGATGTTGGTCACCGCCCTGTGGGAGACAGCGGAGGCCTACCAGGCCTGGGTCGACAACCCCTGGCGGGCCGCCAACTCGGAACGAGCCGCGGCCGTGTTCGAGGCGGTCGAGGCCGAAGGGGGAGGAGGTTCTCGGTACGAGACGGTCATCGCCGTCTCCGGGCCGTTGCCGGGCGAAAACGACTGAGACCTTCGCCCCGAACGAGGCCGTCCGGGCCCCGGCCGAAAGGAAACCGCTCGGGTGGCGGTCCCCGCGAGTGTGGCCGGCGCCTGCGTTGTGGCCGTTGACGACGGGCGGGTGGCAAAGGAAGTGGGCGAGGATAGGTGCCCTACAGAGGCTCCGGGAACTAGGTGAAACAGACGGCGGCCGCTCGCTCCTGTCATCGCCACAAAAAACCGGTGCAAGCGGGCACGTTTTCGAAACCTTCTGGAGCGAGCGCCTGCCGTCTCATCTTCAGTCTGTTCCCGAAACATCTATAAGAAGGCGTTTAATGGTGGAGCAATGACTTCTTCAGTACAGGTGCAAACGATCGCGCCCCAAGACAGTGGGGAACCGCCTCTGGCCCCACTCCTGTCGCTGGCGAACGGCGACAGCGTCCTCGCCGGCCTGGCCGTGGGCGCCGAACGGACGGTAGCAGTCGGCGAAGCGGCCCAGCCCTTCGCCCTAGGCGCCGTGGCGTACCACGGGTCGGGCCGGCCCATCGTGGTGGCGGTCCCCAGCGGCTCGTTCGCCGAACGGTTGGCGCACGAGATCGGCGTGTGGCTCGGCCCCGGTGAGGTGGCAGTTTTCCCCGCCTGGGAGACCTTGCCCTTCGAACGGGTCAGCCCGGCGGTGGAGACGATGGGCCGGCGGCTGGAGCTGATGTGGCGGCTGCGCCGGCTGCGCGATGGCGCCACAGACGCTTCGGTGCCGTCCGTCATCGTGTCGCCCGTGCGCGCTCTCCTTCAGCGGCTCGGGCCGCACGTGGAGGACAGCGAGCCGCTCCAAGTGGGGCGCGGGGCACAGGTGGACCTGGACGAGCTGGTCGAGAAGCTGGCCCACCTCGGGTACCGGCGTGAGTACCAGGTCGAGCACAGGGGGGAAATGGCCGTGCGGGGCTCCATCGTCGACGTGTTCCCGTCGACGGCGGTGTCGCCGGTGCGCATCGACCTTTGGGGTGATGAGGTCGACCGGCTGACCGAGTTCTCTGTGGCTGACCAACGCTCGGTGAGCGACATGGACGAGGTCGTGATCTTCGGCTGCAGGGAGCTCCTGCCCTCCTCGGAGGTCCGGGAACGAGCGGCGGCGCTGGGCGACGCCGAGCCGTGGGGCAGCGACACCTGGGAGCGACTGGCCGAGGGGCTCAGTTTCGACGGCATGGAATCGTGGTTGCCCTGGCTCACCGCCGACGAGCATCTCCTGATCGACCTCCTCCCGCCGGGCGCGAAAGTTTTCCTGGTCGAGCCGCGCCGGATGCGTGAGCGGGCCGTGGAGATCGCGGAGGAAGAGGCCGACCTGGCCGGCGCACTGGCCACCACGTGGGGGGCTGAAGGGCGCGAGTTCCCCCGCCTTTACTTGCCTTTCGACCGCTTGCTGAGCGCAACGAACGCCTCAGTGGCGATGCTCACGCCGGCCCCTGAGGGCCCCGGCACTCCCGCTGTGACCACCATGGGCTGGGACCCGGTGGCGGGCGGTCACGAGCGGCTGCTGGCGCAATTGCGCGACTTGAGGGCGAACCGTTTCACGGTCGTCGTGTGCGCGGAGAACGAAGGCAGCGCCGCTCGGCTGTCCAGGTCGCTGCAGGACGAGGGAATAAGCGCCACGATTGTTGACGGCTCGGGTGCCGGGAGCCGGCTGGATGTAGGTCTTGGCGGCGGCATCCACGTCCTGGTGGCCCCGATCGACCGGGGCTTTATATACCCGGCGCTCAAACTGGCGGTGCTCGCCGAAGGCGACCTGACCGGGCGCCGCCGGCCCCATCGTGAGGCGAGGCCCCGGGCCGCTCAGGTCACGACCTTCTTCGATGATATGAAAACCGGGGACTACGTGGTGCATTTTCAGCATGGCGTGGCCCGGTTCGGCGGAATGGTGAAGCGGTCCATCGGTGACGTGGAGCGCGATTACTTATTGCTCGAATACCGTGACGGCGACAAACTCTACGTGCCTTCGGACCAGGTCGATGCCCTGCGCCCTTATACGGGCGGGGAAAAGCCGTCGCTTTCCCGCTTGAACGGCAGCGAATGGCAAAAGACCAAGTCCAGGGTGCGCAGGGCCGTCCGCGAGATAGCGCAGGAGCTTGTCGCCCTGTACAAAAAGCGCGCCTCGTCGCCGGGTCACGCTTTCCCTGCGGATACCCCCTGGCAAACGGAAATGGAGCACTCTTTCGTCTATAACGAAACCCCGGACCAGCTGAAGGCGATCATCGATGTAAAGGCGGACATGGAGGCACCAATGCCCATGGACCGCCTGGTTTGCGGCGATGTGGGCTTCGGCAAGACAGAGGTGGCCATGAGGGCGGCGTTCAAAGCCGTCCAGGATGGCAAACAGGTGGCGGTGCTGGTCCCCACCACCTTGCTCGCCTCTCAGCACCTGCAGACCTTTAGCGAACGGTTCGCCAATTACCCGGTCCGGGTCGAGATGCTTTCCCGTTTCCTCACTCCCGCCGAGGCCAAAAAAGTCACTGACGGGATGGCGGACGGGTCGGTCGACGTCGTCGTCGGCACTCACAAATTGCTGGCTCAGGACATCAGGTTCAAGGCCCTCGGCCTGCTGGTCGTCGATGAAGAGCAGCGTTTCGGGGTGACCCACAAAGAAGCCATCAAGAAAATGAGCACCGACGTGGACGTGCTGACCATGACGGCATCGCCCATACCCCGAACGCTGGAAATGAGCTTGACTGGAGTAAGGGATCTGTCTCTGATTGCGACCCCTCCTGCGGCTCGTCGGCCCATCCTGACTTATGTCGGTGAGTACGACGAGCATGCCGTGGCCGAAGCTATCCGCCGGGAACTGCTGCGGGAAGGCCAGGTTTTCTTCGTCCACCACCGCGTCCGCGACATCGAAAAAGTGGCTGCCCGCCTTCGGGAACTGGTACCCGAAGCTCGGGTCGCCATTGCCCATGGGCAGATGGACGAGGGTTCCCTCGAGCGAGTGGTGCTCGACTTTTGGGAGGGCCGTTACGACGTCCTGGTGTGCACCACCATCGTTGAGTCCGGCATCGACATGCCCACGGTCAACACTCTCGTGATAGACCGGGCCGACATGCTTGGGCTCGGCCAGCTCCACCAGCTTCGAGGCCGGGTGGGGAGAGCGGGACAGCGGGCGTACGCTTACCTTTTCTACCCGCCGAACCACAAGTTGACCGAGGAAGCCTACGAGCGCCTGCGGACGATCGGCGAGCACACCGAGCTGGGTTCCGGCTTCAAGATCGCCATGCGAGATCTGGAGATCCGGGGGGCCGGCAACCTCCTCGGGGCCGACCAGTCGGGCCATATCGCGGCTGTGGGCTACGACCTGTACGTCCAAATGGTCAGCGAGGCCATCGCCGACATGAAAGGTGAACCGGTGCGCCAGCCGGCCGAGATCCGGCTCGACCTGCCCATGACGGCCAACCTTCCCGCCAGCTATGTGGCGCGGGAGGACCTCAGGCTGGAGGCCTACCGCAAGCTGGCCACGCTCGGCACCCATGAGGAGGTCGATGACGTCGAGTCCGAGTGGACCGACCGCTACGGCCCGTTGCCCAAGGCGGCCACTGCCCTCCTCGGCATCGCTCACTTGAGGGCGGAGTGCGTCCGCCTCGGGGTGCGGGACATAACCGTCGTCAGCGGCGGGATAGGGACACCGCCAGGGAGCCTGGTGGCCCGGATCTCGCCCATTTCGCTGAAGGCCAGCGAGCAGGTCCGGCTCGGGCGGGTGTGGCCGCACTCCGTTTACAAGGAGGACCAGAGCCAGCTGGTCGGGCCGGTCCGCAAGGGCGCCGACCCGGCTTCCACGCTTGTCGATATCCTCCGCGCCCTCATCCCGCCTGTTGACGCCGCAGCCAAGGGCGCCCCCGTTTCCCGAGCCGTGGCTGCGACGGACTAACATTGGCGCCGCCGTGACCCGTGCCTCTGTTCGACGTCGTTCTCGCCCTCGGCTGGCGGGCACTTGGCGGCCGGGCACATGGTCGTACGGCTCTTGGCGGAGCCGGTCCAAGCCGCTGGCCGTCCTGGCCGTCGGGGGCATCCTCGGCGCCGGCCTCTCGGCCTGTACTACCTCCCCTCCGGCGGCCATGGTCAACGGGCAGGTCATCACCCAGCCCGAGCTGTCGCACTACCTGCAGGGGTGGGCTTCGAGCCCGGCCTATGTGGCTGCGTTCAATGAAGCCAGCAAGTCGCAGTCGGCGGAGTACGCCAGTCAGGGCGAAACAGTGCCCGCCTTCACCGTCAGCGGAACGGGGTCCGGCCCGGGCAATTTTGGCCTGCCCTGGACGACCGGCAAGTTGACGGAGCTTGTCAGCGCCACCGCCGTCCAGCAGTACCTCGAGGGCCGCCATGAGGCGCCTTCGTACCTCCAACTTTCTGCTGCCTGGACGAGCGAGGAGGCGGCGCTCGGTCAGGTGTGGCCGCAGTTGCCGGCCGCCCTGCGGTCGTCTGTGAGCCAGTCGACGGCCGACCTGTCGCTGGTCCAGACAAAGCCACCAAACCTGAAGACGGCTGAACAGTTCTACAAGAGCAACTTGTCTTCTTTCTGGTCGCAAGTGTGCCTGACCACCCTGGACGTCTCCGTGGCGGGGCCGAATGGGACCGTTGATATGGCCGCTAGCCGAAAGCAGGCGACGACGGTTGCCGCCGAGCTGACCGCGGCCGCCAGCGGTGCAGCCGTCCCCGACGTTGCCGTCGGGGCGCGCTACTGCCAGTCGCCCGAGCAGTTGATCGAGCAGCCGCTGGCTTTCCGTCAGCAGGTAAGCGCGTTGACGCCCGGCAAGGCGGGCACCGTGCCTCAGAGCTGGGGGTACGAAGTGGTCCTGTTGCGTTCCCGCACGATCATCCCCTTTAACGCCCAGGTTGCAACGGTTATCGGTGTGGTCGCGCTGGGTGCGGGCCCGACGGCCTATACGTGGCCCGTACAGGGCGACACCGGCGATACGGGCCTCATAACAATCCTGAAGGCCGCAGATATCAAAATCGACCCTGCCTTCGGCTCGTGGACCACGGCGCTGCCCTCGCCGCCGTACATACCGCAGGTTTGGCCGGCAGGCGAGGCAAACCCCTGACCGTGACGCCAATGCCGAAGGTCACAGTCGTGGGCCTCGGCCCCGGCCGGCCGGGCTTGGTCACCGCAGAAACAGTGGCTGCGATCGAGGCCACACCTCTGCGCTGGCTCCGGACCTCGCGCCATCCATCGGCGGGCATCGTGCCCGGCGCCCGCGCCTTCGATTATCTCTATGAGTCGGCGGCCACGCTGGAAGAGGTTTACTCGGGCATCGTCGATGCGCTGGTGGAGTCGGCCATCATCGAGGGCGCCGTCCTTTACGCCGTGCCCGGCTCACCGGCGGTGGCAGAACGGACCGTCGAATTACTGCGTGCAGATCCACGGGTGGAGACGGTTGTCCTGGCTGGTGTTTCGTTTGCCGACCTGGCCTTTGAGCGCCTGGGTGTCGACCCGCTGGCCGCCGGCGCCCGCCTGGTGGACGGTCACCGTTTTGCCGCCGAATGCGCCGGTTCTCCCGGCCCCCTGCTGGTCGGGCAGTGCGACTCAGCCCAGATCCTGTCGGAAGTGAAGCTGGCCATCGGGTCGGTGTTCGACAAGCTGGCGCCGGCCGATCAGGGCGCCGGCGTGACCGTGTTGCAGCACCTCGGCCTGGACGACGAGTCGATCTTCGTGGTGGACTGGGCCGATCTCGACCGGGCCGTGGCCCCTGACCACCTCACGACCTTATGGGTGCCGCGGCTGGCCGAGCCGCTGGCCGCCGATTTCGTGCGCCTCGAGGAGCTGGCTCTGGCATTGCGGGCACGGTGCCCGTGGGACAAAGTGCAGACGCACCAGAGCCTCACGCGTTACCTGCTGGAGGAGTCCTACGAAGCTCTGGAAGCCATTGAGGAACTCGGCTCGGACGGCCTGGGGTACGAGCACCTCGAGGAGGAGCTCGGCGATGTGCTGTTCCAGGTGGTGTTCCACTCGGTGCTGGCCGCCGAGGAGGGACAGTTCTCTTTGGCCGACGTGGCCCGCCGTGTCCACGACAAGCTCGTCCGGAGGCACCCTCACGTTTTCGGCGATGTCGAAGCGGCGACGGCGGAAGATGTCAATCGGAACTGGGAGCAGATCAAGCAGAAGGAAAAAGGGCGGACGAGCATAATGGACGACGTCCCGCGCGACCTGCCGGCGCTCCTTTATGCCCACAAGATCCAAAGGAAAGCGGCCGCGGCCGGCTTCGACTGGGAAGGGGCCGAGGGCGCCATGCCGAAAATCGGCGAGGAGCTGTCCGAGTTGGCCGAGGCGATTGCCACCGAGACGCCGGGCGCATCAGATGAACCGACGGCGCCGCCCAGGGACGAGGGTGCCGTACGGGACGAGCTGGGGGACCTGTTGTTCGCTGTGGTCAACGTGGCCCGTCATTTGAAAGTCGACCCCGAGGCGGCCCTTCGAGAGGCGACGGCCAAGTTCCGGCGCCGCTTCATGGCCGTGGAGGTGCTGGCCGCCCAGCGCGGAGCGGAGCTGTCCGATCTCGACCTCGGTCAGCTCGACCTGTTGTGGGAAGAGGTAAAGGCGGCCGAGGCGGCAGTCTGACCCACTGCCGTCATGAACACACGAGGCAGCCTGAATGGGTTTTTACCCGGAACTCGCCCTTATCGCTAATGGGTAATTGGCCCAGCACGCCCGCTACATAGTCGTTACGCTGCGCCTCGGGTAGCAACTTCATGCTGATGGTGCTCCTTATATAGGACTCCACCGGGGCCGGGCCGGGCACGACAAGTTCGCTCTCGAAATCGTGGCGGACCACCGTCGCGAACGCTGCCCGCATCAGTTTTTCGCCATCAGCCAAGCTCAAACGCTCTCCGGGCCCCTCGACCCGGAGGCCGAAGTCTGCGGCCGTGGCCGCTATTGCGGCGCGCAGTTCTTGCAGGTGGTCGTCACCGTTCAGCCCGACTAATACCCGCCCTCCATTAGCGGTTACCCGCCGCAGTTCCTTGACGGCCAGCCAGGGCTCGGGGACGTGGTAGAGCATGTGCATGACGAGCGCCAGGTTGGCGCGGCCTGACCTGACGGGAAGAGCGCTGCCGTCGCCGCAAACGAGCATGGCGTCCGCGCTTTCGTCCCGGGCCGCCACCAACATGCCGAAGGACATGTCGACACCGATAACCGGGCCGGTGTGGCGGCGCGTTTTCAGCTCGCTCAAATAGCGCCCGTTGCCGCAACCGACATCGACCACGACCTCGTTGCCTTTGGCATCGAGGAGACCGACGACGACTTCCGGCAAGTCGATGTGTGGTTGCTGGAAAGCGTAAATCGCTTGCCGGGCGTGGAGGTTCTCATCGCTCCGGTACTGGTCGCTCAAGAGTTCGTGGTCGGTCCAGCTGGATACCCTGTAGGTCACGCCCGCAGAGTACCCGGCTCTCTTCCTGCCCGGGCTGTCGCCGGCCCTTCTTTCTCGGTGTCATCGGTGGTTCTTGTCGCGCTTTGATGCAAAAAGAACACCGAAACGCGACAAGAACCTTTGATTGCACCGAGATCATGCGCCGGCACTCAACCCGGGTTGTCGCCGGCCGGGAACCATGGGCACTTTGCACCGAGATCATGCGCCGGCACTCAACCCGGGCTGTCGCCAGCTCGGAACCATGCGCACTTATATCCGGAAAACAGCTAATAGTACCTGCAGGCGGCGGCCCTCTGTCGAAAGATGCAACAGACGTGGCCATTTCCCGGGGGGCTAGGCGGTACTTTTACCCGGCGGCTCGAGTACCCGGCCGCCTGTCGCCCCGGCCATGGCCGGCCGGGGCGCTTCGGCGTTGAGTGGGATGCCGGAAGGCTGGTCTTATGACGCCAGGACGACCATGGACTCGGCCGGGAGGGTAATGCCATGGGCAACGGACGAGCGGCTGGCGCTGCCCTGGACGATTTGGGAGTTGGTCGAGTTCTGGCTGCCGGCGCTGTAGGTCCACGTCTTGAGGTCGCCCCCGAGAGGCAGGTCGGGGTGGAAGGTGACAGTCTCCGCCGACGCGGTGTTGGTGTTGATGAAGGCAACCGCGCCGTGACCGTTGGGCAGCACCGACTGGTAGCCCAGCACGTCGTCCGGGTCCGAGGTGGGGAGGGCGGAGAGGAAGGCGTGCGGTTGGGCTACCAAGGACGCCAGTACGTACCCGTAGTAGGGGGTCTCGGGTACCGGCGGTGACCCCGACGTGAACATGCCATAGTCGGAGTTGACGCACGTAGAGCCGCTGTTGCCGTAGTTGTTCATGTCCCACCAGGCCACGGTCTCTGCGCCGGCAGCCAGCCAGGACAGGACGTCGCCGGCGGCGAACAGAGCGCCGGTCGGTGTGCAGACCGTTGTCGTCTCGTTGTTGGAGACGTTCGTTTCGCCCACTACGACCTTCGCCTTCGGGTCATAGGCGTTGAGTTCCGACCGGATCTGCTGGTAGAGCGACGGCACCGCCATCAGGCTTTCGAGCACTTGCTGGTCTGTCGGGTTGCTGCCACCCGTAGCGCCGCCGAAGCTGAACGGGTAGTAGTGAGCGTCGACGAAGTTCACCAGGTCGCCGTCCCGGCCCAGGACAGTGTTGTTCCACTCCGTATTGTCCGGCACTGACGCGCCCCCGACCCCGCTGCCAAACGCCCAGGGCACACCGATCTGGGCTGAGCGGTCGGCCCCTTTCATCGCCAGCAGGAAGCGACGAGCGTTCACCGCATAGGACGTGGCCAGGGTCTGGGTACCGGTGGCGTTGCCCTGCGTCGTCTGCGGGCACGTGGCGTTCCCGGGCGAGCTGTAATTGTTGGGCTGGTACCCCTGGTAGTTCTCCGGGGCCTGCGCCAACCAGTTATTGACTTCCCAGCAGCCGTAATTCTCGTTTCCGACTTCCCAGAGGGCGACGCTGTCGCCAGATGTGGTCAGCGAATGGCTGACCCATGCCGCCGCTTCAGCCGGTGTGCCCGATCCGTAGTTGACCGTGACCATGCTCTGGGCGCCGACCGCCTTGGCCTGGGTCGAGAACTGGTCGAAGTCAAGTGAGTCCGTGTTGTCACAGCTGGCTCCCGTGAAAGGAGCGGTGGTGTCGTAAGGCGCCGGCGCGCCGGTGAAGGTCCCGTACGGGTTGCCCCAGATGCAGGTCTGGATATCGGTGTTGGTCGACCAGTCGTAGTAGTCCGCGTACGAGCCGCCTCCGTACCGCATCATGTCGATACCTGCCCCCTTCAGGAGCGGCTGGATGACGTCCTCTCCTCCGCCACTCGAAACCGGCGCGGCATAGACGTAGTCCCACGGGGCCGTGTTGAGCCCCAGGGCGATAGGGGACACGCTATTGCCGGCCGGGCCCAGCGGCGCCGCGCCCGCGGGTGCGGTCGAGATGGCCGCCAATAGCGAGGCCAAGCCGGCGGCCAGCACGGCTCTTGCCGGTGCGCCTGTTCTTACTCGCCCCATCTGGTGTCGCCCGGTGAAGGCGGCCGGCCGCTGGGCGGCGGGGACAACGGACAGAGTCGGCCTTCGTTGGACCATGGTCTAACCCCCCGTGTGCGTGGTTGCTCGGTTACTCCACCGGGTTGCTTACCCGGTTAAGTGCCACCTCCACACAAACTTTTGCCCCCAGGTCTTAGTTTAAGTCCCCGCCTGAAGGTGGAGCGGCGAGGGAGCGCCAACCAGGAGGAACAAGAGGCCCTACGGCGGCGTCCCGACTGGCGCTCGGAGGCCGCCGACGGTCCAATTCGTTGTTAACGCTCGTCGGTAAGCTACTGTCTCTCTGTTAACTCTGGTCACAGTTTTCACATGAGCAACAGGTCGGGGCCCGTATGCGTTTTGTCGTCAAGATTGCGCTGGTGCTGCTGGTCCTGGGCGGGGCCATGTACTTGTTTGTCTTCCCGGCCCGCACCTACCTGGCCCAGAAGCAGAACATCGCGGCCGAAGAGCAAACGGTGGCGGTACTGAAAGCGGAAGACTCCAAACTGGCGGCCGAAAGTTCGGCGCTGCAGGACAACGCCACCATCGAGCAGATCGCCCGTCAGGAGTACGGCCTTGTCAAGCCCGGCCAGCAGGCCTTTATGGTCCTGCCCGCACCCAGCCGGCCCCAGCCGCCACCCCCGCCTCCGCCCGAGCACGCGGCCTGGTACTCTTCGCTGGAGTTCTGGCACTACCTGTAAGCGGCTGATCGGCGGCGCGGGCCAAAGTAGCCAGAGCCAGGACCTGGGACCTGAGGGCTTTGGCGACGCTGAGCAAACACGAGGACTTGAGGGCTTTGTTGGGCCGTCAACCGCGCCAGCCGTTCGAGGTCGTGCTCCGCGACGGGGACGGAAGCCCGGTTGTGATACGGAACGGTCCGGTACTGGACGACGGCACGCCGATGCCTACCCGTTACTGGCTGGTGGGCAAGCGGGCCAAGCTCGCCGTCGACCGCCTCGAGGCTGCCGGTGGGGTGGGCGCAGCCGAACAAGCGGTCGACCCGGAGGAACTGGGACGAGCCCACCGCCAGTATGCGGCCGAACGGGACGCGGCGATCCCTGCCGGCTGGGCCGGGCCGCGCCCGGCGGGCGGCGTCGGCGGGACCAGGCGAGGAGTCAAGTGCCTGCACGCCCATTACGCCTGGTACCTCGTGGGAGGCGACGACCCGGTGGGCCGCTGGGTGGCCGAACGGCTGGCCACGGGCGGGCCCATGGGTGGCGCACCGGCGCCCGAGGTCGGTGGGTAACTACGGCGCGGTCGACTGCGGGACCCTGTCGACCCGGTTGCTGATCGCCAATCCTGATGGCGAGCCGATCAAGAGGCTGACGCGGTTGACGGGCCTCGGGCGAGGGGTCGACGCGACCCGGGAACTGCGGGCGGACTCTATCGAGCGGGTGCTCTCGGTCTTGCGCGAGTACAGGGAGCTCATGGATGCCCACGGTGTCAGCACCGCTCGAATGGTGGGGACCTCGGCGCTCAGAGATGCCACTAACAGGGGGTCATTTTCCCGGGCGGCCGAGGACGTAGTCGGTACTCCTCTTTGCCTGCTGAGCGGCCAAGAGGAGGCGGCGTTGTCCTTCCTGGGCGCCACCGCCGAGCTGGACGCCGGCGCCGGCCCATGGCTTGTGGCCGACATAGGTGGTGGGTCCACCGAACTGGTTGTCGGGCCGGCCAACCCCGGTGCCCGTTCACTCGACCTTGGCTGCGTGCGGGTGACCGAGCGGTTCTTGCATGACGACCCGCCCACCAAGGACCAGCTCGTGCAGGCGAGCTCGTGGTTACAAGAGCAGTTCCGCCACGTCGAGCCGGACGTGCCGGGGCTGCGCTCGGCGCGCACACTCGTAGGCCTGGCGGGTACGGTTTGCGCCCTCGCCTGTTACGACCTGGGACTTGAGTCCTGCGACCACGACGCTGTCCACCACTACAGGTTGTCCAGGCCGGCCGCCGAGCGGGCACTGGCCGTCTTCGCCTCTCGCCCCGGGGCCGAACGCGCTCTCCTGCCGGGTATCGAGCCGGCCAGAGCACCGGTTATCGTGGGCGGCAGCCTGGTCTTGGTCACGTTGATGCAGCATTTCGGTTTCGCCGAGTGCCTGGTGTCCGAGTCGGACATCCTGGACGGCCTCATTATCACGCTCATTCGGCTTGACAAAGGGCCAACCTTACGCAAGTAGCATTGCCACTGTGACATGGGGCCATACCGTTGTGTACCCCGAGCTGCGCGGGCGGAGAGTTGTATTGCGGCCGTTGGTGGCGTCCGATTTCGACGCCTGGCGCGAGGTCCGGACCCGATCGCGTGATTGGCTCGTCAAATGGGAACAGCGCCCGATCCCCGGCCAGCCCGACCCGGCCGTCGACAAGAGGGCGTGGGTAGCTCGCTGCAACGCGCGTATGCGGGAACGAGAGCTGGGCACCGGCTATGGGTTCGGGATCTTTGTCGGGGGCCGCTTTGTCGGCGAGATAAATATCTCGTCAGTACAGCGGGGCCCTTTCCAAACTGCGTATGTGGGGTACTGGATCGACGAGGCCATGGCCGGCAACGGCTACGTCCCCGAAGCCTTTGTGGTCGTGGCCAGGTTTGCCTTTGAAGAGCTCATGCTCCATCGGCTCCAGGTGTCCATTATCCCTCGCAACCGCCCGAGCAACCGGGTAGCCGAAAAACTCGGGTTGCGCAACGAAGGTATCGCTATGCGGTACCTCGAGATTAATGGCGTCTGGGAGGACCACGTCCGGTATGCGATTACGTCCGAGGACTGGGCGGAAAAGCGTGAGCAGTACCTAAAGGAGTGGGTACTACCGGCCTAGAGAGGCCTCAGCTCGAAAGGATGTGCGCCTCTGCGCAACGCGTTCCCTTGGTACCCACTGTGGCCGAGTGGGGAGTGCCGGGTGGGAGCACCATCCGGTCGCCCGCCTCCAGGGCCACATCGCCCTTGTCGGTGTGGAAAGTTATGGAACCCTCGAGGCAGCACAGGATCTTCCCGTAGCTGTGCGTATGGACGCCATAGGTGTCACCCGGGCCGTTGGCCCAGACCGACACCGGCCGGCCGGCGGCCGCCATTTCCTCCGTGAACTCTGTTTCTACCATTTGTCCCCCGTCTGGAACATATTTCGGAAGTCTTCCGGCCCGGGCCGGTGGCGCATAACGGTAGATGGCCTTTCCCTGGACCGAGGTCATCGGGACCGGCCCCCACTGCCGGCTGTCCGTGCTGTGCTCGGCGTTGTCCCCGAGCAGGAAAACGCCCTCATCGCTGACACCGGCCACCCGTTTTAGCACCGAGCGCGCCGGCGCCCTCGGGTCAGACGCGGCCACAATATCGCCTCGGCGCACCGACGCGTTCTTGCGGACGAGGACGTGGTCACCGGGCTGGAGGGCGGGGACCATGCTCTGGCCGAACACTTCGACCCGCTCGAACTGCCGCCATACCCTCCACGCCGACCACGCCACCGCCAACCAGGCGGCGAGCAGGACGGCGACGGTCACGGGGCGCGGACGCTTGCCGGCGGGGAGCGACCCGGTTACTGCCGTCGCCGGCCCCGGGCACAGGACTGGGCGGTTAGCAGCACAGGCGCTATAACGTGTGCGTTGACCGTGTCCCACGGCACGTACCCTTGCACAACCGACCACGCAAAAAGGAGCCTTTCTCATGACCTTGCTGGTGCGTTTGCTGGCCCTGGCCGACCGCGTGAGCTCGCCCCGCGCTGCCTATGCCCACTGCGATTTGCCGTGTGGTGTGTACGACCCGGTACAGGCGAAGGTCGAAGCCGATTCCGTCAAGGCCATCCTCGAGAAGTACCACGCCTCTACGGACGAGGTTTTCAAGTCTCGTTGCCTGTTCATCAAAGAGGAGCGCGCAGACCTCGTCAAGCACCACCTGTGGGTCTTGTGGACGGACTATTTCAAGCCGCCGCACCTGGAGAAGTACCCCGAGCTCCACGACCTTTTCTGGAAAGCGACCAAGCAAGCGGGTGAGACCAAGCACTCGACCGACGTCGCGGTGGCGGACGAACTGCTTCGTCAGATAGCCGAGATCGACAGGATTTTCTGGGAGACCAAGAAGGGCTGAGCCCAGGGCCACTGGCGTTTGACCACCACTCTGGAGCATTGCGGGCGCGCTCGAAGACATTTCTCTGGTCGTACCGGGGATGACCGTCGGGCGCGCCAGTTCTTTTGAAGCGAGCGTCGGTGACTGAGGTCGAAGACGCCGTCGCCTCCGCTTTTCGCGAGGAGTGGGGCCGGATTGTGGCGACCCTTATCCGGGTGACGGGCGACTGGGACCTGGCCGAGGAGTGCGCCCAAGAGGCCTTCACGGTCGCACTCAAGAACTGGCCTGAAAGCGGCGTTCCTCGCAACCCCGGCGCCTGGCTCACCACCACGGCGCGCCGCCGCGCCATTGACCGGCTGCGGAGGTCGGCGACAGGCGCCCTGAAAATGCAGGAAGTGGCCCGCACGGTGGCCCGAGACGAACAGGACGGGCGGCCGCCAGGCGGTCCGGCCGCCGATGAAAGTGGCATTGCTGACGACCGCCTCCGGTTGATCTTTACCTGCTGTCACCCGGCGCTCGCCCTCGAGGCCCGGGTGGCACTGACGTTGAGGACGCTGGCCGGGCTCACGACGGGCGAGATTGCGCGGGCGTTCATGGTCTCCGAAGAGACGATGGCAAAGCGCCTGGTCCGGGCCAAGCAGAAGATCCGCGACGCCGCCATCCCCTACCGGGTCCCACCCGCCCATCTTCTGCCCGAACGGACGACTGCTGTCCTCGGTGTCCTCTATTTGCTGTTCAACGAGGGTTATTCCGCCACCGCCGGAGCCAACCTCGTCCGGTCCAACCTCTGTGTTGAGGCCATCCGGCTGGCCAGGACGCTGGCTCTGTTGATGCCCGATGAGCCGGAAGCGCTCGGGCTGCTGGCCCTGATGCTTTTCCACCATGCCCGGCAAGAATCCCGCCTGGACGGCTCGGGAGACGTCGTGACCCTGGAGGACCAGGACCGGTCGTTGTGGTCCAGGACCGAGATCGAGGAGGGCGTGCGCGTATTGGAGACGGCGTTGCGCCGGCAGCGCCCAGGCCCGTACCAGATCCAGGCGGCCATCGCCGCCTGCCATGCAACGGCTCCCGGCCCGGACACGACGGACTGGGCCGAGATCGCCGCGCTGTACGAGCAGCTTTCCCGCTACCTGCCGTCGCCGGTGGTGAGGCTGAACCACGCCGTCGCCGTGGCCATGTCGGATGGGCCGGCGGCCGGCCTGGTACTCGTAGAGGAGTTGGCGCGCTCCGGTTCGCTCGACGCTTACCACCTCTTACCGGCGACGCGTGCCGACTTGCTCCGTCGCCTGGGCCGGAATGCCGAAGCCGCGTCGAGCTACAAGCAAGCTCTCGAAATGGCAGGCACTGATGCGGAACGCCGATTTCTGGCCCGCCGCCTGCAGGAGACGGCCGGTACCTCGGGTTGATGTCCCGGCGGCGCCGCGTCTTGCCCCGCAGGGCCCGGCCCTGCCCCGGACGGGCCCGCCCTCGTCTGGGCGCCGCCCGTTTGCGGGCCGGGGTAACGACAAGCGCACCTGGCGCGCCAAAATCGCGTGGCTCTGACCTGCGGCCCTATGAAGTGATGTGATGTGAAGTGATGTGATGTCGTCAACCTACGATTGACAAGATCATCATAGACAACATAGAGTTGACGTATGGCTACCTTCCCGGTCCCGCTCGACAACCTGATCGCCTACGTCCGTGCCCTTCACCCCGACGGCGGCCCTCTAGATCATCTGGCCGCCGCCGTCATCTCCGCCAACCGGCTCGACGAGCAGGCAGACGCACTTATCGGGTACTTCGTCGACCAGGCTCGGGCCTCCGGAGCATCCTGGAGCGAGATCGGCGCCAGCATGGGCGTTAGCAAACAGGCGGCCCAGAAGCGGTTCGTGACCAGGGACGAGGACCTGGTGCCTGAGGGAAAGGCGTTCTCCCGCTTCGCTCCGCGCGCCCGCAGCGCGGTGGCCGCGGCCGGCCAGCTGGCGGCGGCCGCCGGCGGAGCGGAGGTCGAAGTACCCCATATCGCGGCCGGCCTCCTGGCCGAACCGGACGGCCTGGCGGCCCGAGCTATTCGCAGGTTGGGCGTGACGGACGAAACCGTGTTCCGGACGCTGGGGACCGGGCCGGCGGCGGGCGGCTATGACACTGACCCGGCTGCACTACGAGAGTTGCGCTTCAGCGACGCCGCCCAGGAAGTCATGCGCCGCGCTCTGAAGGTTGCGCTCCGGTTTGGCCACAACTACATAGGTACGGAGCACCTGCTCCTGGGCGTCCTCGCCGCCGGCGGCCCGGTGGCGGACAGCCTGGCCGCAGCCGGTCTCGGCCCCCAACTGGTCGAGAGCGCAGTGGACGTCGAGTTGGCCGAGGCCCGGCTACAAAGGCAGCGCCAGGCCAGTTGAGCGCGTACTCCGTTCCCCCCACCCGTCATTTGCTGCGGGCCAAAGACTTGGCGGACGTGCGCTATTTCGAAGCCCTCTCGGTGGCCGATATGGCCCGCGCCGCCGGCCTGTCCAAAGCCCATTTCAGCCGGGAGTTCAGGCAGGCGTTCGGCGAGGCCCCTCACCAGTACCTGCTGACCCGCCGTTTGGAACGAGCGGCTGCCCTGCTCCGGACCACGGACTGGCCGGTGGCCAGGATCTGTTTCGCTGTCGGTCTGGAGAGCGTTGGCTCGTTCACTACCAGTTTCCAACGGATGTTCGGGCACTCGCCGACGGCGTACCGGGCCGGCTGGCCACCGGCCACCCGGTTGGCCCGGATCCCGTTGTGCATCGCACTGGCTTACGGCCGGCCGCAGAACCGCACGTTTCGAGAAGATGACCACGAGGGGGGCCTTTAGGCTTTTGTCCCAAGGCACAACTCGAAAAGGGAGGTTCCGTGATAAAGATCGCCAACACGCAGTTCTGGGTACACGACCAGGACGAGGCGCTCAACTTCTATACCAAGACGTTGGGCTGGGAAGTCAGAGCCGACGTGACCATGGAGGCGTGGCACTTTCGCTGGCTGGTGGTGGGGCCCCCGGGCCAAAAGGAGTCCGGGCTCGTGTTGATGCCCGTCCCCGGCGCCCCGATGCTCGACGCCGCTTCCTCGGCCGCATTGTCCGAGCTGGTGGCCAAGGGCGCAGGAGGGACCCTGTTCCTCGAGACAGACGACTGCCAGGCCAGTTATGAGGAGCTGTCCGCCCGCGGCGTTGTCTTCAGCGAACCGCCCACGAGTCAGCCTTACGGGATCGACACCGGGTTCCGGGACCCATCAGGGAACAACATCCGGCTGACCCAGGTACTCGAGTTCGACCCTTCTCGGGTCTCGGGCTGAGGCCGCCTGTCCAGGGTGGCGGGCTCGGCCCGTACTGGCGCAGCTCGCCGGTATTTCGCCGGCCGAGGGCGTCAACTTCCGGCGAGCACGGAGGCGGCTACCCGTCCCACTCGCTGCGGGTCGCCGATGGCGTCGATCTCCGTGATCTTGCCTTCGGCAGTGGTGAAGGCCATCACGGCGAAGGGCCGTCCGCGGACGGTGATAACGACACCGGCGGCGCCGTTCACGAGAGCGGGGTGAAGCTGGGCGTCGAGGCGGGCGCCGAGTTTCGCTTGCCCGGCCACGGCCATTGCGCCCCGGACAACGGCGGAGCTTTCGGGCCGGCCGGGGCCGAAGTCGGCCCGAAGGACCACGTCGGGGTGGAGCAGGGCGACGAGGGCGTCGAAGTCGCCCGAACGGCTGGCGGCGAAAAAGGCATCAACTACCGACCGTTGACGAGCGACGTCGTGCTCCGGCATGGAGATCTCGGCTCCCTTGACCCGCCGGCGAGCCCGGCTGGCGAGTTGCCTTGTGGCCTCGGGTGTTCGTCCGACAACGGGGCCGATCTCCTCGAAAGGCAGCTCGAACATGTCGTGCAAAACAAAGGCCAGCCGCTCGGCCGGGGTGAGTGTGTCGATGACGACCTGGAGGGCAAGGCCCACGGAGTCGGCCAACAATGCCTCTTCTTCGGGGTTGAGTTCTCCGTCCGGGTACACGATCGGGTCCGGGAGGTGCACTTCCAGGGGTTCCTCCCGCCGGGTGGCGCGTGACCGCAATGCGTTGAGGCATACCCGAGCCACGATCGTGGTGAGCCAGCCGCCGAGGTTGTCGACCCCGTCTGCGCCGGCTTTGCTGACGCGCTCCCACGCGGCCTGGACGGCGTCGTCAGCTTCGGGAAGAGATCCCAGCATCCGGTACGCGACAGCCCGCAGGCGAGGACGGAACTCTTCGAACCGGCCGGCCAGCCACTCGCTGTCTTCCATCAAATAGAACCTCGCGCCTCCCCGTGTTACCACTTTGACCCGTGGGCGGTGGCGGACGTGACAACCGCGGCGCCGGGACGCCCGGCGGTGGGCGCGTCACAAAGCGGCACCGGCACGTGTCATACCAGAAAGACGATGTACGAGTTGGACCATTGTGGTCAAAGGACAAACCGATGCAACCCCGCATGAACAACCCGGCGGTCAAAGTGCCTGGAGCCCCCCTTGTAGCGCTGCGATGGGTGGCCTAAGGCCAAGAAGCCCGTAGTTGTAAAGGAAAAAGCGATGCGTGTTTTTGTGGCCGGAGCGAGCGGCGCTATCGGGCGCCACCTCGTCCCGCAGTTGATCGACCGGGGCCACGAAGTGGTCGGCACCTGCCGGTCTCCCGACAAAGTCCATGTCCTCCGGGCCCTTGGAGCCGAACCCCTTATCCTTGATTTGCTCGATGCACGGGCCGTGCTGGAAGCGGTTCACGACGTCAAACCAGATGCCGTCGTGCACGAGGCGACCGCCCTGGCCAAGGGCGGTTTCTCCAGGAAACTCGACAAGACCTTCGCCGAGACCAACCGGCTGCGGACACAGGGCACCGACGCTCTCATAGCCGGAGCCCGCGAAGCCGGCGTCGGCCGTTTTGTGGCTCAGAGTTTTGCCCCTTATCGCTATGCCCGCGAGGG
>DATJUH010000218.1:0-9870 GCA_035502515.1 Acidimicrobiales bacterium
TCAGCATCTCGGGCCGGAGCGAACCGTTCAAGGTGGCTCGAGAGCCCTCGGGCACCCCTCTGAGATAGCGGTCGGTGAGCAAACCCTGGGCGAGAGGTGAGAACGCGATGCAGCCGATTCCCTCTTCGCCCAGCACGTCGAGCAGGTCCGGTTCGACCCAGCGGTTGAAAATGGAATACGACGGCTGGTGGATGAGCAGGCGGGTGCCCATGCCCCCGAGGATGGCGGCCGCTTCCCTGGTACGGTCGGCGGAGTAGGAGGAGATGCCGGCGTAAAGAGCCTTTCCTTGGCGCACGGCGGTATCCAGGGCGCCCATCGTCTCCTCGAGCGGGGTCTCGGGGTCGAAACGGTGGGAGTAGAAGATGTCCACGTACTCGAGGCCCATTCTCTTCAAGCTCTGGTCCAGGCTGGCCAGCAGGTACTTGCGTGACCCCCATTCGCCATACGGGCCGGGCCACATGTCGTAACCGGCCTTGGTGGAAATGATCAGCTCGTCGCGCAGGGGGCGAAAATCTTTGGCAAAGATCCTCCCGAAAGACTCCTCGGCCGAGCCGTACGGAGGGCCGTAGTTGTTGGCCAGGTCGAAGTGCGTGATGCCAAGGTCGAAGGCGCGCCGGAGAATGGCCCGTGAGTGCTCGAGCGGACGGGTCCCCCCGAAGTTCTGCCAGAGGCCAAGGGAAATTGCCGGTAGGAGCAACCCGCTCCGCCCGCACCGGCGGTACACCATGCTGTTGTAGCGCTCGCTGTCCGGTAGCCAGCTCACATCAGTCCTCCTTCGCGGCACGAAAACTTACCTGAGCGCGCAGCACCTTAGTCGGCCCAGCCTCGATCTCGCACCTGCCGGCGTGAAGTCAGGTCGGGGCTCCGGTGGCACCATGGGGACATGCAGATCACCGCCATCGACCATGTCCAGCTGGCCATGCCTCCCGGGCAGGAACAGCCGGCCAGAGATTTCTATGCCGGCCTCTTGGGCTTCGAGACCGTAGATAAGCCGCCCAATTTGGAAAAAAGAGGTGGTTGCTGGTTCGAAGGTGGTCCGGCCAGGGTCCATCTGGGCGTGGACCAAGACTTCCGGCCGGCAAAGAAGGCGCATGTGGGCCTGCTGGTCGAAGGTCTGGCCGAGCTGTGCCGGAAGCTGAAAGGCGCCGGAGTAGCCGTTCGCCGCGACGAGCCGCTCGAGGGTTACGACCGTGTCTACATCGACGACGCTTTCGGCAACCGTCTGGAGCTCATGGAGAAGTGGGAGACCCGGCGGCCCGGGCCGGTCTCGGTGCGGCCGGTACCTCGGGAGGACCGGTTGTGGCCTGACCGGTCATGGATATCCGGCGTCCTTCAGGAACGGTGGGGTGCGACGACGATTGTCAGCCGGGGCCGCAGCCTCCTGGCCGACCAGCTTCCAGCCCTGGTCGCTGAAACCGAAGGAGAACGGGCCGGCTTGTTGACCTACCGCATCGAACACGGTCAGTGCGAGGTCGTGACCATTGACGCCCTGGTCCCGCGCCGTGGGGTGGGCAGCGCTCTTCTGGCTGCGGCCAGAGAGCGGGCTCTGGCAGAAGGGTGCCGGCGTCTGTGGCTAACAACGACCAATGACAACCTGGACGCCCTTCGCTTCTACCAGCGGCGCGGGCTCCGGCTGGTGGCGGTGCATGTGGGCGCCGTCGACGTGGCCCGCCAGATCAAGCCGGCCATCTCGTTAGTGGGCTCTTTCGGCATCGCCGTCCACGACGAGTTGGAGCTGGCGATGGAACTGCCCTGAATACATCTCCGGCGGGGCGGCGTCGAAAACTCCTCGCTAGCCCGGGCATTTTGCGCCCGATAATTGCATTTTTCGACACGGTGGCGCAACTGGTGGGACTTTTGCCCGGAAATCGAATAAAAGTACCTACAGGCGACCGGCGGCAGATAAAAGTACCCACAGCTCCCGGTCTATCGGCGGTGCTGGTACGTACTTTTATACGGCGAGGCCTGGTAGCAGCGCCTAACGCGCCGCCGTCCCGTCTACGAAGCGGCCAGGATCTCGCCCAAAGTGAAGAGGGGACGCATGGACAGCCCGGCTTCGGCCAATTTGTCCGGCCCCGCGCTCCCGGCCGGCCGACGGTCGACGACGCACACCACCGTGTCGACCACCGCTCCCCGACGGCGCAGCTCTTCGGTCGAGAGCACCACCTGGCCCCCCGTAGTTATTACATCTTCGATAATCGTGAGGCGGCGCCCGGCAATATCCGGCCCCTCGGCCAGCTTGGCGGTACCGTAAGTCTTCGCCTCTTTACGCACGAGGACCTGCGGGATACCGGTCAGCAGCGATAAGGCGGTCGAAATCGGTACTCCTCCAAGCTCCAGGCCGGCCAGGATCTCGGTGCCTTCGGGGATGAGGGACGAGGAAAGCTCGGCCACTGCTCGAAGTAGTTCGGGGACAGCTTCGAACAGGTACTTGTCGAAATAGAAGTCCGAGACCTCGCCTGAACGGAGCACGAAGCTGCCCCTGAGCCCGCAGGTCTCCCGCAAGCGCCGGGCCAGCTGCCGTCGGTCCATCCCGCCCACGGTCAGGCCTGCGCCCTGGTCGTCGACGGCCCGCCCTGCCCGGCGAAGGCGCCCAGCTCGGCGGCCAACTGGTCGAGACCGAGCGGGCCGAGGCTGAGGGCGTAGGCATGGAACGCCTTCGGGTCGAACGCATCTCCCAGCTGGTGCCGGAGGTCATCTCGGGCCGAGAGCCAAACCCTCTCCCCCAACTTGTAACAGGTGGCCTGCGAGGCCCAGCCCAGGTAGCGGTCGAGCTCGCTGGCCATGAAGTCACGGGGGAAACAGCTTCTTTCGAACAAGAACTCTTCGCCCAGCTCCGGCGTCCATTGGTCACCGGGATGGAACTCATCGCCGGCGGGGATCCTGAGCTCGAGGTGCATCCCGATGTCCACTACCACCCGCACGGCGCGCATTACTTGGGCTCGCAAAAAACCCAAGCGATAGTCGGGGTTCTCGAAGTACCCGAGCTCGTCCATCAGACGCTCCGCGTACAGCGCCCAGCCCTCTCCATGCCCCGGCATGAACGCCATGCGTTGGAACCGCGACAGTTCGTCCTTCAAATAACGCACCTGCCCGACCTGAAGATGATGGCCGGGGACCCCTTCGTGGTAGCAGATCGAGACTTCGCCCCAAAGAGGAAACGTGGTCCGCCCCAGGGTCGGGTACCAGGTGCGGCCCGGACGGCTGAAATCCTCGGCCGGCCCGGTGTAGTACATGGCCGCCGCCCCTCCGGGCGGGGCGATCATGGCTTCGACTTTCTTCAGTGGCCCGGGGATGTCGAAATGGGTGCCGTCGAGTTCGGCGATCGTCCTGTCCATCAGGTCCTGGAGGTAGGCGCGCAACCGGTCTTCGCCTTCAATTGCCCGCCCCGGGTCTGACTCGAGGAACGCGATGGCCTCGGCGACGGTGGCACCGGCCACGATCTGGTCGGCCACCTGGCGCATGTCGGCTTCGAGCCGGTGCAGCTCCTCCCAGCCCCACCGGTAAGCCTCCTCGGGGTCGACTTTGGCCCCCAAAGTGGAGGCGCTCTTCAGTGCATAAAGATCGGCACCGACGGCATCTCGGGGCGATGCCAGCGGGGCCAGCTCGTCGCGCAACCAGGCGCTCATGGAACCGTAGGCTTCGGTGGCGGCATCGGCGGCCTTCGTAAGGCGGCCTTTCAAGGCGTCGTTATCGCCGGTGTAGTTGCCGACCAGGTTGGCAAAGTACGGCCGGTGCTGGCGCTGCCCGGCCCAGGTGGCGCCCTGTTCTGCGCAGGCAAGGACCTGGCGCCGGGCTGGTGGCAGGCGGCGGCGGGTCGTTTCCACCAGCGACGCCTTGAAACCGTCGAGGCCGGAGGGCACCAACTCGATACGGGTGGCGATTATCTGCCACTCGTCCTCGGTATTACGCGGCATTACGTCGAAAACGCCGCGGATACCCTGGAAAGGGCTGCCGATTGTGCGCAATGTCCGGAGTGTTTCTCCCGCTTCGTCGAGAGCGAGCATCGAGCCGAGGCGTTCAGCCAGGAAGTCGGCGGCGATGCGGTCACGGTCGTTTTCGGGCTCGAGCCCGGCGAGCTCCGCCAGCGTCGTCCGGTCGAGCTCGGTGCGCGATTCGACGCCTTCCGGCGAGTAGTCGGTCATCTTGTCGTCGTAGCCGACGATCCCGCGCCCGGTGGCACCCACCGGGTCCAGTTGGGCCGTCCGCTGGACGTAGGCGTCACACAGCTCGTAGATCGGGGTGGTCATAGGAGGACACTAACGCCCGGTTACAGCCGAGGGGGATGCGAGAAAGAGCCGGCCGATAGCTTCATCAAAACTCTTGACGCCGTTAGGTTATCGTTGATAAGATAACTCTGGTAACCAGGAAATGGAGCTAGGAGGCGCCGGCGTGGCGCCGGAAGCCAGAAACCCGGAAAACCCAGAAACCAGAAACCCGAACCCAGAAACGAAAGGTGGTGGTCTCGATGCTCAGCCGTTTGGCCCGGTTCGTAACCTCACATTCACGCCAGGTGCTGCTCCTGGTCCTCTTGGTCGTGCTGGGGGCGGCCGCCTACGGCGGCTCGGCGGTGTCCCACCTGTCGTCAGGGGGTTTCACCGACTCCAGCTCCCCATCGACCAGGGCCGACGCCCTGCTGGCGGGCAAGTTCCACCAGGGCGACCCCAACCTGGTGTTCCTGTTGCAGAGCGCGGCCGGCGTGAACAGCCCCGCCGCTCGCACCGTCGGCACCACGCTGGCCGCCGACCTGAGGCGCCAACCGGACGTCGGCGGCGTCGCTTCGTACTGGTCCAACCCGCCCGCCGCTCGCTCGGGGTTCGTGAGCAATGACGGTCTTTCCGCCCTGGTGACGGCGCATGTCCTCGGCAACGACAACGTGACCCCCAAGCGCGGGGCGGCGCTGGCCCAGCGCTTCGACGGCACGAGGGACGGGGTGACCGTGCGAGCGGGTGGGCTCACGGTGACGAACGACCAGATCAGCACGCAGATTTCCCACGACCTCTCGATCGCTGAATCGGTGGCCGTTCCCTTGACACTGGTGGCGCTCATCTTCGTCTTCGGGAGCATCGTCGCCGCTCTGCTGCCACTGGCTGTAGGCGGGGTGGCCATTGTGGGGACGCTGGCCGTCCTCAGGCTGCTGACGTCGTTCGTACCCGTGTCGATCTATGCCCTCAACTTGACCACGGCACTGGGCCTGGGCCTGGCCATCGATTACAGCCTCTTCATCTTGAGCCGTTACCGGGAGGAGCTGCGCAAAGGCACGAGCGTGCCCGAAGCGGTGCAGGTGGCGACCCGTTCGGCCGGTCGTACTGTCCTGTTTTCGTCGGTCACGGTCGGGCTGTCGATGGCCGCCATGCTGGTTTTCCCGTTCTACTTCCTGCGCTCTTTTGCCTACGCCGGCTTGGCCGTCGTGGCCATCGCCGCTCTCGGGGCGGTAATCATCCTGCCGGCGATACTGAGCCTCCTCGGCCGGCGGGTCAACGCCTGGGATGTACGGCCCCCGCTGCGGCGCTTGGCGAGGGTGCCCGCCCGGGCGGAGGGATCGGCCGAGGGTGGTTTCTGGCGCCGGCTGGCGATGGCGGTGATGAGGCGTCCGTGGGCGTTTGGCGGCGCCGTGGTGGCCATCCTCCTGCTGCTCGGCGCTCCGTTCCTCTCCGTGCGCTTCGGGTTGCCCGACGACCGGGTCCTCCCCGCGTCCGCCGGCGCTCGCCAGGTGGGTGACGTCCTGCGCACTGATTTCAGCCAGAACAGCGCCAACGCCTTGACGGTGGTCCTGCCTGAACTGGGTGCCACCTCGCCGGCGCAGCTTTCGGCTTATGCCGCTCAGCTGTCACTCGAAAGGGGCGTGGACGGAGTGGTCTCCCCGGAGGGCTCCTTCGCCTCAGGGGGCCATGTGGGCTCGCTGTCGACCCCTGTCGTAGGCGGCAGTACTTACCTCACCGTAGAGAACAACGTCAATCCCTACTCCAGTGCCGGACAGGACCTGGTGCAGGCCGTCCGGGCTGCGCCGGCCCCCGCCCAAGCCATGGTGACCGGCTTGGCGGCCAGGAACCTCGACTCGCTGAACGCACTGGGCGGGCTCCTGCCGCTGGCCCTTGGCCTCATCGCCCTTTCAACCCTGGTGGTGCTGTTCTCGTTCACCCGCAGCCTGCTCATCCCCGTGAAAGCCCTTGTGTTGAATGTGCTGTCGCTTTCGGCGACGTTCGGGGCCATGGTGTGGATCTTCCAGGAAGGCCATCTGTCGGGCCTACTGGGAGGGGTCGGTGCTACCGGGTACTTGAACGCCAGTATGCCGATCCTCATGTTCTGCATTGCTTTCGGGCTGTCGATGGACTACGAGGTGTTCCTGCTCTCGCGCATCAAGGAGGAGTGGGACCGCTCCGACCGGTCGGCGGCCGCTAATACGGCTGCGGTAGCGACGGGCCTGGAACGCACCGGCCGCATCGTGACGGCCGCGGCCGCCCTGATCTCGATAGTGTTCATAGCCATCGCCACTTCTCAGATCAGCTTCATCAAGTTGTTCGGCGTCGGAATGGCGCTGGCCGTCCTCATGGACGCCACGCTGGTGCGCGGGATCCTGGTCCCGGCCTTCATGCGCCTGGCCGGCCGGGCCAACTGGTGGACGCCGCGCTGGTTGCCGCTGCGAGCGCCGAGCAAGCCGAGGTTCAATGTCAGTAGCCCCGAGTACGAGCTCCCGCCGGCATAGGGCGGCCAGAGGGCAGGGCGAAGCCCTCCGCGGGGAAATCCTGGCCGCGGCGAGGGACCTTCTGGCCCAGACCGGCGACCAAAACGCCGTATCGGTCCGCGCCGTCGCCGAGCGGGTCGGGGTCACCACTCCGTCGATATACCTTCATTTCAAGGACAAAGACGACCTGCTCGACGCGGTCTGTGCCGAGGTGTTCGAAATGCTCGGGGTGGCCATGGCGGAGGCGGCGGCGCAGGGCGGCAGCCCGCTCGAGCGGCTGATGGCCCAGGGCCGCGCCTACGTACATTTTGCCCTGGACAAGCCGGAGCACTACCGGCTGGCCTTCATGACTTCGGGCGAACCCAGGAACGTGGACGGCGTCCTCTCCAATAACTGCTTCACTCAGCTGCTGGAGACGGTCCAGGAATGTATTGACGCCGGGATCTTTTCGGCCGAGCCGGGGCCGATGCAGCTCGGTCTTGACCTCTGGTCGGCGGCCCACGGGTTGGCCTCACTAATGATGCACAAGCCATGGTTCCCGTGGGGTGACGTCGAAGAGGCCGTCGAGCGGGCGTTGCGGATCAGCGTGGCCGGCTGCTCGATGGCGGACCGGATGGGGGGCCTCACGCTGGACGAGCTGGGTGATTACCTGGTCGCCCTGGGCCGCAAGATGGCCCGAGACGCGCCCGCGGCTACGATCCCGGCCCCCTGACGGGCAAGTACTATCTGCCCGGTGGGCTTTTTGGCCAGGGCGTCAAATATGGCGGTTCCCGGCCTCCCCGGCGCGGTGGCGATGCTTGGGTTGGCCGGCGGCAATGCCGCCGGAGCGCAGGCGGTGCCGGCGATGGCGGCGGCAATACCGAGCATCGTCCGGCCGTGCGGGACACTGACGGGCCGACCGGTGGCCGACCAGGTCCTCCTTATATGGGAGGAGAACCACACCTACAGCTCGATCATCGGCAACGCGGCCGCTCCTGAGCTCAATCGTTTGGCGGCCAAGTGCGGGCTGGCTACTCAATATGACGCTCCGACCCACCCGTCTTTGCCCAATTACATGGAAATGACCTCGGGGCGGTCATTTACCTCGTGGCCGTGGACGAGCGATTGCGACCCGCAGGCAGCCTGTACCACCTCGGCCGGGTCCATCTTTTCCGAGCTGGTGCTGGCCAAGAAGCAACGGCGGTCATATGTCGAGTCAACGGGCAACAATTGTGGTTTAGCCAGTTACGGCCAGTATGCGGCCAAGCACAACCCGGCGGCTTATTACATTATTACACCCGATCAGGCGCACTTGTGAAGCCTGGGACCAACCCATGGGGACAACCGCTGGCGGGAATATGCACCGGGCCCTGCTGTCGGGCCCGTCAGGCGCACTGGCCACGGTAACCCCGGACCTGCTCGACGACATGCACGACGGCACCGTCGCCGGAGCAGATAGCTGGTTGGCGGGCTGGCTGCCGCAGATACTGGCCAGCCCGGCTTACCGTTCCGGCCACCTGGCTGTATTCATCGCCAGGGACGAGGGCGCGGGCGGGGGCAACGCCCCTTCTCATGTGCCGTTGATAGTCATCTCGGCATCGACTCGTCCCGGCACCCGGTCGGGCGTTCCACTGGACGATTTTTCCGTTCTCCACACCATTTGTCAGTTGACGGGCGTGGCCAGTCTGGGGCAGGCGGCGAGCGCGGCCACGCTCGCCGGCCCGTTCCACCTCTAAGCCTTGTGGAGAAATGGCCCTTACTTCACCGCCACTTCGACCACCTTCACCACAACGAGGGCGAACGCAATCAATAAGTAGCACCGGAGAGTGGCCAGACCTATTTTGCGCGGGGCCGACATAGCCGGCCGGGCCAGCCGGTTAAGCGCCGGCATGCGCCAGGTTTCCCGTTTTTGCCACTCGACCGGTACGGTCAATGTCGCTATGCGCCGGCCCCTGATGAAAAGGTAGAGCCCGACCAGGATCCCCGCCGCCGCCCCGCCCTCCATCACAGCCATGATCTGGCCGCTGGTCACCTGGGGGAAAAGGACGCTCGCAGTCAGGATGACCGACATCACCACCAGGATGCCGATGACGGTGGCGGTGAAGAGGTTCAGCTTTTTGGAGTTGACCCACGGGCCGAGCACCTCTTTGTCGTTGCAGAGGAGCAGGAGGAAAACGGTGGCGCTCGGCAGCAGGACCCCGGCCAATGTCTGCACACCCTCGGTCAGCAGCCCGAGCGGCGCCCCGGGCATCAACACCAATGCCGCGGCAATGACCATCAGCCCGGCGTAACACGCGTAAAACCCCTTCGCCTTGGTAATAGGGCGGTGGAGGGAATGGTTTATGCCCAGGACGTCGGCGCCGGCATAAGCCGTGGCCAGGCCCACCGCCGCGGCCCCAATTATGCTGGCATCGAGGAGGGCAATAGCAAACAGGTCACCCATCGCTCTGGACACGTTGGTCCCGAGCCCCTGTGCTACTCCGGCCGCCGTGGTGAAATGGCCGAACCCGGGGCGGCCGGCGAAAACGGCGTCGGAGAAGCCGACCATGGCCGCCGCCCCGACCACGACGATCACTATGCCGATCCAGAGGTCGACCCGCTCGTACTTTATGAACCGGGGCGTGATGCGCTTGTCTATTACATAAGACTGCTGGAAGAACAGCTGCCATGGCGCCACGGTGGTGCCCACGATGGCGATGATCAGCAGCATCACCGTCGAAAGGGACGTATTGTGGGGTAGCCCGGGGACGACGAAATTGTGGAGCATTTGGGTGGCCGGCGGGTGCACCGACAGATAAATCGGGACCAGCACGAGTGAGCCGGCTACCAGGGCCAGGCATACTCTTTCAAAACGGCGGAAACTGCCTGTGCTGGCCGCCCCTACCACGACGGCGCCGGCCAGGGCGACAGAAGGAAGCTTCGGTAGCCCGAGGTACCCTACCGCCAATGTGACGCCGATAAACTCGGTCACGATGGTGAGGGCGTTCAAGATGAACAGGTCGATGACGCTGAACGCGCCCCAGAACTTGCCGAAACGCTCGAGTATTAAGCGGGCATGGCCAACACCGGAAACGGCGCCCAGGCGCAACACCATTTCCTGGTTTACGTACAGGACGGGCACGAGTAATAGCAGTGTCCACAGCAGATGAGTGCCGTAGTTCTGGCCGGCCTGGGTATAAGTGCCGAAGGCGCCGGCGTCGTTGTCT
>DATJUH010000219.1:0-18295 GCA_035502515.1 Acidimicrobiales bacterium
GCCATGCTGGTCGCCGCCGCCATTGCCCTCGTCGGTTTGCTCGCCACTCGCATCGTGCCGTCCGGGGCGGCGCACCCGCTGTCGTTGCGGCTCGAACACCTATTCCCCCGGCACGCCGGTGGACTTCCCTGAGGTCCCAACAGCTAAGAATTACAACTTGCACGAAAGGACTGAGAGGGCCAGGTGACTACCGCAAGTACCCCCAGCATGCCGGTGACGGGGATGCGCCCCGTTCTAGGGACCCTTCCTCCAGCCGACCTGGTGGTGAGGAACGCAAGGATCTACACCGGCGACCGCCGCCGGCCGTCGGCATCGGCGGTGGCCATCCGTGACGGAAACTTCGTCGCGGTCGGTGAGGAGGCCGAAGTCGCAGCGCACGTCGGGCACTCCACCCGCATCATCGACGCTCGCGGGCGCCGGGTGGTGCCGGGCTTGAACGATTCGCACCAACACGTCATCCGCACCGGGTTGCGTTACCTGCGCGAGCTCCGCTGGGACGGTGTGCCCTCGCTTCGCACCGCCCTCGACATGCTGCGCGAGCAGGCCGAGCGCACCCCTCCCGGGCAGTGGGTCCGGGTGGTCGGGGGCTGGTCTAGCGAGCAGTTTTTCGAACAACGGATGCCCACCGTCGGCGAGCTCAACAAAGCCGCCCCCGACACGCCCGTGGTCGTCACCCATACCTACCAAGCGGCCTTGCTCAACCAGGCGGCTCTGCAGGCCATCGGCTACACCAGCGCGACCCCGGACCCTCCCGGTGGCCAGCTCGTACGGGACTACGCTGGCGACCCCACCGGCCTGCTGCTCGCCACGCCGAGCCCTGCGCTGATCTATTCGACCCTGGCCCAGGTTCCGGATCCTGGGCCCGACGAGCAGCTCGTCTCGACCCGCTATCTGGTCCAAGACTTGAACCGCTTCGGCCTGACCAGTGCAATGGATGCCGCTGGGGGCTCCCAGAGCTTCCCCGACAATTACAGCTCTGTCATGCAGCTGGCCGCCGAAGGCAGCCTCAACCTCCGCCTGGCGTACTACCTGTTCCCGCAGACCCCAGGGCAGGAGCTCGACGATTTCAAGCGGTGGATGGAGATGGTCCGCCCCGGGGACGGGGACGAGTGGCTGCGCTGCAATGGTGTCGGCGAGAACCTGGTGTGGGCAACGGGCGACTACGAGAACTTCTCCGAGCCCCGCCCGGAGCTCCCGGCCAACGCTGCAGACGACCTCGACGCCGCCGCGCGGCTGTTGCTGGCCAATGGCTGGGGGTTCCGCATGCACGCCACCTACGACGAGTCGATCCGCACCGCTCTCGACGTCTTCGAACGGATCCACGCCGACGGCGCCTGGCCGGACGGGACGCATTGGATCTTCGACCACGCCGAGACCATCAGCCGGGGCAGTCTCGAGCGCGTCAGGGCGTTGGGCGGCTCCATCTCGGTGCAGCATCGTATGGCCTACCAGGGCTCGGACTTCGCCCGGAGATATGGGGCCGAGCGGGCAGCGGTGTCGCCGCCCGTCAAAGCCATGCTCGACATGGGGCTCCGGGTCGGGGCCGGTACTGACGCCCCCCGGGTATCGTCGTACAACCCCTGGTTGTCGCTGTCGTGGCTGGTAACTGGCCGCACCGTCGGGGGCGCGCAGTTATACCCGCCCGAGAACCGGGTCTCGCGGGAGGTGGCCCTGGACATGTACACAACCGCCGGGGCCGATTTCTCCGCCGAGTCGGCCGTAAAGGGGACCATTAGCGTTGGTAAGTACGGCGACCTGGCGATATTGTCAGCCGACTACTTCAGCGTCCCGGAGGAGGATATTTCCCGGATCGAGTCCCTGTGCACCGTGGTTGGCGGACGGGCCGTCTACTCGGCGGGAGAGTTCGAGGGCACGGCCCCTCCATTACCAGCGATCCCTTACGACTGGAGCCCTGTCGGCCACTACGGGGGCTATCAGCAGCAGCCGCCTCGGGGTGTGCGGCAGGCCAAAGGTCTCGCCGACGTCGCTGCCGCCTCCGCGGAGCAGCGCGAATGGCGCGAGGGGCGAGGCGAGATTGGGCCCAATGTTGTGTACCCAAACCGCCTCGAATGCGTCTAAGTCCATGTGCCCGGGAAGCGCCGGTCGCTAGTGAAAATGGCAGGCTCCGCTGCCCCTCTGGCGGCGGAGCCTGGAGCGTGTCACCCCTTCGCGGGCTCGGGCCTGGTTACCGTTGCCAACCCACCAGGTAGCGGCGTCTAAGGCACGGTCACGCCCTGGAGCGCGGGCGGCCAGTTGGCCTCGGCGACCTCGCCCTGGACCGTCACCCCTGCCGGCGGGATCGTGTCGAACACGTTCGGCACCGTGCTCGGGTTGGCGGAACAGATCGCCGGCGGGCTGCTGCCCGTCGCTACGGCGTACGAGCAGACCCCTGGGTTGTAGGACCCCTCGGTCGCATCGAAGCTGCGGGGGAAGGCGTAGTTGGCGGGGTCTGTGGGGTTGCCGTTGAGGTTCGTGCCACCCTGCGCCTGGAGGGTGACGACGAACGTCCAACCCGGGCCGGGCGTGCCGAGCGTGGCGTCCGGCACCGTGATCTGGAGGAGCCCTGGTGTATCGCCGTTGGCGACCGGGGCGAACTGCGTCCAGGAGAACGACGGGCTCCCCAGGAAGGTCGAGCCGGGCAAGCCTTCGCTAGCAGTGTTGGAATTGGGAGTCACCCACTCGGCCCCGAAGGGACTGATCTGGATCAACTGGTTCCAGGCGTCGGCCTGGGCGATCGTGTAGTTGTCGGAACCGCCAGCACCGTTGTCGGCGCTGCTCGTGGTCGGGAACGCCGAAGCCGTGGACGTCAGCTCGCCGACGGGGACGCTGCCGGACGGCGCGCTGATGTAAACATCCACGATCTGCTGGCCGCCGATCTCGCTAAACGCGTCGTTCACGTTGCCGACGTTGACCTCGAACGTCGTGGTGGCCCCCGAGCCCGAGCCCGAGTTGATCACGGTGAAGGCCGTGCCGGTCAAGCGGAACATGTCCGGCGGGAACGTGTCCGGGGCCGTCGGGTATGCGTAGGTCCCTGGCCCGAAGCCCCCGTCCGCAGCCGCCGGCGCCGTGAGGACGACCGTGCCGGCGACGTAGACGTTGGTGATCGACATCAGGGCCTCGTTGGTCCCGGCGGCTGTGGTGGTCGCGACCTCGACGGAGGTGGTCCCGCTCGGCAGGGTGACCGCGGTGGAGAAGTTGCCACTTCCGTCCGCCGTCAGCGTGGTCACCGTGGTCGTCGGGGCGCCGCCCGGCTGAGCCGGGGGCGTGGTGACGACCACGTCTACGGTCGCCCCCGGGGAGGTGGTCCCGGCCACGGTCGTGCTGGTCTGGTTGACGGTGAGGTCGGCCGGTACCGCCGGCGCACCGCCGACGGGTTCCGAGATGGAGGTCGGCGAGGTTATCGACAACGGTACGGTGAGGGTCGGCGTGCTGCTCGCCGCGACGGAGGCGTAGCGGCTGGTGACGATCGAGGGTTGGTCGACGATCTTGCCCGAACCGAGGTCCACGATCAGGCGCAGCTCCTGCGCCTGCGCCCAGGTGAGCGGGGCTGCCGAGCCGTCCGCCTCGCCAGGGACGAACCCTATCGAGCTCGAGCCGTCGAGGCTGGCGGGATCCACCCCGGCCCCGGTCGCCGGGTCGGCAGGGTAAGGGGACGCCGCAAGGGCGGGGTCATCCCAGACCTGCTCGGGGACGAGCCCGACCCCCGACGCCGTGTCGAGCATGAAGTCGAGGTCGCTGGTGGCGTTGGCCGTGTTACCGGCCTCGATCTGGTACTCGGCGGTCTCACCGGTGAGCACCGGCCAGGGGTGCCCGGTGCCCTCGTCGTCCACGGCCCAGGGAACACCGCTGCCGGGGCAGTTGGTGTTGGACGGCGAGCCGTCCGGAGGGGTGGCGGTATAGCAGTCGCCGTAGCCGTCACCGTTGTAGCGCAGCACCCCGAGGCCCGTCGTAGTGGAGCCCGGGCCCATCGGCGTCGCGACGTCTATCGTCTTGGCGGCCACCGCAAGTGAGTTCTGCACGATGCTGGTGTCGGCGGAAAGTTCGCCGAGGCGGGTCAGTTCCAAGAAGCCCTGGTCGATGACCGTCCTCTGGTCGACCGAGTTGTCGTTGCCGTTACCCAATGTGTAATCGTAAACGCTGTTCGGGTCGCCGTCCTTGTCGACCCGGATGAAGTACGGGCTGGACGACAGCGGCCCGTTGGTGGTCACGTCGGTCTGGAGGACAAGGTTGCGGAAGTCGTCCGCCGTGGCGTCGAAGACGCGCTCGGAGGTGGTGTCGCCCTGCACAGCAGCGATGTTGGCGGCCGCCACCAGGCCGGCGACCTCGTCGGCGATCGTGGACGGGCTGTAGCCGGTCTGCTCCTCCCAGCGCTCGACGCCGTCCGAGGGGCCGTTGGCGACGAGGAAGTAGGCGGCGGGCTTTATGTGGTCCTGGTAAAGGGTGGCGTCGCCGGCGAGGCCCGCCTCCCAAGCGGCCAGGATGGGGTCGGCCGTCTCGTCAAGCTGCAAGCCTCCGGTGTCCGGCGCGGCCAGCCCGTTGAGAAGGCCGTTGCGGGGGAACGAACCGTTGGGCAGCTGCATGTCGTCGAACCAGTGGTAGACCATCTGGCGCGCCGTGGCGAGGTCGCCGTCAGCCATGAAGCCGGTGAAGGTCTCGTAGGCGTCCCTCGGGAACACCTCTCGGTAGGACCCGAAATAGGTTGCCAGGCCGCCGGCGGCATTGCCTGCAGGCACGGCCTGACCCCAGGGGCTGGCAAGCGAGGCAACGGTGGCGCCCAGGAACGTCTTGTCCTCGCTCGCTTTGATGACGTTGGCTGAGAGCCAGTAGGCCTGCTGCACCGTGCTGGTCGAGAGGTTGCTCACGCTGGCCGGCGGGGCGCACAAAGTCGAGTCGTACCTCTCCCATTGCGACTGGTACTCGTTGAAAGTCGTGGCAAACGGGACCACCGAACTGGCGATGGCCGAACCGACGGCGGTGCCTTCGTCCTCGCCAAAACCGAGCGAGACCGTAACTGAGGAGACTTCGCTGGCGTTGACGGCCTGGCCCGACGCCGCCGCCACGGAGCTGGCGATGCCGGCGGTCGTGACCTCCGAAGAGCCCGAGGCAGGTTGCGCTCCCGTGCTGCAACCCCTCGCCCCGCCCCCGCTCGTGTAACCGGGTGCATAGTAGGCCGGCACCGGGCCATGGCCTAGATCGCCTCCCGCACTGCCGGACAGGGACAGCTCCACCGTCTGGGCGACGTTGCCGTTGTCGGTGTCGGGGGCGGCCGAAGGGCCGGCCGTCAAGGCATGCGCGTTGTCGAGCTCGGTGACGCCGTCTGTCGCCGAACCGACGTAGCCCGACTCGACCTCGGCAAAGGGCCTGCTGGCTGCCAGGGCGGCGTAGATCGGCGTGGCGTAGCTGCGGTTGACGGCCTCGGTGAAGGAGTTGGTCGAGTATGAAACCGGGATCTGGCCGTTGCTCCACGTGTCGTCGATGGTCGCCGACTCTCCCCCCGCGTTTTGCGCCCCGCCCCCACCGTGGCCGTTGAGGAGAGGGTTGAAGCGCAGGTACACGTGCAGGTTGCTGGCCGCCTTCCCGAAGGTGACGAGGCTGTACTGCATTACCACCGAGTCCGAACCCGGGTCGGTGACGAAGTCCGTCACCACCGCGAACCCCAGAGCCTTGTCGAGCGCCACCACCCTGCAAGCCATCCCTGTCGTGCCGAGCTCGCTCACGGTGTAGGTCATGTCGCGGGGCTGGAGCACAGTGAAGGCGTTGCCGTTAGCGTTCCCGGTGACGATCGGGTCGAGGCTCTTCACGTCCGTGTTGTCGATCGTCGGGCTGTAGACGTCCGACAACGTCCCGTCGGCGACCGTGTACCAGACCTTGGACTCTTGGTTGGCAGCAGTGCCTACGCAGTCCTTGCGTCCCTGGTCATAGTACGAGAGCGCACCCGGAGCCCCGGCAGCGTTGGCGCCGGCCGTCCCAAGGGTCAGGTCGAACACGTGAAGGGACGGGACGTCGACGCCAACCGCGGAGCCGATGGTCGGCAGGCTAACGGAAGCGACAGCCTCGTCCGGGCTGATCGGCAAGGATGCGTAATAGAGGCTCACCGGCGCCGTCAAGCCGCTCCCTTGGCCCTCGCCCGTGGCAAAGACGTCGGTCCCGGCAGCAGCCGTGTTGTCCGCCCAGTCGGCGAAGTCGATGGTCCCAGTGGTGTGGGTGCCGTCCTGGTAGTTGACAGTGAAGGTGCCGCTCACGCCATTGGGGGCACTGTATGCGGACGACGCCACGATGCCGAGCGTGTTGCCTATCCCCGATAGGCGGATGGTCTGCCCGTCGGCCACCACGTTGTCGTCGGCGCCGGGAGGCGCGTACGGCCACTGGATGGACAGGCCGTCATGGAGCAGCGTCGACCCGGCTTGCAGCCCGTCGGCGGCCAGGGCCGTGGACGAGTACGAGTCGCCGTCGCCGTCGAAGTTGCCCGCGGACGCGGCGCCCGGGGCGGTTATACCGATGTTGTCAAACGACGCCTTCAGGGACGGCGGCGGTGCCAGTGGCGCCGCCACTCCTACGCCGGCGGACATAGCCACGACGGTACCGGCGGCACAAAAGACAGCTACGGGCACCCTGGCCCAGCGATGGGTCTTCATTCTCCCCCCCGTTCCGGAGGCCCACCCCGCGTCATGCCCTTGCCTGGCGCCACGCGAGCCCCCTTGAGCTCGGACTAGACGTGACCGTAGCAGTGCGGAAGTTAACAAACTGTAGAAGCTTGCAAACCGCCCATGAAACCTTTAATCCTTTCAACTCTTGCACAAACTTGCCGTCGCCGGATTACGCCTAGTGTCGAAGGCCTTTCCCCGTGTCGTCCAGATGCGGGGCCGACCGGCCTCCAACCAGCTGCAGGCCTCCGAACCTGGGCCGCGTTTCTACGTCTGGCCTAACGAGAGCTCGCCACAGAGCACTTCGGTCTTCTACCCCCCCAGCCTGACCCAGGTCCCGGGGGTGCCCGGCGGCCCGCCGCGCCACGGCCTGGGCCTTTAGCTCCGGGGAAATGGACGAGCGTAGTGCCGAACCGCCGCACGCTCACCGGAACTGATCCGTCGGCTGCACCCACACTGCTCCATTTTCCCCGGCGCGTTGCGGCTGTCTGGTCGCGTTCGCGTAAGTTGGTACGCAAAAGTGGCGCCATTGGCACCCCACTTCACCAAACGTTCGCGGCAAAAGAGCTTGTCCCGAACTCATATGTCGTCGGAGGGGTTTTCCAGTGCGGCCCTAGAAAGTTATTCTCTCACAAGGAAAAACTACAGATAACGACGGCTACGGGCCCACCGAGTCCGGCCGATTTCCCTTCTGGGACAGCACAAAATCACCGTCCGCAGCGCCCCGATCGTTATCCCTCGACCTCCGGGCACGGGCACCCTACCGACAGCCAGGTCGGCGTCATAGCCCAGGCTTACAAGAGCTGCTCGGTCCCCTTGGTCGCCACCACCAGCTCGAGGTGGTGCCCGGGAAGGCCGAACCAGGTGCGCCAGTCGAGCTTGCAGGCTGTGACGTCGACGCAACCGGCCTCGCGCAATGGCTCGGCGTAGTCGGCCGCCTTGTCGTCCACGATGCGCAGCCGGCCGCCGGGCCGCAGCACCCGCGCCGCCTCGTGCAGCGCTCTGGCGCGCTCATCGGCGCCTCGGATGTTGTTGAGGGCGAGGCTGCTGACGACGACGTCAAAGGACTCAAGCGGGAACGAGAGCTCTCGGGCGTCCCCGTCGACGAGCTCGACGCGCTCCGCGATACCTTCCACGACCGCGTTGTGCGCAGTAGCACTGCGGTTGTTCCCGCTCTGGTCGCGTCGCCGCCAGATGTCGACGCCAACCGCCCGGCCTTTCGGGACCCGGCGAGCGGCGGCGATCAGCACGGCGCCCCGCCCGCAGCCTATGTCCAGGACCTGCTCGTCGCCCTTGAGGTCGAGCGCGTCGAGCAGCTCCGACCAGATCGAGCGCTTGCCGGGGCCTGTCGAGTAGAGGAAGCTCGCCTCAGAGCAGGCGACTGCGACGACCCCAGCGGCTGCGAGACGGCCGAGGCCCGGGTGCCCCCGCCGCCTCGCCGACAGCCTCGCCCCGACGAGAGAGCCGGCGAGCGCCGCATAGAACGATGGGGCGATGAAGCCGCCGTCGATGCCATAGCGTGCGCTACCCGGTCTGCCGAACATGCCGCTCGACCGTACCTCCGGCCGGTCCGGCCCGCCACGCGCCGACAGCCACGGCAGAGGAATGGCCCCAGGCCAGCATGACGGGTTCGGCGCCGAAGGGCCGTTTGCGCTGCGCCGTGCGCAAGAGAGGAGGCGTGCCAGCCTCCCAACCATCTAGCAGCCCATCCTTGGGTCATCCCCTTGGGCCGGAACTGCGGATGCTGCGGTCGAGAGGTACCGCCCGGCGGTGCGAGCTGGAAGTGGCGGTGCTGGACCGAAGCAACGGCCGGCGGGCGTTCCGGAGGGCCCTCGAAGCCGAAGTGGCCGAGGCATTTGGCCGCCGACAGCCCTCGGGGCAGGAGGGGCGACGGGTGACATGCAGGTGGGTGGCGATGCCTGGGAGCCAAGGCGGGAGGCCAGGGTCACCGTCGAACCAGTACCAGCAGTACGACTTTACCCCGCCGTTTCGGCGCCATCATCGGCCAGCGGCGCGGATCGACGAGGGACCTCATTTAACCCCACTGGTGGCGACGACTACTCGATTGGAGAGTGGATACGCTGAAGAGCGCGACTACTCACTTTCGGCCCTGTTGCAGCCATCTCGACGACATCAAAGATAATAGGGTGAAGGTTGTTTTGCGCCCGAGGAGGCGTGTAGCTCGTTGCTCGGTTCTACAGGAGCGCCCTCAGGTGTCGCCAGGTCCGGCGACCCCACATTGCCGCCAGCGGCGAACCTTGAAAACAATGGCGACGGTTGACTTGGCTCCGATGAGTCGTGGTCGCAAGGATCATGGCATTTCGAGCCGTTCAGGTTCAGACATCAATTTGGGCGCCAACAACAAAAGGAACAGCGCCCGCTTTCCGAGTCGAAGAGCGGGCGTTGCCGCGTACGAAGGATTACACTATGGCCCGGATTCAACGCTCCTCTCGGCCTATCACTGATATCACGGCCCTGCCCGACCTGTTGCATGGGCGCTCGCGCGCTGGGTCAGTTCGATCTGAACGTCCTGTATACGTCGACCTTCTGCCCCCATGCAATGCCGCGTGCCCAGCGGGCGAGAACATCCAGGGTTGGCTCGACCACCTGAACGCCGGCACCGAGGAAAAGGCGTGGCGGCTCCTGGTAACGGACAACCCCTTCCCCGCTATCCACGGGAGGGTGTGCTACCACCCGTGCGAAAGCAGCTGCAACCGCGCTGAGCTCGACACGGCGGTGTCGATCCATGCCGTAGAGCGTTTTCTCGGTGATCTGGCACTGGAACAAGGCTGGGAGTTCGATATCCCGGGCGTGCGCAGCGGCAAACGGGTGCTGGTGATCGGGGCGGGCCCTAGCGGGCTGTCAGCTGCTTACCACTTGGCCAGGCTCGGTCATGACGTCGAGGTGCGGGATTCCGGTCCTGAGCCCGGGGGCAGGATGCGTTATGGCATCCCGGCGTACCGGATGCCGCGCGACATATTGAGTGCTGAGATAGAACGGCTAACGACGCTGGGCGTACGCATAATCAGCAACCATCGCGTCGTCGACCTCGAGGCGGAGCGGCTCGAGGGGAACTTCGACGCGGTATTCGTGGCTGTGGGCGCCCATCTTTCCAAACGAGTCGATATCCCGGCTCGTGACGCCGGGGCGGTCGTAGACGCCGTCTCTTTCTTGCGTGGCATCGCCTCTGGTGAGCGCCCCGTGATCGGCCGCCGCGTCGCCGTGTACGGCGGGGGGAACACGGCGATGGACGCCGCCCGCGCCGCCCGCCGGCTCGGGGCGGAGGAAGCTCTTATCGTTTACCGCCGCACTCGCGAGCAGATGCCAGCCCACGAAGAGGAGGCGGTCGACGCCGAGCGCGAAGGAGTGCGGATCAACTGGCTGCGCACGATTTCGCTGTTCGAGGGTCCCTGGTTGCAAGTCGAAGTAATGGAACTCGACGACACCGGGTTCCCCCAGCCCACCGGGCGTTTGGAGACCCTCCTGGCCGACACGGTCATCTTGGCGCTCGGGCAGGAAACGGATACGGGGTTCCTGCGCGCCGTGCCCGGCATCGAGTTCGAACCCGACGGCACCGTCCGTGTCTCCAGTTCGCTCATGACGGGCTGCCCTGGCGTGTTCGCCGGTGGCGACATGGTCCCCTCGGAGCGCACCGTGACCGTTGGGGTAGGGCACGGTAAGCGGGCTGCGCACGAGATCGACGCATGGCTGCGAGGCGCGCCCTCCCAAGCCCGGGCGAAACACCCCCTCGTGGGCTTCGACATGCTGCACCTGTGGTATTTCGGGGACGCCGCTCGCCGACGCCAGCCGCAGCTCCTTCCCTCCGAACGGCTGAGCGGTTTCGAGGAAGTCGTCGGTGGGCTCTCGTCGGACGAGGCGTCCTTCGAATCCCGGCGGTGCTTGTCGTGTGGCAACTGCTGCGAGTGCGACGGCTGCCTGGGGGCCTGTCCCGAAGACGCCGTGATCAAGCTCGGCCCCGGTCTGCGCTACCGCTTCGACTACGACCGTTGTACCGGCTGCCGGGCGTGCTTCGAACAGTGCCCGGTGCATTCCATCGAGATGTCCCCCGAGCCCCGGTCATGAGCGCCACCGTGGACGGCAACGAGGCGGCCGCGTCGGTGGCCTACCGGTTGACTGAGATATGTTGCATTTACCCCATCACACCCTCGTCGCCCATGGCGGAGCTGGCTGACGAATGGTCGAGCCACCGGCGCCCGAATTTATGGGGCACTGTGCCGTCGGTAGTGGAGATGCAAAGCGAGGCCGGCGCCGCCGGCGCTCTTCACGGCGCCCTTCAGGGCGGGGCGCTGGCCACGACCTTCACGGCCTCCCAAGGCCTTTTACTGATGGTCCCCAACATGTACAAGATCGCCGGCGAGCTCACCGCCGCGGTGATCCATGTCGCCGCCCGCTCCTTGGCCGCCCAGGGGTTGTCGATCTTCGGAGACCACTCTGACGTGATGGCCGTCCGTCAGACCGGCTTCGCCATCCTGGCTTCGGCTTCCGTGCAGGAGGCGCATGACCTGGCGCTGGTGGCTCACGCGGCGACGCTCGCCACCCGCGTACCCTTCGTCCATTTTTTCGACGGCTTCCGGACCTCTCACGAACTGAACACCATCGAGCTGCTTTCTGACGAAGACCTGCGCTCCATGGTGCCGGAAGAACTCGTGCGCGCCCACCGCGCCCGGGCGTTGTCGCCGCAACACCCCTTCATCCGCGGCACGGCGCAAAACCCAGATGTGTATTTCCAAGCTCGAGAGACAGTAAATCCTTTCTACGCCCGGGCCCCTGTCGTAGTGCAGGCGACGATGGACCGCCTGGCGCAACGCACCGGGCGCCGGTACCGGTTGGTCGAGTACTACGGCCACCCTGAGGCAGAGCGTGCCTTAGTGATGATGGGGTCCGGCGCGGAGACGGCGCGCGAGACAGTAGCCTTCCTCGAGGGCCGGGGGGAGCGCGTCGGCGTGGCCCAGGTCAGGCTGTACCGTCCGTTCCCGGCAGAGGCTCTGGTTGAGGCGCTACCCCCGACAGTGCGAGGCGTGGCCGTGCTGGACAGGACCAAGGAACCGGGCTCGGTGGGCGAGCCGTTGTTCCTCGACGTGGTGGCGGCGATGAACGAAGCGGTCGCGGACGGCCAGCGCGAGCTGATGCCGAGGGTGACCGGCGGGCGTTATGGGTTGTCCTCGAAAGAGTTCAGCCCCGGGATGGTGGCCGGCGTGCTCGAGCACCTAAAGCTCGAGCGCCCCAAGCGACGCTTTACGGTCGGCATCAACGACGACGTGTCGGGTACGAGCATCCCTTACGACCCTGCCCTCGATATCGAAACCCCCGAAACTGTGCGGGCTGTGTTTTTCGGCCTGGGTTCTGACGGTACAGTCGGGGCCAACAAAAACACCATCAAGATCCTCGGCGAAGAGGAAGACCTTTACGCCCAGGCGTACTTTGTCTACGACTCGAAGAAGTCCGGATCGCAGACGGTTTCCCACTTGCGTTTCGGGCCCAAGCCCATTCATGCGCCTTACCTGGTCAACAAGGCCAGCTTCGTCGGTTGCCACCAGTTCGGGCTCCTCGAGCGGGCCGAGGTCCTGGAACGGGCAGGCCCGGGCGCCACCCTCTTGCTGAACTGTCCGTACCCGCCCGACCAGGTCTGGGATGTATTGACGCAGCCTGTCCAAGAACAGATCCTGGCCAAGCACATCGACCTTTACGTGATCGACGCGGCCGGCATTGCCCGCGCCGCCGGCCTCGGTGGCCGGACCAACACCGTGCTCCAGACCTGTTTTTTCGCCATCTCCGGCGTACTCGAAAAAACGCTGGCGATCGAGCGGGTCAAGGCGGCGATCAAAAAAACTTACGGCCGTCGTGGCAGCGACGTCGTAGCGCGTAACGACGCTGCTGTTGACCGAGCCCTGGAGGGGCTCCACCGCGTCGAGTTGCCGGCTTACGTGACCAGTAGCCGCCAGCCGGCGCCGATTGTCCCTGAAAATGCACCAGAGTTCGTCCGTAGCGTAACCGCCGCCATGATGGCCGGGCGCGGCGACGAACTACCTGTGAGCGCCCTCCCTGTCGACGGCACCTACCCAAGCGGCACCACGCGTTACGAGAAACGCAACATTTCCGACCTGGTGGCGCAATGGGACCCGGCCATCTGCATACAGTGCGGCAACTGCAGTTTCGTTTGCCCGCACAGTGTGATCCGGTCGAGGTATTACCCGCCGTCTGCGCTCGAAGGGGCGCCCTCCAGCTTCCGCTCAGCACCGCTCAACGCCCCTGGCCTGCCCGAGGCGCGTTATACCCTCCAGGTCTACGTAGAGGACTGCACGGGCTGCCAATTATGCGTCGAGGCCTGCCCGGTCTCGGCGGGCGGCGACCCCGTCCACAAGGCGATCAACCTCGTTGAGCGCGAACCCCTCGTGGTCAGCGAGCGCGACAACATCGCGTTCTTTGAGCACCTGGCCAGTCCGGACCGTTCGCGCGTGGACTTCGGGACCGTACGTGGTACGCAGTTCCTGGAGCCGCTGTTCGAGTTTTCTGGAGCGTGCGCAGGGTGCGGTGAGACCCCGTACCTAAAGCTTCTGTCTCAGCTTTTCGGCGACCGGCTGACGGTCGCCAATGCCACCGGCTGTTCTTCGATCTATGGAGGGAACCTCCCTACTACCCCCTGGACCGTCGACGCCGACGGACACGGGCCGGCGTGGTCGAACTCGTTGTTCGAGGACAACGCCGAGTTCGGCCTTGGGCTGCGCCTCAGCGCCGACGGGCACACAGAACTAGCGCGCCAGCGGCTGCTGGAGTTGCGCGACCTGGTAGGCCCAGGGCTGGTTGACGAGATCCTTTCTGCTCCCCAGCTGCGGGAGTCAGAGCTGAAATCGCAGCGCCAGCGGGTCGTAGAGCTGGAGCGACGCCTCGATGCCTTGCACGGGTCGGCGGTAGACGACCTGCGCAGCGTGCTCGACCATTTAATCCGGCGCAGTGTGTGGATCGTCGGCGGCGACGGCTGGGCGTTTGACATTGGCTCGGGAGGGCTCGACCACGTCCTGGCCAGCGGACGCAACGTCAACGTCCTGGTGCTCGACACCGAGGTCTACTCGAACACTGGCGGGCAGATGTCCAAGGCCACGCCTCTTGGCGCGGTGGCAAAATTTGCCACTGGGGGCAAGACCATGCCCACCAAGGACCTGGCGCTCCAGGTGATCGCCCTGGCCAATGTCTACGTCGCACGGGTCGCCATGGGGGCCGACCCTCAGCAAACGTTGACCGCGTTCCGAGAGGCAGAGGCGTACGACGGGCCCGCGCTCATCATCGCCTACTCGCATTGCATCGCGCACGGGTATGACATGAAGGACGGCCTGGACCAGCAGTACAGGGCGGTGGCCAGCGGGCACTGGCCTCTGGTCCGCTATGACCCGGTGGTGCGCGCCGCCGGCCGCAACCCGTTCTTCCTGGACTCGCCGAGGCCCCGGATCTCCCTGGCAGATTACAGAAAAGGCGAGCTACGGTACCGAGCTCTCGCCAATGCCGACCCTGCCGAAGCCGAGCACTTACTGAGCCTCGCCCGGCACACAGCCCAGTTGCGATGGGAGGCCTACGAAGAGATGGCCAGCCGAGGTGCTAACGCCTTTCCCGCAGACGCCCGGCCCGACGGTCTGGCCGGTAAGGACGAATAATGGAGCTCGCCACAGATTACATGGGCCTTCGCCTGGCCAACCCGCTGGTGGCTTCGCCTTCGCCGCTCTCTTACACTCTCGACGGTGTGCGGCGGCTGGCGGACGCCGGTGTGGGCGCGATCGTCTTGTTCTCGCTGTTTGAGGAGCAACTTCGAGAGCAGGCCCTGCGGACCGCTCGGCTCGTAGACACCTCCGCCGACAGCTTCCCTGAGGCGCTTGACTTCTTCCCTGCCGTCGCCGAGGAAGACGCCGGCCCGCACCCTTACCTCAGCCTGCTCGAGCGCGCCGCCACCGCGGTGAGCGTCCCGGTGATGGCCAGCCTGAACGCCGTAACGGCGCAAGGGTGGACCAGTTACGCCAAAGCCATGCAGGATGCTGGCGCGGCAGCGGTCGAATTGAACATTTATTACCTGCCAGGCAACTCCCCGCTTTCCGGCCGGGAGGTGGAGCAGCGTTACATCGATATCCTGGAACGCGTCAAGAGCGAAGTCACCATACCGGTAGCGGTCAAGTTGAGCCCCTATTTCAGTTCAACTGGCGAGATGGCGCGGCGGTTGGACGAGGCGGGCGCCGATGCGCTCGTACTTTTCAACCGTTTCTTGCAGCCTGATATCGACCCCGAAGAGCTGGCGATCGTACCCGGCGTGGCACTGTCGCACAGGGCCGACGCCAGGCTCCCGCGGACCTGGATAGCGCTATTGTGCGGGAGAGTGCGGGCGGCTCTCGCCGCAACCTCGGGCGTAGAGAGCTCCGACGATGTCGCCGCCTACATCCTGGCTGGTGCCGACGTCGTGATGACCACTTCTGCCCTCCTGCGTAACGGCCCCGAGTACGCCGCGACACTCCTCGACGGCCTGTCTTCCTGGATGAAGCGCAAAGGTTTCCACGCCGTCGCGGAACCGCGCGGGATGCTGACCGTACCTCTCGGCCGCGACGAGGCTGCGTACGAGCGCGCCAGCTATGTCAACGCAATGCGGTCCGCGAACGCCGGCTCTTACGACGACTGGTAGCGGACCACCGGTTCCCGGCCAGTGGTACAAAACGGGATAAAGCGGGATAGAGCCGCCCAGTGACACAGTGTTCAACTAATAGAGGCCAAGTGTTCACTTTCTGGTCGTTGTCCCGAGACGGTTGCTCGACTAGAGAACCTCTTATGTTCTCGCGAGGATCCCGTACACCCGCAACTACTTACCGTCATCTGATACGCGGCGCCAGCATCGGCCTTGTGGCAATCGGCGCATCGCTTATTCCGGTCTTGCCGGCTGCAGCCGTGCCCGTGCCCACGAGCAGTCACACCCACGGCGGCTCCGGGGGCGGTTACGGAAACAGCAGTGGTTCCGGCAACAGCGGCGGTTACGGTCGTGGCACGGGCTCAGGCGGCTCGAGCCACTGGAGTCAGAACCGCGGCAATCCCGACGTGAAGCCCCGTGGCTACAAGGCCAAGCACACCCTTGGCCCCGATGGTCTCGGTATCCAGCCCGGCAAGATCAAGCACGTTTGGTTGATCATTATGGAGAACAAGTCGTATGACGCCACCTTCTCGGGCCTAAACGACAACACATACCTGTGGAAAACGCTGCCGTCCGAGGGCGTATTGCTCACCCAGTATTACGGTACGGGCCATTTCAGCAACGACAATTACCTCGCCCTAGTCAGCGGCCAAGCCACCGTCACCGACACCCAGTCGGATTGCCCCTACTACGACGCCATGAGCGGCACGGTCGACATGTCTGGCAACCTGACCAATAACCCCAACTACGGCCAGTTCGAGTCGGCCGCCGGCCCTAATGCGGCCGCCGGGCAAAACGGGTGCGTCTACCCGGCTACGGTCCCCACCTTGTTCAACCAGCTGGACGCCGCGGGCGTGAGCTGGAAGGGGTACGCCCAGGACCTGAACGACACCAACACCCTCACCGGGACCAGCAGCACCTTGCCTTCCAATAGCGCCGGTACGCAGTACTGCGGGGCGCCCTACGCCACACCGGGGCCGACCGCCAGCACGAGCCAGCCCAACCCGGGGAGCGCCAACCCGACGGACCAGTACGTGCCCAAGCACTTCCCCTTCCCCTGGTTCGAGTCCGTCCTCCAGTCAGGCGACTGCGACTCTACCCATATCGCCAACCTCTTCGACCCGAGCACCGGCCTTTACCACGACCTGCAGAGCTTGGCCACTACCCCCGCGTTCAGCTGGATAACGCCGGACAACTGCTCCGATGCCCACGACGCCGTGTGCGCCGGCAACAACCTCTCTGGGGGGTGGGCCAACCCCACCACGCCCAACCCGCCCGTCAACTACACAGGCGGACTGTACGCCGGCGACTTGTTCCTGGAACACATCATCCCCGAAATTGAGTCGTCCCCGGCCTTCAAACAGGGGGGCCTAATAGACATCACCTTCGATGAAGCCTTCCCCCCCTTCACTTACACCGGCAACAGTTTCCAGAACGCCACCGATGTCCCGCCGGACGCGGCCACGTCTATCGCCGATGACACGGCGGGTGAGACGTTGTACGGCAAGTCCGTCAACTGGGAACCCCAGGGGCCGAACACGCCGCTGGCCACCGCCCCTAACGGCCAGGAGCTGTACCCGGGCGACGGTGACAATGCCTACATCGACCGCCCCTCCAACTGCGTGGAGCAGACTGTCCCGCCGCAGCCTGCGGGAGTCTGCATACTCGGGGGGGCCAACACCTACGGCAGCGGCAGTAGTTTCAGCACCACACCCGTTGCCCGCACCGATACCGCCAGTGCACCGTCGGGAGCAGACATGATCGCCGACAATTCCGTCGTCTCGACTGACGAAGGCCGCAGTGTCACCGGAGCCGGGATCCCGAGCGCAGCTTACGTTGGCCATGTAACCGACACCTTCGTCAACGCAGTGGAACCCAAGTTGAGCGGCGGGTTCGTCGACACTGGCGAGTTCATGCTGGTCAACAGCACCGGTCAGCCCATCGCTACTACCGGGCCGGTGACCTCGGTCACCCTCGGGCCCGAGACAGCGGGCAACGATCCTCTCTATGACGCCGACGACGCTACCAATGGCGGCGGCGACACAGGCAGCGTCCTCATCAGCCCCTATATCAAGCCGGGCACGGTGAGCAACGTCTACTACAACCACTACAGCTGGCTGCGCACGATGGAGGACCTGTTCGACGTCAAGAAGGCGTCCCCCGGTCTTGACGGGATGGGTCACCTCGGCTACGCCGCTCAACCCGGACTGGCGCCATTCGGTCCAGACGTGTTCAACAACCCGTCAGGGAGGCATGCCGGCCACGAGCAGCATGCCTTGGCCTCCATCTTCGCCCTCACCGGCCTGGCCTCGGGCGGCGCCGTGCCCATCTCCCGCCGTCGTCGCCGGGGCGCCAAGCAGGGCAAATAGGCGGCCGAGTGCGAATTTTGGCCCAGCGACAAGCGAGCTCCCGTTTGCAATCCCGGGGCCGGGCGGTCACGCCCGGCCCCGGGCATTACCCGCAGCCGGGCTCGAGCGGGCCGCAGCGCCCAGTGCCGCCCCGTCCGTCTGGGCCGCCCGCTCCGTCGACCCGTCTTTGGTCCCGGTGAAGGCGCACCGCTTGGCGGTTGGCCTGTCCCTGCTTGGCCTCTTCTTCATAGCCGCCGCTGTCATCGTCAGCCTGCCGACCGGCTCGTCCAACAAGTACGGCGGATTGCCCAGCTGGCTGCCAAAGGCAAGCGTGCCGGTGGGGCGGGTGGTCGATGCCAGTGCTGCCCACCCATGGCTGGCCATCCAGGGTGACACCGTCCGGGTCGAGCTGCCCCACGGCAGCGTGATGGTAACGACGGTCGGGCCCCGCGTGCCCGAGATCGGCGAAGTGCCCGTGCCCCCTACGAGCCTGTGCACGTTCGCGGTCACGTTCACTTCGGCCACCGGAGTAGTGCCCATCAACCCGCGGGCGTTCACCATAAAAGACGAGTTCGGCAACTATCATTACCCAACCGTCACTTTGGAGGGGGGCGGAGCGGTGCCTT
>DATJUH010000220.1:0-11069 GCA_035502515.1 Acidimicrobiales bacterium
TGGGAATATATGCACTCTATGCCCCAGCCGCGCCGTTCGAGAGCGAGGACCCCATGAGCACCCACGAAGAACTACGGGCCTGGGGCGTCGAGCCGGGCTATTGGGACGTGGCGGGGCAATGGCGGGACGTCCCCGAAGGCACCATTACGGCGGTAACCGCGGCGCTGGGCGCCGGTCCGCCGGGGCCACCGCCGGGAGCGCCACTGGTCACGGCCGGTGCCGATGGGCGGTGGCCGGAGCTGCCCGCCGGCACCTTGGTCCTCGAACAGGGCGGGGCGGTCGAACTGGGGGCAGGAGAGCGGCCACCCCCCGATTTGCCTTTTGGCTATCACCGTTTCGAACCCGCCGCTGCCGGCGAAGGCCGTTCGGGGACCGAGGCGCCCGAGGTGGTCGCCCTCTGCCCCTCGCGGTGCCCGTCTCCCTCACCCGGCCGTCATTGGGGTTGGTCGGCACAGCTCTATGCCACCCGTTCGGCCAAGAGCTGGGGAATGGGCGACTTTGCCGACTTGGCCCGGCTGATCGACTGGGCGGCGGGCAATGGGGCGGCCTTCGTCCTGTCGAACCCTCTGCACGCCCCGGCGCCCGGACCGGTCCCGGAACCGAGCCCGTATTCCCCGAGTTCCCGGTGCTTCCTCAATCCTCTCTACTTGAAAGTCGAGGACGTCCCGGGCGCGGCGGAGCTCCCGGTCGTAAGCAAGTTGGCGGGCAAGGCCAGGGCACTGAACACCCACCGCCTGATCGACCGCACAGCCGTATGGGCGCTCAAGTCCGAGGCCCTGGAAGCGTTGTTCGCCTTTTCGGAGGGCGGGGCGTACAGCAGCCACCTCGACGCCTACATTGCCCGGCAGGGGAAAGTGCTAGATGGCTACACAACTTTTTGTGCTCTCGCCGAATGCCATGGCTCTCCCTGGCAACGCTGGCCCAGCGGGTACGACCGGCCCGACCGGCCGGCCGTGACCAGGTTTGCCTCTAGTCGCGAGGTCACGTCCCGCAAGCGTTATCACGCCTGGCTGCAGTGGCTTTGCTCTACCCAGCTCGAGAACGCGTCCGGAGGGGCTCGGCTTATGACCGATCTCGCCGTCGGTATCAACGGCGGAGGCGCTGACGCCTGGCTGTGGCAGGACGCCATGGCCTCAGATATGCACGTGGGTGCACCCCCGGACGAGTTCAACACCAGTGGCCAGGACTGGGCCTTGACACCGTGGGACCCGTGGAAACTGCGGGCGTCCTCGTACGAGCCGTACATAGAGACCATGCGGTCCGTCCTGCGACAGGCCGGTGGCCTCCGGCTCGACCATGTGATGGGGCTCTTCCGCCTCTTCTGGGTGCCCGTGGGCATGGAGCCCTCCCGCGGCACATATGTCCGCTACCCGTGGCGCGACCTGCTCTCACTTTTATGCCTGGAAGCGTGGCGAGCCGGGGCGTATGTAGTGGGCGAGGACCTGGGCACCGTCGAAGACGAGGCCCGGGACGCCTTACGCGACTCCGGCGTGCTGTCCTACAAGCTCTTCTGGTTCGAGAGCCGGCCGCCGGCCGAATGGCCGGACCAGGCTTTGGGAGCCGTGACCACTCACGACCTGCCGACTATTGCCGGGGTGTGGTCGGGTTCCGACCTGGTCGACCAACGAGCCGCCGGCGTCAAGGTCAACGAGGAAGGCTCAGCCGTATTTCGTCGCCGCATCGCCGAACGGACCGGCCTGGACGGCGGCAGCCCCGTCCCGGACGTTATCGAGGCGACGTACCACCAGCTCGCTGAGGCCCCGTGCGCGCTACTGAGTGCAGCCCTCGACGACGCGCTGGCGGTGGAGGAGCGCCCCAACATGCCCGGTACCATCGATTCATGGCCCAATTGGTGCCTGGCCCTGCCGGCCCCGCTGGAAGACATCGAGCAAAGCGCATTAGCGGCGGCCATTGCGGAAGACCTCAGCCACCGGTGAACGCCGGTCAAGCCCGCCGGGGAGCCGGTCTGCCGGGGCGACGACCTTGAGTATCGCCGACCTGCCCGTTGCCCCGCCCGTGGCGCCGATGCTGGCCAAGCTGGCACGTGAACTGCCGGCCGGCGATTACATCTACGAACCCAAGTGGGACGGCTTCCGGTGCATCGTGTTCCGCGGCGGCGAGGAGGTCGAGCTGGGGAGCCGCAACGAGCTGCCACTTACCCGCTATTTTCCTGAGGTCGTTCAGGCCCTGCTGGAGGTCCTTCCCGAACAGGCCGTCCTCGATGGCGAGGTGGTGGTAGCGGGGCCCGGAGGGCTCGATTTCGACGCCCTTCAGCAGCGGGTCCACCCGGCCGAGAGCAGGGTGCGAATGCTGGCCGAAAGGACACCCGCTTCCTTCGTCGCCTTCGACCTGTTGGCGCTGGGCAGTCGCGATTTGCGTGACGAGCCCTTCCACGAGCGCCGGAAGCTTCTGGAAGAGCTCTCCAGCGAAATGGCAAGCTCGGAAAGGGCCGGGAGCGTTCACCTGACCCCGGCCACCCGCGACCCGATAGTGGCCCGGGACTGGTTCCGCCGGTTCGAAGGGGCCGGGCTCGACGGGGTGGTGGCCAAGTCGTCCGACCTCGCTTACGTGGCCGGCAAGCGGGTGATGGTGAAGGTGAAGCACGAGCGTACGGCGGAGTTCGTGGTTGGCGGTTTCCGCTGGTACAAGGCGTCTTCTGCCAATGGCGCGGAAGAGATCGGCTCGCTGTTGCTCGGGCTGTACGACACCTCCGGGGATCTGGCCCACGTAGGTGTCATAGGGGCGTTCCCGGCGGAACAGCGGCGCCAGCTCGTGGAGGTCCTGGCCCCGTACCGGCTAGACCGCGAACAAGCCCGCCAGGAAGGGCATCCCTGGGCCGGATGGGCATCGATGCCCGAAACGTCAGCCCGGATGCCCGGCGCCCGGAGCCGCTGGAACGCGGCGAAGGACCTGTCGTTCGAACCGCTCCGGCCCGTCCTCGTAGTCGAAGCCGCCTACGAGCACCTCCAGGGCTACCGGCTCAGGCACACGGCCCAGTTCCGGCGCTGGCGGCCGGACCGGACGCCGCAGAGCTGCACATACGAACAGCTGGATGTGGCCGTCCCGATGGAGTTGGCCGACGTGTTCGGCGCCGGCGTCCTCTCAGGGGAGGCCGGCTCTTAGGTCCTCGGTGACCGGGGCGGGCCGCCCGGCCGGCGGGTGATGGCAACGCGGGCAGGTCCAGATATAGGGTCTTGGAAGAGTGTCAACGCTACAGGCAAAGGGGTTTAACGCGAAGGTGAGCACAAGACGGCGGCTACTGGTCCCGGGAGGTGTGGTTCGTGGCCTCTGATGCGCCTGCCGTCCGGGTCACGGGCCCGAGGGTCGCTTCCGTCTGTGACGTCGGGCCCGAGGTTCCTGTTCACCGGGGGGCTCAGGGTGTGGGGACGAACAGCAACTGTGCGCAGAGTGCGCTGCTGATCCCCGTGCCGGAGGCTGAAGCCCTGGTCGGCCGCTGGCGAGCTCTCCACGACCCATCGGCCCGCCGCGGTGTGCCGGCCCATGTCACGCTCATCGTCCCGTGGGTCCCACCCGAACAGATAAAGCAGGAGCATCTGGACGAGCTGGCAGAGCTCCTGGCCACCCAGGAGCCGTTCGAGTACTCCCTGGAAAAGGTCAGTTGGTTCGGAGAGCGAGTCTTGTGGCTCGGCCCGTCGCCTTCTGCCCCCTTCAAGCAGTTGACCGCCGTCCTGGCCCGCCATTTCGACACGCCACCCTGGCAGGGAGAATTCGACGAGGTGGTGCCCCACCTGACCGTGGGCTTGGCGGGCTGCGCGGTTGGGTGCGCACTGTCGGAGGCGGCCGACGACCTGCGGGCCAGGCTGCCCGTGAGGTGCCGGGCCAGCGAAGTGCACGTGATGAGCGGCGACGGCATCAGCTGGGAACTCGTCCACCGGGTCGCTCTGTAAAAGGCGGCGGGACACCTTCTTCGGGCCGGCCCGGGCAGCCGCCGCTCGCCCCCTGCCTTGTTTTCTTCCAGTTACTTCTTCGAGTTACTTCGAGCCGAATACCTCGAGTAATTGCGCGATCTCGTCTGCCGGTCCCGCCGGCACCACGTAGCCGTGCTCGTCTCTTACCTGGTCGAAGTGGTCCCTGACGTCTTCCGGCGTGAGCTCTGGGTTGTAGTACCCCCTGGTGAGCCCGATGAAGAACCGGGCCACGCGCCCACCGGCCGCGCTGTACACCTCGCCGGTGACCGGGTTGTCCCGGTGGACCAGCCAGATCGCCACTGGAGCGACGAGCTCAGGCGACAATTGGTCCGCCAGCGGCCCGAGCAGGTTCTCGGTCATCCGGGTCCTGGCCAAAGGGGCGATGGCATTTACTTTTATGTTGTACTTGGCGCCTTCTGCGGCGAGGACCCGGGTCAAGCCGACCAGGCCCATCTTGGCTGCGCCGTAGTTCGATTGGCCGAAGTTCCCCAGTACCCCTGAGTTAGAGGTAGCCATCAGGACCCGGCCGTAACTCTGCTCGCGCATCTTCAACCAGGCCGGCTTCGTCACGTTGAAGGCGCCCCTTAGGTGGACGTCGAGCACCGGCTCGACCAGCTCGGGCGTGAGGTTGTGGAAGGCCTTGTCCCGGAGGATCCCGGCGTTGTTTATGAGGATGTCGACGCGACCCCAGGCGTCGACGGCGGTACTTATGAGTTCTTCTCCGCCCTCAGGAGTAGCCACGCTGTGCGTGTCGGCCAGCGCCTCTCCGCCCAGGTCCCGGATCTCCTTCGCCACCTGCTCAGCCGGGCCTTCGCTGGCGCCCTCGCCGCTCACCGAGCTCCCGACATCGTTCACGACGACGCGCGCCCCCCGGGACGCCAGGCCCATCACGTATTGGCGGCCCAGTCCTCCGCCGGCGCCGGTAACGACTGCTACTTGCCCATCAAAGCCAAGTTCGGTCACGGGGCGATGTTACAGGTCGCGCTGTCGCGCCAGACCGGAGTGCGTTGGCCCCCCAATGACTTGGCGCCGGGACTTGCAGCTGGGACCGGCAGGTGGGCGGCCGGACGAGGATTGCAGCCAGCGCCGCTCGGCCCGCATCGGGCCAACCGATGACGGGACGGCTCAGGCTTTGGGCTGGCCGTAAGGCTCGCCCGCCTCCTCGTAGCAGTAGTCGTGATAATGCTCGACCCTGTCCCAACGCCCGTCCACGTAGACGTTGGCGATGATCTGGCGCCCTTTCAAGCGGGCGACGAACTTGAGTTGCTCCCCGCAGTGCTCGCAAACAGCGTCGTTGCCGGGGTCGATTAGCCGTATGACGGCGCGGCTCACAGGGAGGACGGGGGAAACAGTAGTCACAGTACTTATATCGGCTCATCCGGCCGCCAACATGAGCCGGCACCCGCCCCACTTGGCATCCGTGCACTTGGCCGGCCTCGTGGGGGGAGCAGCCTTTGCCGGACGTTTACGTCCTACTCTGGAGTTGCCGTGCCAGAAGTCAAACCCAGCCCGAACCAACCGGCCAGCCCGAAGCAACCGGGCCCCGACGCCTTCGGTGCCAACGCGTGGTTGGTGGACGAGATGTTCGAGCAGTTCCGCCGGGACCCGCTGTCGGTCAGCGAAAGCTGGCGCGAGTTCTTCGAGGGGTACAAGCCGGCAGGCGCAAACCTGGCCGGCCGGGCCGCTTTGGTCCCGAGTGCGCCGGCCCCGATGGGCAACGGGCCGGAGAACCCCGCCGAAGGCACGGGCGCCGGCAACGGGGCGGCCGCCGGTGTGGCCACTTTGACCGCGCCCTCCGTTTTGACCGGCCCGTCAGGACCGGCGGCGGCCGCGGCGCAGACTGTAACTTCCGCCACCGGGGGAGCCACGGCGGCCGAGGCGAAACCTTCGGCCCCACCTCCTGGTCCGGGGGCGCCGGATGGTGTGACCGTCCCTCTCCGGGGCAGCGCTGCTCGGGTCGTCTCCAACATGACTTCGAGCCTGGACGTCCCGACGGCTACCAGCTTCCGGGTGGTGCCGGCCAAGCTCCTCGAAGTCAACCGCCTGATCCTCAATAACCAGCTCGCCCGCACCGGCACGGCGGGCAAGGTCAGCTTCACTCACCTCATCGGTTGGGCTGTGGTGCAGGCCGTCGGGGCTGTACCCGCCATCAACGCCAGCTTTTCGGGGCCGGTCCGCCCGGACGGAGACGCCGTAGCAGCGAAGAGCAACGGCGGCCCAGCGGTCTTTCGTCCGGCCCACGTCAACCTCGGTATCGCCGTAGACCTCGAACGCCATGACGGCACCAGGTCGCTGATGGTGCCTGTGATCAAGCAAGCGGACGAACTGGATTTCCGCCAGTTCTGGCGGACCTACGAGGAACTTGTCCGCAAGGTGCGCTCGGGCAAAGTCGAGGTGACCGATTTTGCCGGGGCGACCATAACCATTACCAACCCCGGCACTTTGGGCACTGTGCAGTCCGTGCCCAGGCTGATGGCAGGACAAGGGGCCATAATCGGGGTCGGGACCATCGACTACCCGGCCGAGTGGCAGGGGGCAGACCCCCGTCAATTGGCCGAGCTCGGAGTGTCAAAAGTCGTGAGCCTAAGTTCGACTTATGACCACCGCGTGATCCAGGGTGCAGAATCCGGTTTGTTCCTCCAGCGCGTCCATCGCCTGCTCCTGGGCGACGAGGGTTTTTACGAAGGCATTTTCCGCTCCATGGGCGTGCCCTACGAGGCGGTCAAATACCGGCGGGACGTGAACGACCCTTACGAGCGGGCCAGCAATTACGTTGAAAAGCAACAGAAAGTCGAACGGCTGGTGAATGCCTACCGGGTCCGGGGCCACTTGATCGCCCACCTGGACCCGCTGGACTGGAAAGAGCCGGTCATGCACGCCGAGCTTGACCCGGGGACTTATGGCCTAACGGTATGGGACCTCGACAGGGAGTTCCTGACCCAGGGGCTGGCGGGGAAAGGCCCCATGCGCCTCAGCGATATCCTTTCCCTGCTGCGAGACGCTTATTCGCGCACTGTCGGTGTCGAGTACATGCACATCATGGAGCCGGCGCAAAAACTCTGGATCCAGGAACATGTCGAGGGCGTGCCGACAGACCTCGAGCCCGAAGAACACCGCCACATTTTGGCCAAGCTCAATGCGGCCGAAGCCCTCGAACGCTTTTTGGATACCAAGTACATCGGCCAGAAGCGGTTTGGCCTGGAGGGCGCCGAGTCGGCGGTACCGCTCCTGGACGCCCTGTTTGCTTCGGCCGCCGACCAGGGCCACCAGCACGCAGTCATGGGGATGGCTCACCGGGGCCGGCTCAACGTGCTCATAAACATCATGGGCAAGAGCTATCACGAGCTCTTCGGGGAGTTTGAAGGCAACCTCGACCCTTCGAGTGTCCAGGGGTCTGGAGACGTCAAATACCACAAGGGGTTCCGGGGCAAGTTCCGGTCCCGGTCGGGTAACGAGCTCGATATTTTCCTGGCTTCCAACCCCTCGCACCTCGAGGCGGTGGGGCCCGTAGTGGAGGGTATGGCGCGGGCGCTCCAGGACCAGCTATCGGTGGCCACCGAGCCGGGCCCCACGGGCTTGGCCCCTCAGGACCTGGTGCTGCCGGTACTCGTGCACGGCGACGCCGCCTTCGCGGGCCAGGGTGTCGTGGCCGAGACACTCAACATGTCTACCCTGGCCGCTTACGAGACGGGCGGCACCGTCCACCTGGTCATCAACAACCAGCTTGGTTTTACCACCAACCCCGAGTCGGCGCGTTCCTCTGTGTACGCAACAGACGTGGCCAAGATGGTCCAGGCCCCGATCTTCCATGTCAACGGCGACGACCCGGAAGCGTGTGCCAGGGTGGCGCGTCTGGCCCTGGCTTTCCGCCAGCGGTTCCACAAAGACGTCGTTATAGACATGATCTGTTACCGCCGCTATGGCCACAACGAACAGGATGACCCGTCCCTCACCCAGCCCCTCCTTTACCAACTGATAAAGGAACACCGCAGTGTCAGGAAGCTCTACACCGAGGCCCTGGTGCGCAGGGGTGACATCACCCTGGAAGAAGCCGAAGCGGCACTGGCTGATTTTTCCCGCCGCCTGCAGGAAGCCCTGGACGAAACCCGGGCTTCGGCCCCGCCCCAGCTGACCAGTTTGCCACCGCCGCCGCCGCCGGCACTTGGGGCGGCGGCGGTACAGACGGCGGTAGAGAGACAAACGCTGGACACGGTCGTCGACGCCCTTACGCGGGCGCCTGAAGGCTTCACCCTCCATCCGAAGATTGCCCGGTGGCTCGAAGCTCGCCACAAGCTCTGGGCCTCGGGCCAGGTCGACTGGGCGCTCGGAGAGGCGCTGGCGTACGGGACCGTGGTACTGGACGGCCATGACGTGCGCCTGTGCGGCCAGGACACCCGGCGCGGCACCTTCGGCCACCGCAACGCCGTTTATGTCGATTACCGGACAGGCGCCGAGTTCATCCCCTTGGCGGACATGGGCAGGCAAATGCAGGACGGCGCCGGCCGGTTCTTCGTCTATGATTCGCTCCTGTCCGAGTACGCCTCGCTCGGCTTCGAGTATGGGTACTCGCTGTTTTCTCCCGAAGCGCTCGTGGCCTGGGAGGCCCAGTTCGGCGATTTCGTGAACGGGGCTCAGATAATAATCGACCAGTTCCTGGTGGCGTCGGAAGTGAAGTGGGAACAGGCGTCCCGATTGGTGCTACTGCTCCCCCATGGTTATGAAGGCCAGGGGCCGGAACACTCATCGGCCCGTGTGGAACGCTTCCTCGCGCTCAGCGCTGAAGACAACATATGCGTGGCCAACGTGACCACTGCCGCACAGCTGTTCCACGTGCTGCGCCGCCAAGTACTGGCCCCTGCCAGCAAACCCCTTGTCCTTTTCACTCCGAAGCGCTATCTCCGGGGGCGAGAGGCGTACAGCAAGGTGGAAGATCTCACTGACGGCACTTTCGCAGAAGTTATTGATGACGCCGTCCTTCCCGGGGACGTCCGGCGGGTGGTGCTGGCCACGGGCAAGGTGGCGCTCGATCTGATGGTCGCTCGCGACCAGAGGAAAATCAGCGATGTCGCGGTGGTACGGGTCGAGCAGCTCCACCCATGGCCCAAAGAGCAGGTGGCGGCGGCGCTGTCCCGGTACCCTCAAGCCACCGAGGTCGTATGGGCGCAGGAAGAGCCGGCCAACATGGGTGCCTGGGACTTTGTGTGGGACCGCTTGGGTGGTGCGGCGTCCGGTGGGCGCACCGTGGTCCGGGTAGCTCGGCCTCCGTCTGGTTCACCGGCGACAGGCAGCCATACGCTCCATGAGCTCGAGCAAGCGGACATCCTCGAAAAGGCCCTCGGGGGGTAACGGCCCCGAAGTACCGCAGCACGGACGTCGGGGCCAGCCAGTATGCGCCAGTCCGAGGCTTCAGAGTGGCACACTGGTCGTCGTGGGTGAACAACACTCCTGGTCCGGCCTGCTCCGCGAGGTGGTGGTTGTTGTGCGACCGCATCATCGCGGGGGCGGTGAGCCGTTGTGAAGTCCCGCCCCAATAGAGGCTTCGGGAGGTACGTGAGAGCGACGCCGGCCGCTGGCTCCCGTCATGGCCACAAAGAGCCGTGCACGCGGGCGCGTTTGCGAAACGCTGGAGCGAGCGGCCGCCGTCTCTTCTTCACTTTGCTCCCGAAACATCTATAACCCGGAGGTCCGTTCAGTGCCCGTGCAAGACAACTTTGACAGAGACAAAGAGGCGGCGAGCGCTTACATGGCGCTATCCCCTGCTCCGGGCCGGTACGCCGGCGCCGATAGCGTCCGTCACCTTCGTACCTCTTGACGAAGCTAGTTTTCTCGCAGGCATTGCCGGCGATACCACCCAACCCGGCCCGGTCAGCACGGCCTGGATGGGATGACAAAACAGGAGAAAGATGCCAGCTCGTCACGTAGTGGTCGACGGCTCCAATATGGCAACCGAGGGCAATTCGCTCCCCAGCCTCAAGCAGCTGGACGAGGCGGTGCGCGAATACCTGCTGGAAAACCCGGACGATATCGTGACGGTGGTCGTCGACGCCACCTTTGGGCACCGTATCCCCACAGAAGAACGTGAACGCTTCGAGCAGGCTGAGCTGGCCGGTGAGATCGTCAGCCCTCCGGCCGGAGCTATAGGGCGGGGCGACGCCTTTTTGTTGCGGGTGGCCGACAAGGTGGGCGCCGTCGTGCTCTCCAACGACTCTTTCCAGGAGTTCCACGGCGAGTACGAGTGGCTGTTCGACAAGGGCCGGCTTATAGGCGGCAAACCGGTGCCGGGAGTGGGGTGGATCTTCACCCCGCGCACCCCCGTCCGTGGCCCGAAAAGCCGGGAGTCGGTCAAGGAAGCGAAGCGCAGGAGACATGCCGAAAAGGTCGAGGAGCCGTCGGAGAGCGGCCTGGACATGGCCGCCGAACGGTCCCGAGGCCATGGCGGGGACCGTAAGTTGCAGCGCGCCATTGCCGCGGCTGTCGAGGAAGCCGTCGAGCCAGCCAAAGGCGGGCGCAAACGGAGGCGGAGACGGCGCGGAGGTGAGGTACCGTCGGAGGCGCTCAACGAACCGTTCAATTTCATCACCTTTATCGCTGCCCACCAGTTGGGCGATCAGGTCGAAGGCACGGTGGACGAGTTCGCCTCCCACGGCGCCTTCATCACCGTAGACGGGGCGCGCTGCTATTTGCCGTTGTCGGCAATGGGGGAAGTGCCGCCCCGTTCCGCCCGCGAGGTATTGCGGAAGGCGGAGAGGCGAGCTTTCGTGGTCCAGGCCTTTGACGCCATGCGGCGCGGCATCGAATTGGCTTTGCCTGGTTTCGCCCGCCCGGCAGGAAGCCCGACGGCCGAGACCATTGATGCCGAGATACACCGTGGGGAGCCAGTCGCGGACGGGTCTGCCCGTGGGGCGGGCGGGCCGGCACCTCAACTCCCGGAACCGGTGGGCGTCACAACTGGCACGGCCGAAGCTGGGAGCAGTGGAACGGGCCGGACAGGGACGGGCCGGACAGGGGCCGGGCGCCGGGCCGCCTCGAGACGGACCAGGACGCCGGCCGTGGCCCCGCAGCCGCCGGGCGGCGACGCGGTGGTGGAAAAGACGGTGGCGCCGCGAGCCGCACCTCGAGCAGGGGCGGCGGCGTCCAGGG
>DATJUH010000221.1:0-11587 GCA_035502515.1 Acidimicrobiales bacterium
GTAGTCTGACGGCTTGGCGCCCTGGACGTGGGCCATCTCCGGGCTCGATTGCTTGATGACGTTCCCACCTGTACCCGACCCGCCAGACGCAGGGACGGCACCAAGCGGGCCATGGCCCGACGCGTACATGGCCTTGTACGAGGACAGCTCTTTTTCGTTACTCGCTCGTGGCCCGATCTCGGCTCGGTCCCAGCGAGTACCTGGCCTTGGTACTCTGTCACTTTCGGCCAGGACTCCCGTCTGGAGGGAAGCCGAGGCATACGTCCAAGACGAGGCGCTCTCCCACGTAGCGACTCTCGACAAGTTCGATGGGGTCCCCGTGCTGGTCATACGTCACCCTGCTCTCAGCAAGCAAGGGGGCGTTGGGAGCAGTGTGCAGTAGGCGAGCCTCCTCTCCGCGCGCCAAGCCGGCGCTCAGGGTCCCCGGGCTCCAGACCGGTATCGTGCCGTGCTCGGCCAGGACCTCGAACAGCGACCGCGTCTCGAGGTCGGAATTCAGCAAGTAGGCGAATAAGGGGGGCAGTACCGTGTCCTGGATTGCGACCGGCACCCCGTCCGCCAAGCGGAGACGCCTGACCTCGACGACCTCGGAATCACTCGGTAGACGCAAGAACCTGCGTTCGCGCTCGAAGGAAGGCCGACGGCCGGCGTCCACGACGATGGACGACGGTTGCTTGCCGCGACGACGTATCTCGTCACTGAAGGACATCAGCGGACCGAGTTGACGGTGCATGCGCGGGTGGCCGACGAAGGTGCCGCTGCCGGCCACGCGCACGATCAAGCCCTCGGCTGACAACTGCTGGAGTGCGGCTCTTACGGTCATGCGAGTCGTAGAAAAGTGAACGCTCAGCTCGCTTTCCGACGGAAGGCGCTCGCCGGCTTCCAGTTCGTTGATCTGCTCCCTGAGGTACTGCTCGATACGTTCGTGGAGGGGCGTCGAGCCGCTTCGCCTCCCTCCCCCAGGACTCGAAGTCACCGGTATCAATACGGCCGGCCGAGACGAGTTGACAGCGCTCACTGTGGCCCCAGGCCTAAGCTCAGCAACCCTTGAGTGCTAGTTCGGCGACGGCTCGCCCTAGCGGCTGGAAGACCCATATAGACAACATCTCCCGAATCAACTTCATAAGTCGACAGGCTAACTCTTTCAGTATCAGCGACGAGGATCAGTCGACTCGTCCTCGATATCCGTAAAATAGGCCCAAAAATCAAGAAACCAGTGCCTTTGCCGAAGAGATCACAAAGTTCCGTGAAACCTCCGAAGTAATGCGACTTGCTTCGCACCTCCCCTGAACGCTAGCATAGCCTATCTAGATAGGTTGTAAAGGGGGAGTAAATGTCTAGATGGGACGCCGCAAGCGGGAGAACTCCCAGGTGAGGATGACGGGCTCGGCTAAGGGGCCACATGCTTCCCGTGGCTGACCAGGCTCGTCCACGAGTCAACGAGGTCCTAGACGCTGCCGACCGCTCGATGAGCTCGGGGCACCGGCAATCAGGCCACTGGGAAGTGGTCTGCCTCGACCCCGAGGTGATGGGCTGAACGATGGACCGTCTCCGTCGCAACAAGTTCGTGATCATCACCCTCTTGTTGCCGGCGCTCGTCGCCTATACAATCGTTCTCCCCTACCCACTGGCCAGAACGATTTATTACAGTTTCACAAACTATAACGCCCTCGGCTCACCGCACTATATAGGCCTCAGCAACTACATTAGCCTGTTCACGCAGGACCCGGAGTTCCGTACCGCGCTCCTCAATACGCTTTACCTTGTCGTGGGCAGTATACTCCTTCAGCTGCCATTAGCCTTCGTGCTTGCCTTCTGGCTCAACACCACCTCGCTCCGATTCACCCGCTTCTTCAGGAGTGTCTACTTTTTTCCCGTTGCTATTTCTGGTGCCGCGGTCGGCCTTGTGTGGCAGTTCCTCTACCAGCCTAAGGACGGACTGGTAGATGGTGTGGTCCGACTTTTCGGGTTCCACAGTTTCCAACTAGCGTGGCTCGCCAGCCCTACCGCAGCCATCTGGGCCGTCGTCATCTCCGTGTCTTGGCAGTATTTCGGCTATCACATGCTTATATTCACTGCCGGGACTTCGACTGTCCCAAGATCCGTCATTGACGCCGCGAAAGTGGATGGGGCGGGTGAATGGAAGGTGGCGACCCGGATTGTCCTCCCGCTTCTAAAGCCTTTCATCACGATCAGCTTAATTCTTATAACCACCGCCTCGGTAACTGCCTTTGCCAACGTCATCGCGCTTACCGATGGCGGTCCCGGCACCTCCTCGACCGTCTTGTCACTCGAGATGTACCAGAATTCAATGTTCTACTCCCGGTACGGCTATGGCAGCGCTATCGGCGTCCTTCTGGCGCTGATCAATGTTCTGGCAGTAGTTCTTATAGCCCTCGCCAGCTATCGCTCGTCTTGGAGGAGGGTCCGTGCAGCAACATAACGCGGCAACAGCCGAGTGGGTTGGAGAAAAACCTGTCGCCGTCCCCGCACTACCGGCCCCGGCCCAAGATGCGGCCAGGCCACGTCTCCGGCGGCATGGCTTTCGGCCCCTCCTGGTGTTCAAGTACACGGTGCTCGTCATATTGCTACTTGTCATCGCTTACCCCCTGCTCTGGGTGGCCGTCTCTGCGTTAAGGACCGCCGGCGCACTTGCATTGCACCCCTTCAGCCTGCCCCGCTCGCTCGACTGGTCGAATTACTACGACGTCCTCATCAAGGGCGGTTTCGACCGGAACATTCTCAACAGCCTTTGGGTATGCGCGCTTTCATCCGTGGTTGTCATAGCGATCACGGCCATGGCCGCTTACCCTCTTTCGCGGATGCAGTGGAGGTTTCGCAGGGCAGTCCTTGCCTACTTCGCCCTTGGCCTGATCGTCCCGGTGTACGCCGCTCTGGTCCCCCTCTATATCATGCTCGCACCATTGGAGAACGCCATTGGGGCTCAAGCGACCCTGGCGATCGTCTACCTTGCAGTTGGGATACCCATCTCAACGGTCCTCCTGATGGGCTACATGTCCAAGATCCCCTCCGAGATCGAGGAAGCAGCGGTCATAGACGGTTGCTCGCTTTTTGCGGTGTTGTGGCGGATCATCCTGCCGGTGTCCGGCCCCGGTATCGGCGTCGCCGCTACCTTCACGTTCCTGCAAATGTGGAACGAGCTTCTGTTTGCACTGGTGTTCCTGCAGAGTGCCAATCAGCAGACGATCCCCGTGGCTCTCCAGCAGTACGTGGGCCAGTTCTCGACCGACTGGCCGGCGGAACTGGCGGCCGTCACACTGGCACTCGTCCCCACGCTCATCATCTACCTGTTGCTTCAGCGTCGCCTTATGAGCGGCGTGCTGGTGGCAGGAGGCGTCACATGATACTGAAACCTGACGAGGCCATAATCTGCAACCCGCCAAAGGCAGTGAGACTTCCATCGTGGCACGACGACAGTTCTCTAATGAAAACAGGTGCACCAAGAAGGGTGCCATTACTAATCAAAGAACAACCTGAGGAGGTAAATACCAAGTGCGTTATTTCAAGAAGTCAAGCCTTGAGGACAGCGTGGCTGGAGCGAGTGCGCGACCACGCCACCCGAGGGCCATTGCGTCCGTGGCAACCGCGTCGGCCTTGTTGGGCCTGGCCGTCGTGCCCAGCCAAGCTTACGCTGCGGGAACCCATGTAGCCCAGGCTGCCGGCCTGCACGGGACACTTACCATAGAGATATCGCCAGCGAACCTGCCCATTTCAAAGGACCCTTATACGCAGTGGATGCTCCAGTCGATCTCGATGTTCGAAAAGGCGAACCCGAAAGTTAGCATCAGTGTTACCGATGACATTGCCGGGAACGCCTACCTGACGAAGCTCAGCGCGCAGGAGGCGGCCAAAACCGCGCCTGACCTCTTCCAAGGTTGGACCGAAGCCAGAATGTTCCCGTACGCTGCCGCCGGCAGGTTGACGAACCTGAAGTCCTACATTCTCACCTCGCCCACCACGAGCAAGCTGCTTTCGAACTTCGCGTTGTCGACTGTCACTTACAAGGGCGGGATTTACGGGATCCCTCTCATTGAAGACAGCGAAGTGATGTACTACAACAAAGCCGTTTTCGCCAAGTACGGGGTCACACCGCCGACTACGTACAGTGAGTTCTTGAATGACATCAGCCTGTTCAAGAGCCACGGGGTGACGCCAATAGCACTCGACACCTTGAACAGTTCGTGGGAAGCCAGCATCTTGTTCACGCAACTTGCCCTGCGCGTTGGTGGGCCTGCGCTTTACAAGGACGTCGTGCTCAAGGGGACGGCCAAGTTCGACAACCCTGCCTACGTCAAGGTCGGCCAGATGATCCAGACCCTGGTCAAGGACGGAGCCTTCAATAGCAACTACAGCTCGGAGGCCGACCCTTACGCTGAGACCTTGTTCAGCCAAGGAAAGGCGGCGATGTGGGACATGGGCACCTGGGACATCCCGCCGTTGTGGAACGCGCTACACAACAACCTCGGCTGGTTCCCCATCCCATCGGTACCCGGTGGCCAAGGGAACGGTAGCAGCGTTGGCATGATCCTCAACACTGACGATGCGTTGTCGATCTCAAACTACGTGTCACCCCAGACCAAGGCCCTGGCCTGGGACTTCATCTCGTTCATCCTCTCGCCTGAGCGTTCGCGGGCGTTCGCGGGCCTGGGCGAGCCGATTGCGACAACCGTGCCGCTGACATCAGCGAACACTGACGCGGTCAACGCCAGCATCCATAACGCGGCGACAGCGACGACGTCACCGATGTTCCCGTGGGATGATGTCCTCGGGACGGCCCTGGGCGAGGACTTCGACAACTCCACAGCCTATATTTACGGTGGCCAGGACCCGGCTTCAGCGCTGGCGCAGGATGACCAGTACCGGAAACAGCTGGCTGGCTGAGGTACCGGGTACGGACGGGCTTATGCCCCGTACACCAACGGCTTGACGGGGTGCCCAGTTTAGGTCGGTAACGTCCTGGCGGCCCGGACTCTTTAGGCAATGAGGGTCGGGGTCGTCAGCTGCGTGCCCCGCGACGGCCGATCGTCGGGAGCTGAAAGGAAATTTGACCGAAAAATGAACAGGCGTGCCGTCGATGTTGCGTGGCGTCTTTGCTACCGCCGGCCGGGCGAAGAGCGTCACGAGCTCCCCTTTGACGCTACTGTCCCCGGCAACGTGGAGTTCGACCTGAGCCGCGCCGGTCTGCTGCCCGAGGACCTTTTCTTCGGCGAGAATATCCTGGATGTGCGGGACTGGGAAGGCGCCGAGTGGTGGTACAGCTGCGTTGTGACCCTGAGCGCCGAGGAACTGGGCCGCTCACCAGCGTTGGTTTTTCACGGGGTGGACGGGTACGCCGAGTACCACCTGAACGGCCGGTTGCTGGGCATCTCGGCTAACTCGCTGGTCGAGCACAGCTTTGTGCTAGCCGGTGCCGCCGCGGAGGGCGATAACGGACTGGTGGTCCACCTCCGCCCGCCGCGGCCGCCGGCTACTGCGGCCGAGCTCGTGCCTTTGTGGGCCGTACCCGACCCGCTCCGCCAGGAGAGCGTCTGGGTGCGCAAGCCGGCCCACGCTTACGGCTGGGACATTATGCCTCGTGCCCTGTCCGCCGGGATCTGGCGGCCGGTCGAGCTGGTGACGCAGGCGCCGGTCGAGGTGGCCAGGCTCTACCCCGCCACCCTCTCGGTGCACGACGGCACAGCTGACGTCGGTTTTTACTACGAGCTAGGGGGCGACCTGCCGGCCGGGGCCGAGCACCGGCTGGTGGTGACCGGCCACTGCGGTAGTTCTTCGTTCTGCTTCGAGGATAAGGTGGCCGGCCCGGTCGGAGTGGTGCGCGGCCAGGTTAGATCCCCGCAGCTTTGGTGGCCACGGGGTTACGGCCCCCCTTGGCTTTACGACATGACTACAGAACTGCTGCGCGACGGGGAAACGGTAGCCACCCGGCAAGACCGCGCTGGCATCCGTACCGTCGAGCTCGTGCGCCGAGCGAGTACCGACGGTCAGCGCGGCGATTTCCACTTTGTCGTGAACGGGGTACCTATTTATGGCCGGGGCACGAACTGGGTACCCCTCGACGTCTTCCACAGCCGCGATGCCGCCCGGCTCAGTTCCCGCTTAGACCTGGTGTGGCGGTCCAACTCCAACATGGTGCGCTGCTGGGGCGGTAACGTCTACGAGGAAAACGAGTTTTTCGACTGGTGCGACGAGCACGGGGTGATGGTCTGGCAGGATTTCTCGTTCGCATGCGCCATTTACCCGCAAACGGAGGCCTTCTTCGATATCGCACGCGACGAGGTCCGGTCCGTTGTACGGCGGCTTCGCCACCACCCCTCGGTCGTGCTGTGGTGCGGCGACAACGAAGTCGACCAGATCGCGGTCGGCCGGGGCATCGCCCCCGGGGCCAACCTCCTTACCCGTCGGGTGATCGCCGATGCCGTGAGCGCTGAGGACCCGCACCGGCCCTACCTGCCGAGTTCGCCCTACATCGGTCCTGACGAGGAGGGACAGGCGCTAAGGACGCGTGACTTGCGTGGCCTGCCGGAGGCTCATCTCTGGGGCACCCGGGACTACTACAAGAGCGACTTTTACCGCGGTGCCTCAGCGGCGTTCGTGAGCGAGATCGGCTTTATGGGCCTCCCCCACGTCGAGTCGATGCGCAAGTTCCTCGACGAAGACATGCTCTGGCCCTTCGACAACCGCCAGTGGCTGGTCCACGGTACCGACCCGACCGTTGACTTCCATTCGAGGTACTGGTGGCGGACCGCCATGTCACTCGAGTGCGTCCGCACCTTCTTCGGTGAGGTCCCGGCCGCCCTGGACGACGCAGTGAGCGCCTCCCAGATCGTACAGGCCGAGGGCTTCAAGTATGCCATCGAATCCGGCCGGCAAGCCAAGTGGGCCCGCACCGGCGTGCTGTGGTGGAACCTGGTTGATGGTTGGCCGCAGATATCAGACGCTGTCGTCGACTGGTATTTGGGCGAGAAGCTGGCCTTCGAGATAATTGCCGCTTCCCAGCGGCCGCTTGCACTGGTTGTGGCTGAGCCGGACGGCCAACACCTTCCGTTGCTGGCTTGCAACGACACGAGGCGCGACGCAGCAGGGTCCTTCCTCGTGACGCGAGTGGACGTGGGGGCAAAGACAGAGGTTCTCTCAGGAGAATACCTATCTCCAGCAAACGAGACGGTGCAGATAGGCATCCTCGACCTCCCTGCCGAACCCTCGATCTTGGTCGTAGAATGGCAAGACGTTGACGGCGCAGCCCGTAACCACTACCTCGTCGGGACGCCTCCTTTTGAGTTCAAAACCATTAGAGGTTGGTATGAAGAGGTGCTTCATAGAACTGTATGACCGCTGTTGGTCACTTGTCAGGCCCGCCCACCTTCAGTTGAGCCAAGATCTCGGAAAGGAGCAGCACATGTAAGTTCGCTCGAGGAAGACCGCTAACTGAGGACGATGTGAAGTTGTACAGCGGGCGAGGGTACTTCCTTTACCGGCGGCAACTGTTTTCCACCGATCAACTCGACGTGCTCAATTCCATCTTTGGAGAGCACAGGGCGGCACAAGCAGACAAAAGGGAGACGAATTTGACACCCCCCACTTCGAGGACCGGCGGCTACTGGATTTCTTGCTTGCCCCTCAAGTGCTGGACCTCGTCGAGTGCATCGTGGGTCCTGACATCTTGTTGTGGTCCAGCCGTTTTTCTATAAGGACCCGTTGGCGGTGCGGGCTACACCGTGGCATGAGGACTCGGCCTACTGGAGGGGGAGGGTCGACCGCTACAATAAGATCGTCACCGTGTGGTTGGCAGTCGACGACGTCGATCGCGAAAACGGCTGCATGCATGTGATCCCTGGTTCACATCTGTACTTTGGGTCCTCCTCGTACCTGGGCGTAGACACGAATGTCAAGACGTTCAAGAGCGAGATCACCGACGTCGATCTGAGCCAGGCGGTGGCGTTCGAGCTACGTCGAGGCGAGTGCTCGCTACACGACGGCCGCATCAGGCACGGCGCCAACCCGAACAAGAGCACCCGCCGCCGCCTCGGCTATACAATGCGGTACATTTCCGCCAGGGTGGCGCTTGTCCCGGAGAGGAATGCCCACCACCGGACTTGGCTGGCGAGGGGCCGAGCCATTGCCGCGAACCAGCTGGAGAACGCGTAGGACTGCTTTTATCTGGACGGCTTCGATGGCATGCCAGCTCAGACACGTTGAGTTGGGCCAGTCGCAGGCTAGTTACGGGTGCGGGCGGGCGGTGTCCACCGCATCGGCTGCATGGCTATGACTTGTGGCGCGAAGCCCTTGAATTACGCCCGGGATGTCGTCCGGCCAGTTTCGGCTTATGGTACGAGGTTGGCCAGTTTGGGCGAGCCCTGGTTGTCCAATCGTCCAAGCCAGTATTCGACTTGAAACGTCGGGTCGCCCCTCAGCTTCCGCCACAGGGCAGCGCGCTGGAGTTGCTCGAGCCGGCCAGTCGCTGCTTCGTACCCACGGCTCTCCGGCAGAAAGCAGCTGCAGTACTTGCTGTTCGACGCTCTCGTCATGCCCCCGCACGACCGCATCCGGTCCGGTCGCAGACATGCGGGTTGCCGTGGACGGACCGAACGACCGGGCCGTGTGTGTCACGGTGACTGTGTTCGGCGCCCGGGTCGACGCCATCACCGAGCATGTCTCCAAGGGGCCGCCCGCTCGGCGTGACCGGTCGACTGGCCTACGACCAATGGGAATCAGGCTCCGGCGATCTCCGGTCGAGGTTGTACGTGGTCGCCACCACGGCGGACTTCTTGGCCCGGCCTCACAGCGAAAGCCTGGCCTGAGGTGACCCAGGATTCCTGAGAGGCCTTTGCGGAGGGTCGGCTAGCGAGTGCCGGCCCTCGGCGATCCGCCGCCGGGCCTGTGCGATGGTGGAGGCAATGTCCTTCGAGCCCGGCACTTAGACGGTGAACGCGACCTCCGGCACCTGGTCGTGGCTCCGATGGGGACCGTGGAGGCCACCTCGGACATCTTGGAACCGGTCCGTCTCCTCGACGACGACGGGTGTGCCGATGAGTCCGGACGGGGATTTGTGAGGAACTTGGTGGCCTGTGATTACAGCACGGCCACATGCCGGTCTTATGTCCTGAGCCTGCTGCGCTGGCGTCGGTTCTTGGTCGCCGTCGACATCGCCTGGGACCATGCGGAACGCCGAGATGTCCGGGACTTCGTGTTGTGGATGAAAGGCGCTGACAATCCCCAGCGCTTTCTGCGTCGGGCCGAGGGGAGTGTCCGCTTGGTCGAGTTCACGGGAACGGAGCAGCTCGTCCACGTCCAAATAGGAGCGAAAACGGTCCGGGCCCGGGTCGCGGCCGGGGTGGCCATCGGTTCGGTGGTCTCGCTGCCGGTCCCCGTCGACAGGTGCCATTTTTTCGATACCGCCTCGGGCAAGCGTGTCAGCTAACGGCGCACCCGGTCAGGCCAGCCGGTGCGGGGCCACGCCAGCAGGCGGTGGCCGTTCGGCCACAACCGGGAAAAGGCCCCCGCGCGAGGGCTGCAGGGCTACTAAGAGCAGGTGACTTGGCACGTGGTCCTGGGACTGGAACGGCACCCTGGTCGATGACCGGGGGGCTTGTCTGGCAGCTACGGTCGTGGCCTTGGGGCTCCACGGCAACGCCGCACGTGCGGTTACCGAGCCGTTTGAGCGGCTTCCTACGCTCGCCTGCGGCCCAAGGTACGCCTCCGGCCCGATGCCCTCTAGAGGCCATCGAGGAGGGGATGGGAAGGGGGCTCACGCAGTCGGTGCATGACCCCGCACACAATTGCGACTTGAGGTGGAGAGCCATGGCCTGCTCGAGCCGTTCATCCTCGTCGAGGGCTCTCGTGGGCGGCCCCTTCAGCAAGTCCGTGCTGCTTAATGACCACTGGGGGAAAATAGGCGTGCCCGCTTCTGAAGTGGTGTTGATGGGCGGCACGCACGACGACTTCGTAACGACGCGCACCATCGGGACTCGGTTCGTTGCTGTCAAGAGCGGCTACGAAAGCGGGCCGACCGGCTCAACGGATGGCATAGACCTTGTCGCGAACCTTGTCGAAGCGGTCAGGCGCCTCGGCACTTCCGGCCGTCCCGAACGACAAGCCGTGGACCACCAACCGCACATCCACAGCGGGTGACGGTTTGGAAGTTTATCCTCCGCATTGAAGGCGGTCCGGTCGAACCCGTCTGCTACGAAGCTTTCGAGGATCTGGCCGCTCCTGGCCGTTGGCTAGTATCGGGGAGGCGAGAGGGTCGCGTGCGACAAGCTTGGAGCCAGAGCCCCTCGACGCTCATCATCGTGGCCGACGGTTTCTGGCTGACCGAGGAGCTGGAGGCCAAAGGAAGGGAAATTTGAGTTTGGCCGACGACATCGAGCTCATCCGGGATAAGAGCGTTATCGCCGTCATCGACTTTCACCAGGCCACCATCTACCCCACGGACGCCTCACCCGGCCAACGGCCTGAGCGCATCGTCGCCAGCGACCCCCGCGGCCGCTTCCACAAGCTTCACCACCAGGCCGGGAACCCGAAGGGCACCTACGAAGACGACACCGGGGAGTACTGGCGCGAGCTCACCGAGGACTTGTCGCCGGCCGGCGCCATCCTGTTGCTGGGGCATGGCAAGGGCAGGGCAAATGCGACTCACCATTGGGTGGCGTATGTCGAGGAGCACCGCAAGGACGTTGCCGCCAAGGTAGTGGCGGACGTTCGCGTCGACATCGACCACCTGGATGAAGCGCAGGTTCTGCGCCTGGCCCAGTACTACTTCGCCGAGCCGCCGTTGCGAGATTTCGGTGACAGCCGGCGGGGAGATCCGGGTGGTCCGGGCCCGTCGGCGGACGAGCGTCACTTGTCCTGAAGCGTCGCCTCACCCTTCATCCTGGAGCCCGCCGCTCCGTATCAGATCTCCGTCTAGCCGAGTGTGGTCAAGGGCAAATCCGCTCCCGGAGGTGGTCCACCCTAGCGACATCGCAAAGGTCGGGCTACGGTGCCGATTGTCGGGTATGCACTTTGAGGTCAAGTCCCTCGACAAGTTCCCGAAGATGGTCGATTACGTCGTACCGCCCGGGGTGCGGATCGCTGACGGCCGGCGCGTCCGCCTCGGTGCCTACTTAGCCGACGGGACCACGGTCATGCACGAAGGCTTCGTCAACTACAACGCGGGAACCCTCGGCGCCGTCATGGTCGAGGGCCGGATCAGCCAAGGGGTTGTAGTAGAGGACGGGAGCGACGGGCGGCGGGGCCGTAACCCTTGAAGCCGGGGATGACGGAGCGCGGACGGCCGCTTTGCTCCCTTGATCCGCGGGATGGCCCAGGGCCCCGAGACGAGGAAAGGAGTGGCTCCTGAGGCGTACAGACCGATCGAGTTGGAAGACGTGATCGACTGGGGTGAAGACGTGGCCGGGTCGTGGGTGGTTAGGGCGGGGAGCCAGTGGCGAGGTCAACCAGCGCCGTGATCGTCGCCGTGCCCCTCTCCCCGAACATGAGCGTGTAGTGGTTGACATCCTCAACTAGCTGGGCGGACAGGCCCGGGAGGCGACCTTGCCACTCATCGACCACGAGCTGCGGGATCAAT
>DATJUH010000222.1:0-6725 GCA_035502515.1 Acidimicrobiales bacterium
TGCCCCACGCCCCGCGCCCCACGCCGCCGCCCCACGCCGGCGCCCCACGCCCGTCGCCCCACGCCCCTAGCTCCCGTCGCAGGGCAAGCCGTCCTGCGGCAGCACTAACATAGGCTGGCCGTGGGCCATCCCGAGTTGCTCGAGCGCCACCGTAAGGTCCTGCCTTCATGGCTCTCGCTGTACTACGAAGAGCCGATCGAGCTCGTCTCCGGCAAGGGATGCGTCGTAACCGACGCCGAAGGTCGCGATTACCTCGACTTCTTCGGCGGCATCCTGACCACGATGACGGGCCACGCTGTACCCGAAGTGGTCGATGCCATCAGAGAACAGGCCGGCCGGCTCCTCCACACATCGACGCTGTACCTGCTGCGGCCCATGGTCGAGCTGGCCGAGAGGATCTCCGAGCTGTCCACCGTTCCCGGCGCCAAAGTCTTCTTCGTCAACTCGGGGACCGAGGCGATCGAGACGGCGCTGTTGTTCTGCTGCGGGGCGCGGCGTTCCAACCAGGTGCTGGCCCTTCGCAACAGCTACCACGGCCGGTCGTTCGCCGCCATGTCCGTTACCGGCAACCGGTCATGGCTGGCGTCGAGCCTCAGCCCGCTCCGGGTTAGTTACCTCCACAATGGCGACCGCCTGCGCGGCCCCTTCGCCAAGCTTTCCGACGACGAGTTCAATGCAGCCTGCGCGGCAGACCTGCGCCAGGTCATTGACACGACCACTGCCGGGGACGTGGCCTGCCTGATCGCCGAACCGATCCAGGGCGTTGGTGGCTTCGTCGTCCCTCCGGACGGCTTCTTCGCCTCCTTGAAAGAGGTCCTCGACGAGTACGGCATCCTGTTCGTCTCGGACGAAGTGCAGACCGGCTGGGGGCGGACAGGAGACCACTTCTGGGGTTTCCAGGCCCACGGGATCACTCCTGACCTGCTGGTTTTCGCCAAGGGCCTGGGCAACGGGGTGGCCATCGCCGGCGTCGCCGGCCGGCCCGACCTCGTCGACTCGGTCCAGACAAACTCCATCTCCACCTTCGGAGGCAACCCCCTGGCCACCGCCGCCGCTCTGGCCAACCTTGAGTACCTCCTGGCCCACGATCTGCAGGCCAACGCCAAAGTGGTCGGGGCCTTCCTCCTCGAGGGCTTGCGGCGGCTCGAGGCAGGCTCCGCCATCGTCGGACAGGTACGGGGCAAAGGCCTGATGATCGGCGTCGAGCTCGTGCAACCCGGGACTGTCACTCCCGCACCGAGGGCCGCCGCCCGCGTGCTCGAAGAGACCAAATCTCGTGGCCTTTTGGTCGGAAAGGGTGGCCTGTACGGGAACGTACTGCGTATCGCCCCTCCTCTGTCCGTCAACCACCAGCAGGCCGAGGAAGCCCTGGCCATAATCGGGGACGCCTTACGGGTGGTCGAGGGAGACGAGGGCGCCACCTCTCAAGACTCTCAAGACTCTCAAGCCTCTCAAGCCTGTCAAACCGCTCAAACCGCTCAAACCGCTCAAACCGCTCAAGCCCCTCAAAGCGCTCAGACGTGATGCAGAACGCCGGCAGCTTGAGTATTTAGTTCCTGAGGTCTTTAGCTCCTTAGCTAAAAACGAACCCCCAAATAACCCCCTCGCAGGGCCAGCAGCCGAAACCCCCCAGCCTCACCCCGGGGGAGGGAAAGACGACAGAAGAGGAGAACGCATGTCCGAGATCGTTCGAGCGGCCCTCATCCAGAGCCGCTGGGCCGGCGACAAGGAGTCGATGATCAAGGCCAACATCGAGTTGGCCCGTGAAGCGGCCGCCCAGGGCGCCCAGGTGACCTGCTTCCAGGAGCTCTTCTTCGGCCCCTACTTCTGCCAGGTCCAGGAACCGGAGTACTTTTCCCTGGCCGAGCCGGTCGAAGGGGGCCCGACGTTCGAGCAGATGAGCGCCCTCGCCCGTGAACTCGGCACGGTGATGGTGGTGCCGATCTTCGAGGAGGAACAGCCGGGCGTCTACTACAACACGGCCTTCGTGCTCGATGCGGACGGCACCTACCTGGGCAAGTACCGCAAAACCCACATCCCACAGGTCCACGGTTTCTGGGAGAAGTACTACTTTCGTCCGGGCAACCTCGGCTACCCGGTGTTCCAGACCGCCGTCGGGCCGATCGGGGTCTACATCTGTTATGACCGGCACTTTCCTGAAGGCTGGCGAGCCCTGGGACTGGCCGGCGCCCGCGTCGTGTTCAACCCCTCGGCGACGAGCCGTTCCCTTTCTCAGTACCTGTGGCGGCTCGAACAGCCGGCGGCGGCGGTGGCCAACGAGTACTTCATCGGCGCCATCAACCGGGTCGGCGTCGAGCCCCTCGGTGACGACGACTTCTACGGGAGCTCTTACTTCGTCGACCCGCGGGGCCAGCTGGTAGGCGATGCTGCCCCGGACGACGACAGCGCCGTAGTCGTGCGCGACCTCGACATGGACCAGCTGGTCGAGGTGCGCCAGATCTGGGCCTTCTACCGCGACCGCAACACGGCTGCCTATACCTCGTTGGTGGCGCCCTGAGCGTTAGGCCCGGGTCCCCGGAACGTAAAGCCACACCCGTTTTGACCGCCGAAGGGAGCACTCCATGCGCACGCTGATCGCCGGGGGGACCGTGGTCAACGCCACCGGAGCACAGGTGGCGGACGTCCTGGTGGAGGACGAGCGCGTCGTGGCGCTGGCCGCGCCGGGCTCGGGCCCGGCGGCCGCTTTCGCCGAGGGGGCGGAACGCGTCGACGCCACTGGCCGGCTGGTCGTGCCCGGGGCGGTCGACGTCCACACCCACATGGAGATGCCTTTCGGCGGCACCCGGTCGGCCGATACGTTCGAGACGGGCACGCGGGCGGCGGCCTGGGGCGGAACCACGACGGTCGTCGACTTCGCCATCCAGCGCAAAGGTGAGGCGCTGCGGCAGGGTCTCGACGCCTGGCACGCCAAAGCCGAGGGGAACTGCTCCATCGACTACGGCTTTCACATGATCGTCTCGGACGTGAACGACCAGTCCTGCAAGGAGATGGACGTGCTGGTCGGGGAGGGGGTGTCGAGCTTCAAGCTGTTCATGGCCTACCCCGGCGTCTTCTATTCGACCGACGGTGACATCCTCCGGGCCATGCAGCAGGCCCGGGCCAGCGGCGCTACGGTGATGATGCACGCGGAGAACGGCATCGCCATCGACGTCCTCGTCTCCCAGGCGCTCTCCCGGGGCGAAACGGATCCCAGGTTCCACGGCCTGACCCGTCCCGACCTGCTCGAAGCGGAGGCCACCAGGCGGGCCATCGCCCTGGCCAAGGTGGCCGGCGCCCCGGTTTACATCGTGCACCTGTCGACCACCGGCGCCCTGCAGGCGGTGGCCGAGGCCCGTTCCGAGGGCCAGAACGCCTTTGCCGAGACCTGCCCGCAGTACCTGTTCCTGTCGGCCGCCGACCTGGCTCGCGAAGGTTTCGAAGGGGCCAAGTACGTTTGCTCGCCGCCTCTTCGCGCCCCCGAGCACCAGGCCCACCTCTGGCGGGGGCTGCGCACCGACGACCTCTCGGTGGTCTCCACCGACCACTGCCCCTTCTGTTTCAAGGAGCAGAAAGAGCTCGGGCTGGGCGACTTCTCCAAGATCCCGAACGGCATCCCCGGGGTCGAGCACCGGGTGGACCTCACGTACCAGGGTGTCGTAGCCGGCGAACTCGGCCTGCCGCGGTGGGTGGAGGTCAACGCCACCACCCCGGCCCGTATGTTCGGCCTTTACCCGAAAAAAGGGGTGCTGGCGCCCGGCTCCGATGCCGACATCGTCATCTACAACCCGGCCGCCAGCCAGACGATCTCCGCCGCCACCCACCACATGGACGTCGATTACTCGGCCTACGAGGGCAAAGCCATTACCGGGCGGGTCGAGACGGTGTTCTCCCGGGGCCGTGTGGTGATCGATGGAGGCCGGTACGTGGGTCAAAAGGGGCACGGCCGGTTCCTGCCCCGCAAGACCAACGACTACCTGAAGTGAAAAAAAGAGGCGGCCGTCTTGGGGAAGTCCTCGGGACCGCTTCAACCGGCGGGCCCTCATCGTCCAGCAATTCCACTGCACCCAAAGGAGCCATATGAGGTTCGGCGTTGTGCTGCAGACCGACCCACCGGCGCGGCGCGTGATCGAGCTGGCCAAGCTGTCCGAGCAGCTCGGTTTCGGCTACGTGTGGACGTTCGACTCGCCGGTGCTGTGGCAGGAGCCGTTCGTCATCTATTCGGGCATCCTGGCTGAGACGAACTCGGTCATGGTGGGGCCGATGGTGACCAACCCGCTGTCGCGCAGCTGGGCCGTCACCGCTTCGATGTTCGCCACGCTGAACGACATGTACGGCAACCGGACAGTATGCGGCATCGGCCGCGGGGACTCGGCTGTCCGCGTCACCGGGGGCAAACCGGCCAGCCTCGCCACCTTGGACAAGGCCATGGGGGTCATCAAGGAACTGGCCGAGGGCCGCCCGGCCCAGCTCGGCCAGTCGATGGTCACGATCCCGTGGGCCCATGACAGCCGCCTCGATGTGCTCATGGCCGCCTATGGCCCGCGCGCCCTCGAACTGGCCGGCCAGCGCGCTGACGGCCTCATCCTCCAGCTGGCCGACCCCTTCATCGTCCGCTGGGCGACGGGCGTGGCCCGGAGTGCGGCCGAGGCCGTCGGTCGCGACCCGGCCGAGTTGAGGGTGTGCGTGGCTGCCCCTGCCTACGTCGGTGACGACGTCCACAGCCAGCGGGAGCAGCTGCGCTGGTTCGGCGGTATGGTCGGCAACCACGTGGCCGACATCATCGACAGGTACGGCGCCGCCGCGGGCGGTGTCCCGGAGGCCCTGACCGCCTACATCGCCGGGCGAAAAGGCTACGACTACGGCCACCACGGCAAACCCGGCAACCCCACGACCGAGTTCGTTCCGGACGACGTCGTCGACCGTTTCTGCATACTGGGCCCGGCGCCGGCCCATTTGGCTCGCCTGAAGGAACTGGAAGCCATCGGGGTGGACCAGTTCGCCATTTACCTCATGCACGACGAGAAAGAGGAGACGCTGCGGGCCTACTCGAGCGAGCTGCTGCCGGCGTTCGCCTCATAACGGCGCCCGTACAGTAGTGTCGCCGCCCGTGGCGCCGCGCTCGAGCCCGACCACCGTCGAAGCCTTCGCCGTAGCCGAAAAAGCGGCCGCCGAGCTCAGCCGCCGCACCGGGGCTGCTCCTCAAGTGGCGGTCGTGCTCGGCTCGGGGTGGCGGGCGGCCGCCGACGCCCTCGGCGAACCCGAGGTCGAGCTGGCGGTGGCCGACCTCCCCGGCTTCCCCGCACCGACCGTACCCGGCCACGAGGGTGCCCTCCGTTCACTTCGGGTGGGAGGGGGCCAGGTGCTGGTGCTTCTGGGCCGTTCTCACCTCTACGAAGGCCGCACCCCGGCCGAAGTCGTGCACGCCGTCCGGGTGGCGGTGATGGCCGGAGCCGGCGTTGTCGTACTTACCAACGCCGCCGGCGGCCTCAACCCCGGGTTCCAGCCCGGACAGGTGGTGTTGGTGCGGGACCATATCAACCTGACGGGCGCATCGCCCCTGTCCGGCCAGGAACCTCCCGCCGGCTACCAATCGCGGTTCGTCGACCTCACCGACTTGTACTCGTCCCGCCTCCGCCAATTGGCCCTGTCCGTCGATGGGAGCCTCCCGGAGGGCGTCTACGCCGCTCTCCGCGGTCCCCATTACGAGACGCCGGCCGAGATCGCCATGCTGCGGACGGCCGGAGCCGACCTCGTGGGCATGTCCACCGCCCTCGAGGCGATCGCGGCGCGCCACCTCGGGGCCGGCGTGCTCGGCCTTTCACTGGTCACCAACCTCGCCGCCGGGGTCTCGCCGGCGCCCCTCGACCATGAGGAGGTGCTGGCCGCCGGCGTCGCCGCCGCTGCGGGCCTGGGCCAGCTGCTCCTGTCCCTGTTGCCTCGTCTGGCCGGGCCACCGGCGTGAGCGTCTCCGCCCGCCGGGTACTGCCGGCCGGTCTTGTGGCCCGGGTGGAGGCGTGGATGGCCGAGGATCCCGACCCGGTCACCCGCGCCGAACTGTCAACCCTCCTGGAAGCGGGCGACGAGGCCGGGCTACGGGACCGCTTCGACCACCCTCTCAGCTTCGGCACCGCCGGGTTGCGCGGCCCGATCGGGGCCGGCCCGGGCCGCATGAACCAGGTAGTCGTCCGCAAGACGACCGCCGGGCTGGCCCGCTACCTCGTAGAGCAGGCCGGCCCCGCCGGACCGAGTGTGGTGGTGGGGCGCGACGCCAGGCAGGGCTCGGCCGTGTTCGCCGACGACGCGGCCAGGGTGGCGGCTGCCGGCGGGGTGCGGGCACTTCGCTTCGAGCAGCCCTTGCCGACTCCGGTCACAGCCTTTGCCGTCCGCCATCTCGGGGCCGCCGCCGGCATCATGATCACGGCCAGCCACAACCCCGCCCCCGACAACGGCTACAAGGTCTACCTGGGCGACGGCGCCCAGGTCATCCCGCCCTATGATGCCGAGATCGCAGCCCGGGCGGCGAGCGCGCGGGTACCGGGGCAAGCGGACCTCTTTCGGCCCTTCGGGGACCTGCTGGCCGACGTCGGCGACGCCGACGTGCTGGCCGCTTACCGCCACGCCGTCCTGGCCGTGGTCGACCCCGGCGGGCCGCGCCGCTTGCGCGTTACCTACAGCCCCCTGCACGGGGTGGGCGCCGCCGTCTTGCCGGCGCTGCTGGAAGAGGC
>DATJUH010000223.1:0-4928 GCA_035502515.1 Acidimicrobiales bacterium
ATAAGCCGATCATTTCTTCTTTACCGACTTTCATGCCCCGACCGATCGACATGTTGGGGCTCCCATTTGCACGGCACGATTCGACGAGGTGTTTTGCCCCCAGGACCAGGCCGCTGCACTGAGGCCCACGTAGTCCTTTTCCGCCGCTCACTATTAGGAGATCTGCGCCCGCGTCGCGTGTGTAATTCCAAAGAGAGGATATAGGTGGAATTTGGGCAGCGGCGTCGACAATGACCGGAACAGAACGGGCATGGGCGACCTCGGCCACACGCTGCACTGAGGCAACGTCGGTCCCAAACCGGGCGCCGGCGAAGGTCAGTACGCAAGCAGTGCGCTCTGAAATAACAGCCTCGAGCCCCCCGGCCGTGTCTTCGTATTCTACGATCCGGGCTCCCGTCAGCGCGGCAGCGTACTCCCATCCATTGCGCTGGCGTTTTTCTATGACAACCTCCGGCCTCTTTACGCTGTCGATGTCGGGGAACCCTCCGACGAGGTCCGGGTCGGATCCGGCAATACAGGCCGTCACAGCCAGGGTTATGCCCGCAGCTGCGCCCGATACGACACAGGCCGCCTCGTTGTGTGTCAGTTGGGCCAGCCGCGTCCCGACTCGTTCCTGCAACTCGACAATGTCGACAAAGGAGCCGGCCGCGTCGGCCATTGACTCGAGCACCGGTCGGGGCATAAGCGAGCCCCCGAGCGATGTAAGTGTCGCCGCCGCATTGATGACCGGGCGCAAACCCAGTTCGCGGTACCAGCCGGAGGTCTTCATCCCGGCACCGGGTCGAAGCGTGACATCGGCTCTGTGCCCAGTTGACGAGCCAACCAGGCGTCGAACCAGTCGGCGTCGTCTCCGCCTCGGTGGGTGAGTTGGTACTCCTCAACCCCTGCGCCCAGCGCCTCCAGCAAGGGCCGCAACCAGGTCCGCCCGTCCAGCCCCAGGCCCGGGCCCACCCCGAGCACGGTGGCCGCTTTGACGGCTGGTGCATGGTGGACGGGGTCGAACAAGCCAAGCGTCGCCGCTACCGCCGCCTCCGCGGACGGTCTCACCCGTACGTAGTCGTTCAGCTCCTCCAACGGGTACTCGTCGGTCATGTGACGGGCTTCGAGCGCCCTGTAGAAAAACGTGGCCTCGACCTGAACCGCCCGAAAGGCGTGCCGCCGGGCCGCCACCAACAGCGCCAGGTCGTTGCCGCGTATCCCGACGCGGCCGGCGTCAACCTCGGGACGGCCGAGCAAGAACTCCACGCCACGCAGGCAATCCGCCACTATTCCTTTGTAGATGAACTTGTCCGGGTCGTCGATGCCGTCCGTCAGCAAGCCCGGGTAGGCGGCCGCGTATGGCTCATCGGCGAAGCGCTGGCCGCGGTGCATGAGCGTGAGGACGACGTAGCGACGGCGGTCGTTCCAGTGAGGAACGTTGTTGACGCTGCCATAGCGCGGCACCTCGAAGAGGGCCGGGAAAGGGCCCGACCCCTTCGGCATACTGAAAAAGCCGAAGATTCGGTAAGGACCATAACTCGTTAGCCTGACGGCGTACACCGTGAAATGCTCGCTTGAATGCCGAGGTAGCGCCTCGAGCACCGGTCGGCTCGACAGGTTGGCGAGCTCATCGTCCAGCCGTCCCCAGTAGGTCTCGAAGTGAGAAGGCTTATCGGTCATTTCCCCGTGGCCTTGGGACGAGGACAGCTAGCCGGCGGCAACCGGATGTAGGTGCTCGGCCAGGAAGCGACGGACATTTTCGGCGAAAAAGTAGGCGCCGGCGTCGTGTGCACAACCTTCCATCATCAACAGTTCCTTGGGGCAGGTCAGCGACTCGTGGAGGTACAGCCCGGTTTCGGGCGGGCAGATATCGTCTGCAAGCCCGATGTGGACGAGGGTTGGGCACGTGATCATGCTGGCAAAGTTGAGCACGTCGTAATAAGCCACCGTACTTTCGACCTGTGGCCCGAGATCGGGATGAGCCCGAACGAATTCGTTTATCTCCTCGTAGGGGTAGGAGTGCGTCAGCCTGGTGGCGTCCCAAATGCCACACAGGAAAGGAGCGCCAACGGCGCAGCATGCCACCGACCCGGCATGCAGCGCCGCTAGTACGAGCGACAGGGCGCCGCCTTGGCTTCCTCCGTAGGCCCCTATTCGGCTCGAGTCCACTTCGGGCCGCCCGAGCATGAAGTCCATCGCTCGGCAGGCGTCCATGTAAAAGCCGCGATACCCGTAAGTGTCCCGGTCGGCAATATCTCTCACCAAGAGGCCGGGATAACCCGGGTTGAACGAGGTGTTCGACCGAAGCTTCCCTCGCGGCGCCAAGGCCACCACCGCATAACCCTGCTTGGCCAAGGACTTGGGCACGGCCGGCTCGGAAATATAACCCGGGCTTAATATCAAACCGGGATAGGGGGGAGGAGCACAATTGGCCGTGGGGACACAGTACCAAGCGGCGATCCTCAGATTGTCGAGGCTGGTATAGCGGAGGTCGTACACGTCGGCCGAGAGGGTCGACCGCTGAGGTAGATGTTCTAACGCAGGGGCGAGCGGGAGCCTTGCCGCCTCATCCATTACCGACACCCAGTAGCGGTCGAAATCCTTCGGTCGCTCCACACTGACGTGCAGGCGAGAAGGGATAGCCGTCGAGGTCATGAGCCCGTGACGCGCTTTACTGTACCCGCTCCGAAATCTTGTCCGGAGTTTGGGGAGAAGAATGGGAAGCGGAAGTTGGTTGCCAGTTGAGGATCTTCCTCGCCTTCGAGAGACGCATCATACGTTCACTTGTATCCCCGCTTATCGTGAAAATGTCAAAGCCGTTCCTATACTCGAGCGCGGCAAGGATGGCCCCGGCCACGTCTTTAGCTCTTGTGAATGTTGTGGCACGCAATCCCGACTCGGTAGGGGGTGGCGCATCGTCGTCCACGGGGAAACAAAGCCGCAAAGCCGTAATGGTGATCCCGCCGTCGGCCACCAAGGCTTTACAGACCTCCTCCCCTAGGCGCTTGGTCAGACCGTAGTAGTCGGTGGCATCGGGGGCGGCAGACTCATCGGGGTAAAGTCCCTCACGCTCACTAAATACGCTCATGCTGCTTGTGTAAACACCGTGAGGTACTCCGTTGTCCCTCGCCGTCGAGAAAGCGAAATAGACCCCTTTGACGTTTACATCGAATGCGTTGGCCACCGTTGGGACGCTTCCGGGATTGCTTTGCGTGTTCATTGCCATATAGACAAGCGCATCTATTTCGGCCAGGGTGGACGTCACGCACTCCACGTCCTGCACATCCCCGATGACGTGCACCCACGGCCCGGGCTTGGGCTCGACAAGGTCGAAGATCGTGATCTCGTGCTCTCGGGCTAGATGGGGGAGGACCATCCGGCCGACATATCCCGAGCCTCCGATTACAAGTAACCTCAATTCCTTTCAACCTTTCCGGCCTCTCCTGCCCGTCGGTCCAACATACTGCGAGCGTCCTACGAACTACAATTTGGCCCCTGCCAGGTGGTTGCCGCCGCTCGGATTGGCACTCCCGGCGCCCCGCTGAAGGCTTTGCCCCCCTAAACAAGGGGTGGCTGACCAGCGCGGGCACGGTCCTTGGCGGGCTTTTGCCACAAGTTCGTAATACTCCCGAGTGGCCGGCGCCGCCGGCGTACTTTGTGGCCGGCGCGCCCAGTCGGGGCTCAGACGAGCGGTGACCTCGATCTCCTGTCGAGCTGAGTGAGGTCAATGCGGGTAGGCGTCACCGGCGTTGTGGCCCGTCGGCTTGGCGGTGACGACGGGTGTTTCGATTGCCCGGTCGGGCTTCGGTCGGTAGGGTGGGATTACGACAACGAGTGAAGGCGATGTGTTTATCGGTGCATCAAGAGACGACTAAAGGTGTTGACCTGGCCCGTTTTCAGCTGGCTGCGCCGCGGCCTGGGATGGTGTCCGGACAATACGTGGTAGGGCAGCGCGGGTTGGTCTGATAAGGAAGAGTTGAGGTGAACGAACTATGAACGAGGAGAAACTGCACAGCACTGACCTTGGTCTGCGCAAAGAGATCGAAGAGAGCGGTTACGTAGTAGTGCGTACCGGGGTCCCGGAAGCGTTGGTCGAGGCTGTCGCGCGAGACGTGTGGCGCCACGTCGGAGCCAGTCCGGACGACCCGGCTACCTGGTACCAACGAGATGTCATCAACCCCCGAGCCGGGATGGTCGAGATGTACCACTACCAATCTATGTGGGACGTCCGCCAGCACCCGGCGTTGCACGAAGTGTTCTCCGCCGTGCACGGTACTCCGGAGCTGTGGGTGTCCATCGACCGCGTCGCTTTCAAGCCTCCGGTGACGGAAGACCATCCTGAGTTCGATTCATCAGGGTTTATCCACTGGGACACCGACATCAACCGGTACCCGGATATACCGCTTCATGTACAGGGCGTCCTGGCTCTCGAAGACTGCGAGGCGGACATGGGAGGTTTCCAGTGTGTCCCGGGCGTCTACCGTGAGTTGCCGGCCTTCCTCGAGCGTTATCCGGGCGGACGGCCGGTCCCACGTTCCCCCGACTACTCCGGCTACGAGATAGAGCGTGTCCCTCTTCGCGCCGGCGAGATAGCGATATGGAGCAGCACCATGTTGCACGGCAACGGCCGTAACACGTCGGGCCGAGCCCGGCTGGCCCAGTACGTCACTATGAACCCTCCTCCCCGCGACGCCCAGCCCCGAGAGCGCATGCGCGAGCAGCGGGTGGCATCTTGGCGCAACAACGCCCCTGGGCCCGGAGACTCCTTCCACGGCGACGCCCGCAGGATTGAGGAACGACGCGGCAGCCCGGCAGAGCTCAGTGAGCTGGGACGCCGCCTTTTGGGCCTCGAGCCTTGGGACTGAGGCGGCCCTTCAGAGTTCTCAGTTCGTGCGGCAAGAAAAGGCTCTCTTGCCAACGAGCCAGGATGTACCCTCGCCGGGAAGCCT
>DATJUH010000224.1:0-3913 GCA_035502515.1 Acidimicrobiales bacterium
ACAGGCCGCCCTACATGGGAGATCATCCAGTTGGCGCCGGCGATCGAGCCGACGTAGACGGCGAACGCCAGGGCGGCCAGGGCCAGCCGCGTGCCGTGGGGCCCACCCCCTGGGGGGGCCAGCCAAAAGGCCCGGCGGGGCGCTGAGGGCTTCGGCCCCGCTCCCGCGGGCCCAGCTCCGGCCGGCCCCGCTCCGGCCGGCCCAATTACGGCCGGCCCCGCTCCCGCGGGCCCAGCTCCAGTGGGCCCGGTCGGAGCCGGTCCGGAATTACCAACGATTGGAGTCGCCATTGGCCCGTGAGAAGGTCTCTACCTGGCTGAGCAAACCCAGGCAGCGGGCCTGTTCGCCATCGGTTAGATCGGGGGCCGGCCGGACGGCCAGAGGCCGTATGGCAATGCCGCCGCGCGGCTTGAAATCGCCGTACACGCGCAGGTACCGGGGCGAAAGCTTGGCGGCCAGGTCGTCCGCCACCCGGTTGACGCAGGCCTCGTGGAACGAGCCGTGATTGCGGTAGCCGACCAAGTAGAGCTTGAGGCTCTTGCTTTCCACGCAGAGCCGGCCGGGGACGTACTCGATTGTCAGGCGACCGTAATCGGGTTGGCCTGTAACCGGGCACAGGCTCGTGAACTCGCTGCATAACAGCGAGACGACCCAGGGTGATATTGGGTAGGGGTTGGCGAACGCCTCGAGGACCGTCGGGTCGGGCTGATCGTAGCGGTACTCGGTGTGCCGGCCGAGGGCTGCAAAAACAGGGGGGCCTTGGCCGGTGACGTGGTCTTTGGCGGCCCGGTCTTTGGCAGCCCGGTCTTTGGCGGCCCAATTCTTGGCGGCCCGGTCTTTGGCAGCCGGGTCTTTGACAGCCCGGTCTTTGACAGCCCGGTCTTTGGGCGTCATATCTGCAGCCGTGCCGGAAGTTATGTCGGATGCCGGTCCCACGTCTTTGAGCCTATGGCCCTGGCGGTCAGGCCTGACGGACAGCGCCACCGCCGGCGTGCCCGCGGGAGCGGCCCAAGGGGGTCGGCCGCCGACACGCGGCACCGATCGGGCTGCCTGCCGATCACCGGAGCGGCGGCACGGCTCGATTGGGATCGTGGTCGTCCCGTTGTGTAGAAAGATAAGTGTCATGACGGCTATCAGCGCGACGGTCAGCGGGCAGCCTGCCAAGCCGCTGAGCCCAGCGGACTACCGGCCCGCGCTCGTGAACGTCGGCACAATCGTCTGGCTGGCCTCCGAGCTGATGTTCTTCAGCGGGCTCTTCGCCGCCTACCTGACCCTCCGGTCGGCCACACCGGTGTGGCCGCCCATGCACGACGTCGTCGATGCCAAGACGGTGGGGGTGGCCACCGTGGTCCTGGTGCTGTCATCTGGCACCATGCAGTACGCCGTCAGTTACGTCCATCGGGGGAGCCTGGCCGGGTTCCGGGTGTGGCTGGCGTTCACGTGGGCTTTGGGCGCCATCTTCGAGGGAATGCAGATCACTGACTACTTGACGCGTTCTTTCTCGATCCAGCAAAGCGCCTTCAGCGGGGCTTTTTATGTGCTCACCGGTATCCACTTTCTGCACGTCATGGGGGGCCTCGTGGCCATGGTCTTCATGTTCAGCCGCACGTTCAACCCCCGCATCCGTTTCGGCGGTCATCGGAGCGCCCCTCACGTCGAAATGCTCTCTTACTACTGGCACTTCGTCGACGTAGTGTGGATCGGGCTGTACGCCATGATCTTCCTACTCCCGTCTACGAAATGATGTTCAAGCGGCGGCCGGCGAGCGGGCCCGGAGGCCCTGGTGCCACTGGCACCAGCAGGCGGCGCTCGGCTTTGGCCGGGCCGGCCGCCCTCGTCGGCGCCGTCATGGCCGTGTTCGCCGTGTTGTTCTGGACGTTGCCCGCCCCCGCTCAGACCAAGCCCGTCCGCACCGACCCGGCCAGCATTCAAGCCGGGGAGACGCTGTTCAACCTGCATTGCTCGGCCTGCCACGGGATAGGCGGGGTGGGGGCCAAGGGCCCGCCTCTACTCAATGTCGGTCCCGCCGCCGTCGACTTCTTCCTCTCGACGGGCCGCATGCCCCTGTCCTCGCCCAACCAGGAGCCGGTATCGGGCCCGCCGTTCTTCAACAAGGACCAGATCGCCAACATCGTTGCCTATGTCAACTACGTCGACATCCTCCACGGCACCCCGGGGCCGGGGATACCTGATGTGACGCCTCCCTGCGGGGTGCAGACACCGAACTGCCCGACGCTGTCGGAGGGCAACACGCTGTTCCTCCTCAATTGCGCCCAGTGCCACGATGCTTCCGGGGCGGGCGGCATGCTCAGCCACGGCTATGTCGTCCCCAGCCTGCGCCAGGCGACGCCCACACAAGTGGCCGAGGCCATCAGGGTCGGGCCGCGGCCTATGCCCAATTTTGGCCCCGGCCAGTTCACCAACCAGCAGGTCTCCGCCATCGCCGACTATGTGCGCTATATGAGCACCTCGCCCGACCCCGGCGGGTTGGGGATCGCCCATTTCGGGCCGGTCCCCGAAGGGTTCGTAGCGGTCATATTCGGCCTGGGCTTACTGCTGTTGATCTCCAGGTTCATCGGCAACAGAGGGTGACGTGCAGTGACTACGACTGAGCCCCGCAAGGTTGAGCCCCGTCAGGTAATGCCGGAGGTCATCACCGGTACGCATGGGCCCGAGGAGGGCGCCGGCGCCGGGACCCCGTGGCCCGACGATGTGCCACCGAACCAGGACGATACCTGGTACCCCCTTAGAGACGACCCCTGGCGGGCGGCCCGCCTGGAGTATTTCATCGCCGCGCTGTGGGGGGTAACGGGGATCTGCGGCATAGGCCTCATGGTCGTGTACTGGACCGGGGGCCAGGCCCAGCTGGAGGGTTGGCTGCTGCTGGCCGCGTTCGGCTGCCTGGGCGTGGGCCTTTTGCTGTGGGCGCGCCAGCTCCTGCCCGGCCACGAGGTCACCGCCATAAGGCACCAGCACATATCGGAACCCGAGGTCCGCGCCGCCGTAGTCGACTCGCTCTCCCGGGGAGCGGAACCAATGCTGTCCCGCCGGGGGTTCCTGGTAAAGAAGGTGCTCGTCCCGGTGGGCGGTATTTTTGGCATCGCCGCGTTGTGGCCGCTGGCTTCGATGGGGCCTCGTCCTGGCAATGCCCTCTACCACACTAAGTGGTACCCGGGCGCCAGGCTGGTGACAGAAGACGGCCGGGCTCTCACCGTCGACGACGTAATGGTCGATGGCCTCATGACGGTGTGGCCGGAGGGATATATCGACAACCCCCAGTCGGCCGCCGTCTTGGTCAATATCGGTGGCCAACCGCTGCAGGCTCGCCCCGGCCAGGCCGGCTTCGAGGTGATCTCGGGCGCCAACGGCCTCGTCGCCTTCTCGAAAGTGTGCACCCACGCCGGCTGTGCCGTGAGCCTGTTCAACGTCCTGTCGATGCAGCTCATCTGCCCATGCCATCAATCGACGTTCAACATCCTGCAGGACTGCAAGCCGGTGTTCGGGCCGGCCTCGAGGCCCTTACCGCAGCTTCCCCTCGGCGTGGCCCCTGGCGGCTACCTGATCGCTCGTAGCGACTTTATCGAGCCGATCGGCCCGGGCTTCTGGAACAGGTCGGGTGACTGATAATGGGCGTCCCCGGTTCCACAGGCGCGGGCAGGCCTCGAGGAGTTAGCCGCCGATGAGCACGGTGGCGGAACGCTCAGCCGCCCGCAAACGGGCGCAACAGCAGCAGAAGGCGCTGGACTGGGTCGACGACCGCTTCGGTTCGTCGAGCTGGTTGCGCTCGGCCATGGACAAGATCTTCCCCGACCACTGGTCGTTCATGGTCGGCGAGATCGCCATGTACACCTTCGTCATCCTGATCGCGACGGGCATTTACCTGGCGTTGTTCTACAAGGCTTCGGATGCCATC
>DATJUH010000225.1:0-6505 GCA_035502515.1 Acidimicrobiales bacterium
CGCTGGGCGGTGAGCTTCAACGCCTATCAGGGGTACATGGTGGTCGAGACGGTCGAGTCATACCAGCAACGTATCCCCGTAGACCCCTGGGTCGAGTTCCAGAAAGACTGGGACGGTTGGGACCGTCCTTCGGGCGAGTGACTTGGCGCGTGTATGTCGTCCGCCAGAAACTAGGGACCACTTAAAGACCCTTCCGCCAAAAACTAGGGACCACCGTCCCGCCAGTCATGGGACCACCGAGGGTCCACCACCTCCGGTCGGACATCAGTTCGACTCGGGCACCAAGGAGGTGCCTGGTGACTTTCAAGGAGGTATCGGTGGTCCAAGTAAAAGAAGTGCTACGGAGGTGGCTGCGGGGCACAGAGGGGCTGCGCCGGGTAGCCAACGCCGCTGGCGTCGACCGCAAGACGGTGCGGCGCTATGTGGAGGCGGCTGAAGCTCTCGGCATATCCCGGGACGGTGGTGAGGCCCAGCTGAGCGATGAGCTGGTAGCAGCCGTGGTCGAAAAGGTCCGCCCCGGACGCCCGAGCGGCCATGGCGAGGCCTGGGCTGTCCTTGAGTCGCACCACGACAAGGTAAAGGAACTGGTCGACAAGGGCCTGACCGTGGTCAAGGTCGGCGACCTGCTCACGCGTAGGGGCATCGCTGTCCCCGAGCGCACCCTTTGGCGCTATTGCGCCGAGCGCTGCAGTACCGGCCGGCCCAAGGACACGGTCCTGCTGGCCGACCCAGAGCCTGGGCGGGAGCTGCAGGCCGACTTCGGCAGAATGGGCCTGCTCTTCGACCCGGTCTCGACCCGCCGGAGAGTGGTGCACGCGCTGATATTGGTCGCGGTCTGGTCCCGCCACATGTTCGTCTGGTTGACCTTCACCCAGACCACGGCTGACGTCATCGAGGGCTTGGAGCTTGCCTGGGCGTACTTCGGTGGTTATGTAGGTGATCGCTGTCAAGAAAAGCCTGCGCTCTTCACGAGGCCGCGTCTTCGAGGCGAGCAAGGAGGCCGTCGAAAATCTTCTCCCGCCCGACCTGGCCCTTGGCCGCGGCGTCTGCTTTCTGGCGCTCGAGCGTGGGCTTGAACTCGACGGTGGTGACGAAAAAGGAACATGACTCGCAGATCGATTCGAAGTGGCAGTCCATCTCGACCGGCCGGGCGCACCAGCCGTTGCCGAGCATGCGCCGGCTCATCTCGCGGCGGAGCTTGGCCATCTCGGCCCCCTCGGCATCGGCCGGCAGCTCTTGTGGTTGGCCGTACATGGCCTCCACCTTCTCGCTGACCGAGAAGTACTCGTCTGCCACTTTGCGGTCCGCGACCCGGGCATAGACAAGGGTCATGCGGAGCGAGCGGTGGCCAAGCAGGGCAGCGATCGCCTCGAGCGACATCCCACGGTTGACAGCTTGAGTGGCGAGGGTATGGCGCAGCTGGTGCGGTGAAGCATGGCCAATGCCGGCAACCTGGGCGGCCTTTCGCACTGCGCGGTCCACCCGCGACTCGCCGATGGGACGGCCCCGCTCGACGAACATGAGCTTGGACCGCAGCCCTTCGGGCCGTGAGGCCAGCCATTCGTCGAGCAGTTGTTTTAGCTGCGGGTGGAGCGGGACGTAGCGGTCGTTGTGCAATTTCCCAACCGGCACTCTTAACCAATAGGCGGAGCCGATCTGGACCACCGCATCGACCGTGAGCCCGAGCAGTTCTCCTTTGCGCAGCCCCGTCCGGGCCAGCAGCTCGACCGCCACCCGGACAAAGGGGTCCTCGTCGCCTCGCGCTGCTCGCAGCAGTTTCGCCGCCGCTGGGTCGTCCAAAAAACGTGGCAGCGGCTCGTCCTTTATGGGTAAGTCGCTGGCGAACACCAGTGGGCGGGCGGGGGCGTCCTCCCAGCCCCACTCGATGATGCGGTCGAAGAAGCAACGCAGCCCCTTCAGCCGGTCACGCACGGTGTGACGGTGCAGTTTCGCGCCCCGGTCGCTAGCGCGCTCAGCCAGCCACGACTTGTAGGCCTCGACATGAGACCTGCAAATACCGGCCACAGTGGTTGTCGTCGGGGGGCAGGCGACTGTGAACGAAGCAAACTCTCTGAGCACTGCCTCCGCGTTGACGACCGTCCCGGGCCTCAGGCTCAGGCTTATCTGCTCCAGGTAGCGCTGCATGGTGGCCACCATGACCGGAGCCGTCCTAGCGACGGCCGCCCACTGCTCGGCCCGTTGGGGAGCACGGTCTGGTACTCGCTTGCGGGGGAGCTCGTCGGTGACACCGCAATGGAACAGCACAGCCTCCACCCCGAACAAGGCGCGGCGCAGCCCTCGCAAGGTCCCGCGCCCGAGCTCGCCCCCGGCTTGGCACAAAGCCGCCCGGGCCCGGTCCAGCTCCGCCTGGGAAATGTCCTGAGGGCGTTTGCCGGTCACGGCTGCTACCTGGGCCAGCGAAGCCCATTGCTGAGAAACAACGCTGGCATGGAACCCGAGCGCGTGAGCGGTCGCCCGGAACAACACGTAAAACTCGGCCTCGGCGCGGCGCATCACCCGGCCGAGCAGTGGGCGGTGGGCCACCACGTACTCAGGAGTTGGCACTAACCGCTGGGTAGCGATCATCCACACGACGAAGCGGCCGATCTTCACGTTCACCGAAAGCTGCTCCTCCAAGCTGAGGGCATGCCAGCCCTCGGTGTCGCCGAACTTGGCGAAAAAGGCTCTCCCTCCCCAGGTATCGGCCTTGTCCGCGCACAAGCCTGCGGCACACATGTACGCCCGGTACTCGCCGACGACGCTTTCCTGTTCGCGAGATAACAAGTACGGCCGGCCCTTCCTCGGCGAGCGGGACAACGCCAGCGCCCTGGGCACGCTCATACTTCAGCCTCGATGAGGGCTTCGACCATGTCGATAGCCCTGAGGTACTCAGCGGACAGCCAGTCATTGGACAGGTGCAGGTACATGCGGGTGGACTCGATCGAGCGGTGCCCGGCCTGTGCCTGGAGGGCTTCCAGGCTCATGCCCGACTCCCTCAGTCGCGTTAGGCAGGTATGGCGAAGTTCATGGCAAGTGAGGTGGCCGAGCCCCGCTCTCTTTCGTGCTCCTTTCATGACCTCGTCCAGTCCCCGCTCGCTCAAAGGCCGCCCGCGGTTCGGCCCCTTCAACACGACGAATACGGTTTCGCTAACACAGCCGGGCGGCCGCTCCAGTTCCAGGTATGCCGCCAGGCTGGCAAAAAAGCGAGCAGACATTGGCACAATCCTTTGATGCCCACCCTTCCCGTTGGCGATGAGCACCCGACGCTCACCGGGCCTGAGGTCCCCAAGCGTGAGGCCGAGGACTTCACAACGCCGTAGGCCGCCTAGCACCATCGCCTCCACCATCGCCCGGTCACGGCGAGTGCGCAGAGCGCTAACCAGGGCATTGACCTCCTCGGGGTCGTGCACCCGGGGCAGAGTACGAGCAGTGCGGAGCAGCGGCACAGGGCGTGCCCCGCGCTGGCCGTGCGGCCGAGTAGACAACCCTCGCGGGACGGGGTTGGCGCCAACAGCGGTGTCGCCTCGGGCAAGTAGGTAGGCGTAGAAGCCCGATACGGTGGCGAGGCGCCGCTTGATGGTCCTGGCCGACAAGCCGGGTTCTCGGTCCTCCAGGCGCAGCACATTATGCCCGTAGCGCGGTTTGCGCTGTTCGGCTATGAACGCCAGCACATCGCTCGTCTTTACCTCGACCGGTTCCTTTGCCACCACTGAGAAGAAGACCTTTAGGTCATAGGCGTGAGCGAGCCACGTGTTCGGCCTTGCCCGGGCGCCGGCGAACTCCAGGTACGCGTCCACTAAAGGGTGGCCCAAACTAAGCGCGGACAACTCACCGTCTCGCTCGTCTCTGGCAAGCACGGGGCTCCACTTGGCCAACTCGGACCTCTCCTCATCGATGATGACAGGCCCTCGTCCGGCAGTGGTGGATCACGTGCATATCATCGGCATTTTCCCCGTGCTCATCCCAGATAACCTGACCCCCGTCATCACCAAGGCCGAGCCGACCGAACCCCGTATAAACGACACTTTCTTGGAGTACTCCCAAGAACGGGGTTTCGAAATTGACGCCGCTCGGGTCCGGCGCCCAAAGGACAAGGCTCGTTGTGAACGCCAAGTCCCCTTTGTACGTTCACGCTTCTTTGCCGGCGAAGAGTTTATCGACCTGGGCGACGGCAACCGCCGCGCGGTGCTTTGGTGCCTACAAGACGCCGGCATGCGCACTCACGGGACAACCCGGTGCCGGCCGGCCGAGGCCTTCAGGGCCGTCGAGCAACCTCTTCTCCTGCCCGCCCCGACGACCGCCTACGACACGCCGGCTTACGCTGAGCCCAAGGTCCACCCCGACCACCACGTCGAGGTGCTCAGGGCGATCTACTCGGTACCTGGTGACGACATGGTCGGCAAGCGGGTGCATGCCCGGGTGGACTCAAAGACGGCGAAGTTCTATTTCAAGGGCCAGCTGTTAAAGGTCCACCCGCGCCAGGGCCCCGGTGGGCGCTCCACCGACCCGGCTGACCTGCCCTCTGAGCGCACCGCCTATGCGATGCGCGACATCAACCACCTGGTGGCGCTGGGGCGCGAAAAAGGCGATGCTATAGGCGCCTACCTCGAAGCCCTCATGGCCTGCCCGCTGCCGTGGACGAAAATGCGCCAGGCATACCGTCTGCTCGGCTTGGTGAAGAAGTGGGGCCCAGAGCGGGTGGAGGCAGCCTGTGCCAAGGCGCTCGATGCCGAGGTGGTGAACGTCAACCTGATCGGCCGCATGCTCGAGCGTGCCAAGGAGGCCGACGAAGCCGGGGCCGGCAAAGACGAGGCGCCGAAGAACATCGTCGCTGGCCGCTTTGCCCGTGACCCTTCCGAGTTCAAGGCACAGGGGGAGGCACGATGACCCAACCCGCCCCATCTATTTCCCCAGAACTGCGCTCACTTTTGCGCCGCCTCCGCCTGGGCCAGGTGCTGGACACCCTGCCCGAGCGGGCCGCCCTTGCGAAGTCTTCTTCCATATCGCACCTCGACTTCTTGGCCATGGTGCTTTCCGACGAGGTGACAAGGCGCGACCGTACCTCGGCGTCGGTGCGCGCCCGCGCCGCCCACCTCGACCCGAAGATGACCCTGGAGCGCTGGGACGCCTCCGCCGCTGTCAGCTACGACAAGGCGGTGCTGGACGAGCTCGTCAGCTTGCGCTTCGTCGAAGATGCCTACAACGCCTTGGTGCTCGGGCCGGTCGGCGTCGGCAAGACATTTCTCGCCACCGCCCTCGGCCACATCGCCTGCCGCCGGCGGGTCCGGGCGCATTTCGAGCGGGCCGACCGGCTGTTCAAACGCCTGAAAGCGTGCCGGCTCGACGGGACCTACGACGCCGAGGTGCGCAAGCTCGTCGCCACCGAGCTGGTCATAATCGACGACTTCGCGCTCCAGGGGCTCGACCAGACAGAAACCGCCGATTTCTATGCCCTTGTGGTCGAGCGCCACCGCCGGGCGTCGACGGTGGTCACCTCCAACCGCGACCCGAGCGAGTGGCTGGTGGTCATGGCCGACCCGATGCTTGCCCAGTCGGCGATCGACCGCCTGCAAAGCGCAGCGTTCGAGCTCGTCATCGAGGGAGAGTCCTACAGGCGCAAGGAGAAGCCTTCCCTCGGCCCGCACCCGAGCGATGGGCCACGGTCATGAGCGGCCAAGATACCTATCAACCCAGGAGCCAGCACGCACAGCCGGGGGTTTCGTTACGTTACGCAACCCCGGGAGAGCCGACTTGTGAGGGGCCTGGCTGCGCCCAGGCCCTGGAGCCGGCCACCACCGGCCGCCCGGCCCGGTTCTGCTCGCCGGCGTGCCGGGCCCGCTCCCACCGGGCTGCCCAACGTGCCCGGGCAGAGCCGGTCAGTGTGGAGGTCGACTTCGGCTCCGCAAGTTCCAGGGGCCGGCCCCCCGAGCGTGCATGGATGGTCCGACTGCGCCTGGGGCAGAGGTCAGTCATCGTGACCATTGGCCTGACCCGCGCCGCCGCCGAGAGACTGGCCGCCCAGCTGACCGACTTGCTCGGTGGCGGCCAGGCCTGACCAGGGCCGCACCTGGCGTGCTTGACAGCTACCTATAGGCACCGGGATCATGGTGCTCGACCGGTCGTGCAAGCCCGACGTGGTCCCATGTTTGTGGCGCCAGGGTGGTCCCATGATGCTGGCGGGCGACACCGTCGAGGTACCTGGAGAGCCCCTTGCTTTCGAGTTCGCGCCCATCTCCAGCGACCTATGGAGAAAACCGCATTGGTTGTAGAAGGTGCCTCGAGCAATAACCCCGAGGTGGGCCTGCGGGCAGTGGCGTCGCTGCGAGCATTGACCGAACGGCTAGAGGTCCTCCAGGTCGACAATGCCTGGAAGCTGGGCTGGTCGTGGCAAGACATTGCCGACCGGCTCGGGGTCACCAAACAAGCCGTCCACCGCAAGCATGCCCGTCGCTGGAGGCGCTGATGTCCGAGCGGTTCAGCCCCGACGGACGCCAGGTGGTTCGCG
>DATJUH010000226.1:0-30307 GCA_035502515.1 Acidimicrobiales bacterium
GCCATCGCCATCCTACCGGTCTTGCTCATGTCGATCAGCGAAGCCCGCCGCGGTTTCGAACTGACGGGCCCACAGCAACAGCGGCCGGCCCGTCCGGCGGACGCTCCGGTCAACGCGCAGGGCTACGGCCGCACCGCCGAAGCCCGCGCAGAGGCCGCCTGACCCACTGCTCGCCGAAGGGCGCTGGTCCCGCACTGAGACAGGCCTGATGCTCACGGAGACACGGAGACAGGCCTGATGCTCACGAAGACGCAGAGACCGGCCTGATCCTCACGGAGACCGGGTCGTCTCGCCGGTTCACACCACCCCCAATGGGGCGAGGCCGCTCCGTGGGCAAGGCGCGGCCCGTCCCGGAAGGAGGGTACGCAGCCCTCTTCTCTCCCCGTTGCGCTGCGGCTTGCCGCCTGGCTGTGTTTTTATGGCAAGGCAGCAATGGCTGTCCCAGGAAGCGACCCACAGCTCAGCCCCGGCCCGCGTCCGCGTCGTCGCACCGCAGTGCGCTGGCCGGTGTTCGTCGCCCTGGCGGCACTGACGGCAGTGATTTTGGCCGGCGTCGTCATCGACCTGTCCAGCCACGACAACACGGCGGTGATCGACCCCCTGGTCGACCGGACAGACAAACCGGCGCCGGCCTTTTCCCTCCCGGAGTTGGTCAACCCGCGACGCTCGATGACGCTGACCGAGTTCGGTGGGAAACCTTTGGTCATCAATTTCTGGGCATCGTGGTGCTTCCCCTGCCAAACAGAGATGCCTCTGCTGGAGTCGGCCTACCGGTCGGAACACGGAGCCGTGCAGTTCCTCGGCATCGACACCGACGACAAGCGAGGCGCCGCCATCCGGTTCCTCGGTCACGTCCATGTCACGTACCCCTCCCTGTTCATGCCGCAGCGTGGCCCGGTGGCCGTCTCGTACGACCTCGTGGGCCTCCCCATTACTATTTTCATCTCGTCCAACGGCACCATCGTGGGCCGTCACATCGGCCAGCTGAACGGGCCAACGCTGCGGGCGGCGTTGAAGCTGGCGTTCGGGCCCGAGGCCGGGGCGTAGCGCGCTGGGAACGAGCGCGGGGTGATAGTGGACAACCTGGTCAGGCGTTAGCATCGCCCAAAGGGACAAGCAAGTAGCCTCTCCCGCCCGGGAGGTCTTCGTGACTGATTTCCCCCATCCCGTGAACTGAGCCGGCACTGTGAGCCCCGGATGGCGCGTGCTTTCGATCGACCACCAGGATCCGGTCGCCCCGTTCGAGGAAGTCGTTCGCCTCATCGACGTGGCCGGGACGGCCACCAGCGCCGCCCACAGCCGGAGCGACGTGATCGAGGCGTTGCACGACAGCCAGCCGGCTGCGGTGGCTGTGTCCTCAGCCGGGTCGTTAGTGGGAGTAGCAGTAGCACGCGTGAGCGGGCCCGACGCCCACCTCGTTGTCCTCGCCCTCCACCCGGAGTGGCGCGGTAAAGGGATCGGTTCGGCTCTCCTTGGCCGCCTGGACCAGGAAGTGGTCCACCGGGGCGCCCGGCGCATGCTCGCCCTCGTACGGCCGGGACAGGTCGGCGAGGCGGCCTTCGCCAATCAGGGCTTCGAGCGATGGCGCGGGCTCGACCTGTACGAACGGCCGGTATCGATCGTCCCGGAGGAATTGGCCATCGTCGAGCAGTACGGCGGCCACTTCCCTGTGGCCGGGCTGTGGAGTGCGATGAAAGGCTTCTCCTCGACCAAGGACCTCATCGAACGCCGCGTGATCGCCCCCTTGGCCAAACCGGAACTGGCCGACCAGGTTGGGCTGGTACCGCCGGCAACCATCCTTCTTTTCGGGCCGCCGGGCACCGGGAAGACGTCTTTCGCACGGGCAATCGCGTCCAGGCTGTCGTGGGCGTTCGTCGAGCTGCACCCAAGCCTTCTCGGGACCGGCATCGAGGGCGCTCTAGCCCTACGGCAGGCGTTGAACGATCTGGCCGGCGTAGACCGCCTCGTCTGTTTCATCGACGAAGCCGACGAGATCGTCGCCGACAGATTGGGCCGGCCCGAGAACCAGGCGATCGTGAACGAGCTGCTGAAATCGATGCCGGCGTTCAAGTCCGGCACGGAGCGGCTGATGGTCATGGCCACCAATTCGGTGACGACCATCGACCCCGCCATGCTGCGGCCAGGCCGCTTCGACTTGATAATCCCGGTCGGGGCGCCGGATGATGCCGGCCGCGCTGAACTGGCCGCAGAACTGGTGCCCGCCTCGGACCCGGAGGAGATCGCCTCTTTGACAGCCGGCTTCACGCCCGCCGATTTCGCTCTCGTCGCACAACGCAGCGCCCAGCGGGCATTCGACCGCGCCGTCGCCGGCGGTGACCCGACCGTGGCTGGCGCGGACGTGCTGGCCGCAGTGGCGGCCACCCGCCCATCAGTGACCACCGAGGCGACCGACAGGTTCGAGGTCGAGTCGAAGGAGTACGCCCGCCTTTGACCAGGGCACGTGCTTGACGAGGGCCGGGCCGGGTCCCTAGTGTCTTGTTTGTCTGCTTCGTAGTCTCTGAACCGAGCCCAGTACGCAGGCGGCTGGGAGGGGGGAACGAGGGTGCAATAGCATGCCGAAGAGGATCGCCGCCCTATCTCTGCTGTTCGCGATCGCGATAGGCCTCGTGGTCTTCACGGCCATGGCGTACCTGCGCTCTAGCCCGCCGACCGTTAACTTTGCTTCGGACCACAAACCGGGGCAGCCAGTGGACATGACGATCCAGACCGTCGGGACCATCGGGTTCGGTACCCACCCAACCTATGTGTCCTACTTGACCCGCGCCCCGGACGGCAAGTGGGTCCACACCACTCTGTGGGACGTGCCCGCCCATACGAGGCTGAACGTGACGGTGATGCAGTACGACACGGGCAGCCCGCTGCGCAACCAGTTCTTCGGGCGAGTAACTGGGACCATCGGCGGGGACATGACGCTGAACGGGCACCCTACCTCACTCATCAATTCCAATGCCGGCAACGGAGTGGGCCACACCTTCACCATCATGAACCTGGGCGTAAATGTCCCGTTGTACGGCGTCCCGTCCAATGCCAAGAACCAGTGCGGAGCGGCGCCCTGCACGCCCAATTACGCCCACAACGTCATCAGGTTCTCCTTTGTCACGCCTGGGCCCGGTCAATACCCATGGCAATGCAATATCCCGTGCGGCTTGGGCTTCCTGTACGGGACAGGTGGGCCGATGCAGTCGATCGGGTACATGGTCGGTTTCTTGAAGGTCGTCGCGTGACCCTCCCCGGGGCGGACTAAATGCCGACTGAATGGCCGCGAGTTGATGGCTGAGACCACCGAGGCGACACTCCCACCAGGGGGTCCCGGAGGCACGGGCACAGGAGCGCCGGAGCGGCACCATTTCCTGTGGATAATCGGCATTTGGGTCCCTCTGGCACTGGCCGCCGACTTGATCTTCTGGTTCGTCGGCGGCCCACACATGCCGCCGGGCACCATGACCTCGAGCGCAGCGGGGCAGCAGTTCGACTTCAACGTCCTGGCCATGATGGCCATACCGGTGGTGCTGGCCGTCCTGGTTTACGAAGGCTACGCCCTCACCACGTGGCGGGCGTCCCGCGGTGGCCCGGAGCCCGTAACGAACGCCAACTCTCGGGGCAACCTCGCTATCCAGACCGCGTTCATAGGAGTCAGCACCGCGATTGTCATAGGCGCTTTCATCTTCGGCACTTACGAGCTGGTCGCGCCGGCCGGCGCGGGCGGCGGCGAAGGGCCTGACGCGGCCTGGACACCGGGTGCCCACAGTGTGCTCCCGGTCCAGGTCATCGGCCAGCAGTGGAAGTTCACCTTCAGGTACCCGACCTTCGGCGGGTTCGAGACCGCGGACCTGGTCCTTCCGGCCAACAGCTGGATCGCTTTCCACGTCACGTCACTGGATGTAATTCACAGCTTTTGGGCCTACCAACTAGGGGTGAAGGCGGACGCCAACCCCGGCTATGACAACATCGCCTACACCAAGACGACCAATCAACTCGGCAACTTCACTGTTCGTTGCGCCGAGCTGTGCGGGATCTGGCATGGCGCCATGTTCGACACCGGGCAGGTCATGAGCGTGCCGGCGTTCAAGGCATGGGCTGCCGCGACCGAAGTCAAGCTGGCTGCGGCCACCAAGCTCCTGCCGCCGTTCGCGTGGACGTATATACCTGACGCCAACGACGCCGATGGTGGCTACTACCCCGACAACCAGGACCCGTACAGCCCTGTGGAGACGTACGGAGCGCAGAAAGTGACGCCGTGACGCATCCATCCAGAGCCGCGGGCGGCAGCGTGACCCAGAGGAGGATGGCATCGTGTCGATAGACAGCAGTCCTCGCGAGGCGGTCGAAAGGGGTGAGGCGCCGCCTACGCCGGCCGGCCAGGCCGGCCCTGGAGGGCCGAATGGCCACAGGCCCGTTCGGACCAGGTCGCCGTGGCTGAGCCAGAGTATTTTGACTGCGGCGGTGGGAGGCGTGGCCGGGTATTTGATCGGCCACTGGTTGGGTAACTATATCGCCAGCGATTTCACCGTCGTTCAGAACAGCGGGCAAAACGATATAGCCATCTGCCTGGCCCTTTCTTTCATGGTGCTCGGTTGGCTGGCCGGCATCGGGGCGCTCAACCACCCTCTGGCCAAACTCATCGGTCGCGAGCCCTTGCCCGAAGTGCCGCAAGAGGGCTGGGCTCGTTACTTCCGCTTCACCATGGACCACAAGGTCGTGGGCATCCAGTACCTCTTTGGCGTGCTCTTGTTCCTCTTCACCGGTGGGTTGCTGGCTATGGGCATCCGGACCGAACTGTTGACCCCTACCAACCACTTCTTCGGGCCCGGGACGTACATAGCGGTAGTCGGCGAGCACGGGACGATCATGATGATGATGGCGTCATCAGCGGTGACGGGCCCGCTGGGCAACTACCTGGTCCCGCTCATGATCGGGAGCCGGCGAGTCGCCTTTCCCCGGATCGAGGCGGCTTCGTTCTGGACCTTCGCGGCCGGGTACTTGGTAATACTAACGGCGCTCCCGCTGGGAGGCTTCCCCACCGGCTGGACGGGCTACGCCCCCCTACAGACACAGTCGGCCGGGGGTATGGACGCCTACCTCATAGGTTTCGCCACCATAGGGCTCGGCATGATCATGTCCGGTTTCAACCTGGCCGTGACCATCATCCACTACCGGGCGCCCGGTATGACCTGGGGCCGAGTACCGATTTTCGTTTGGTCGATCCTGGCCACGTCTGCTTTGCTCACCCTGGCCACTCCGACCCTGTTCGCCGCCTGCCTCTTCGGGGTACTCGACCGTACCGCTCAGACTGCGTTCTTCGTCAACGAGCACGGCGGCAGCAGCTTCCTGTGGCAAAACCTCTTCTGGTTCTTCGGCCACCCGGAGGTTTACATAATGGCGTTACCGGGGTTCGGTATTGCGGCGGAACTGCTGCCCGTGTTTTGCCGAAAACCGCTCTTCGGCTACCGGGTGGCGGCGGCCGGCATGATGGGAGTGGCGCTGTTGTCGTTCTTTGTATGGCAGCACCACCTTTTCCAAAGCGGGATCAACCCGGACATGCGACCGTTGTTCATGCTCACCACCGAGCTCATATCTATACCGACCGGCTTCATATTCCTGGTAGCCCTCGGAACGCTCTGGAAAGCGAAAATCCGCTTCCACTCGCCGATCCTGTTTGTCTTGGGAATGTTTTTCAATTTCCTCATAGGCGGTGTAACCGGAGTGTTCCTTTCGGACGTGCCGGTCAACGTCACGGTGCACGGGAGCTTTTTCGTGCTCGCCCACTTCCATTACATGATCATGGGCGGCCTGATCTTCACCTTGTTCGGCGCCATCTATTACTGGACGCCAAAATTGACAGGCCGGATCATGGACGAGAAGTGGGCCAAAGCCCACTTCTGGATGATGTTCATCTTCTTCAACTTCACGTTCTTCCCGCTGTTTATCGTCGGCATCCTCGGCCAACCCCGGCGGGTGTTCGAGTACGCAGCCAACCTCCAGACGCTCAACGATTTTTCCTCTGTGAGCGCTTATCTGCTGGGTGCCTCCTTCTTGATCTTCGTGGCCAACTTCTCCTGGAACATCCTCATCAACCCCCGTAAGGCGCCGGCCAACCCGTGGGAGTCCAACGGCCTCGAGTGGCAAACTCCCAACCCGGTCCCCTACTACAACTTCACGCGGATCCCGGTAGTGCTCAATGATCCCTACCATTACGGCGACCCGGTGCCGGTCCAGGTAGCCGACTTCGGCTCCGGGTTGGCAGTGGCCGGGGTACCCCCCAGCCCTCGTCCGATGTCCGGCGAGTTCGACCCAAGGCCACCGCAATAAGGCCGGGACAATGACAGCCAATCACGATGTCGACAACCTTGATGAGCGTCTGTTCCCCCAGCTCAGCGAGACGCCGGAGGAAATCGAGTACGAGCTGAGGGCGCAGGAAGGCTCCCTTTGGACCGGCACCCGCCTCCTGATCGGCGTCGCCGCCTTTGCCTTCGCTTCTCTCGCATTTGCCTACTTCTACTTGCGCTCTTCCAACAACGAAGACCTCTGGCGACCCCACGACGTCACGGCCAACACCGCGCTTGGGGCCGCCATATTTGCCATCACGGTGGCGGCGGGCGCCTTGACGGTACTGGGGAACCGCCGCCGCCGCCAGGGTTTCGGGGCCGACTTCCAAGTGGCGGGGTGGAGCGTGGTCCTGGCTGGCCTCGCCGTCGTCTCACTGCAGATCTTCGAGCTGACCCGGCTGAGCTTCTTCCCCGGTTCGAGCGGTTATGCCTCATGTTTCACTGCCTGGGCGGTGATGAACGTGGCCCTGGTGCTGGGTGCGACATACTGGATCGAAACGCTTTTGACCCGGTCCATGCGCCTTCACCGGGCATTGGCCGAAGAAGGCGCCCCTGGCGCCGCTCTCCCAGCCGAGAGGCTGTTTCGCGCCAACTCCGACGGGTGTGCGCTCTTCTGGGAGTTTGTCTCGCTGATCGCCTTGTTATTCTGGCTATTCTTCTATGTGGTCTGAGGGGAGACGATGAGCGCACTCGCAACCAGCGGCAGTGACCTGGGCCCACAGGTCCTCACACTGGCCATTCCCCTCGGCACGTTCTGTATCGCCCTCCTCATCGGGTACTTCGCACGGTACAGGCAGCGCTGACCGGGCGGCGCGAGGTTCGAGCGCCTTGGCCAAGGCAGCTCCTGACCGTCCTTGGGTTGGTGGCTGTGCTCATCGCCCTCGTCCCGCCCATGATGGGGGCGGCTCGGAAGTACGACTGGGCTGAAGCGTTGCAGTTCATGGTGTTGGCCCTCGTCGGGCCCTGTCTGTTCGTGGCCGGAGCGCCGTGGGACCGGATGGGCCTCGGCCGGCCGGCCCTGGCCTTGGCGAGCGCCCGCCGCCGGCACCCCGAGCGTCTGAGGAGCTTCGCCCTCGTAGGCCTCGCTCTCGCTTGCATGGTCGCCTGGCGGCTCCCGGCCGCTGTCAACCGGCTGCGCTCAGGGGGCTGGCCGTTAGCGGTGGAAGCGGTGAGCCTTTTTGTCGCCGGGGTCGTCCTTTGGCTCGAGTGCATGACGTCCACGCCGCTCGTTCCTCGGTCCACCCGACCCATCCGGATCGCCCTTTGCGCCCTCAGCATGTGGACGATATGGGTGCTGGCGTACCTGGTGGCGATGTCCAAAGGGGACTGGTTCCGTGCATATTACCACGGAGCCGGCACGGGCCTCAGCCTGGCCATGGACCAGCAGCTCACTGCCGGGGTCATGTGGGCGCTGGCGGCGGCGTGTTTTGTCCCCCTCATCTTCTGGAACCTGCTCGAATGGCTCCACAGCGAAGAAGACCCGGACGAGGAGCTGCAGCGCCTGGTGCGGGAGGAGCGGCGGCGGCCCTCGCCCCCTGCCCCACGCTTTGACCGTGGAGCCTAAGCGCGCCAGTCCAGGGCCGACGACCGCAATCACTCCGGTCTGAGCCCGTTTACCCGCCCGACGTGGACACGTGATTGAGCCAAAACCGCGCTGGCAGTCGTCAAGTCTCAAGAGGAAACGGATGCCTGGACCTTGGCCAGGTTGAGCGCTGGGAGGTGGGTCTGGAGCAGAGAGTCGGCCGCCCCGAGCTCGGATTCAGCCTGGTCGCGGTCACGCGTGAGCACCTGTTCGAAATGGACCAGCCGCCCTTTAGCTGTCGTGTCGGACGGGTTGGAGTCGATGGCCTGGATCTCCTCTATGGCGGCCAGAGCGTCCGAGGTGGCCCACAAAGTCACCGTGTTTACGACCTGGCCCATGTACTTGCCCGACGCGGACCCGGGGATGCCAATGTCCGAAAGTTCGTAGATGCTGTCGTCTGTGTACGAGCAGGCGTTCTGGTCGTCCTGTAGAAGCCCGGGGGCCTGCTTTATCTCGGAAGGGGTAAGGGTGCCGGCGCTGAGGTCGTGGTAGATGGTCAAGGACTCGCCGAGGGCGTAGCTGCATGGCCCGATGTCGGTGTTGACCTGGGACATCACGCTGGCGTCGTCTGAAATCTGGCCGGCGCGGGAGTCGTGCCCCGGAAGGTCTGTCAACACCGTCACAACCACCACTACCACCAGTGCCGCCGATACGAGCCAGCCACGGCGTTTGTACCAGGGAGAGCCCCTTTCCTCCGGGTCGGCTCCGTAGGCCGTGGCCGGCACCGGGGTGGCCCCGTCGGCCCCTTTGCCCGCGCTGGTCTCGCTGTATGCCGTCACGCTCGTCCTCGTAACAGCGACTTGGCCTGGTCGGCGATCCCGGCCGCCCAGGCCGCCTCAGCACTTCCGGGCAAGCTGAACAGGCCCGAGGTGCTCTCGTTGGCGAAAGGGGTGGCACGAAGGCGCAGCCGTCCGGAGGGGTCGATGAAGTACAGGAAATCATTATGCGAGACAATGCCGGTGTCGCGCTGCACGTCGATGGAGATCCCGTAGTTGGTCCACACCGCGTTGAGTTGAGACAACGAGCCGGTCAGGAAGTACCAGTCCGCGGGCAACGGAGCATGGCTCGCCGCCTCTGCCGGCCGGGCCGCCGAGTTGGTCAAGGCCAACGGGTCGGTGTTTACCGTCACTATCGCCACCCCGTAGCCGAGCTGACCGAGGTCGGCATAGGCCTGCGAGAGCTCCTTTTTGAGGACAGGGCAAATATCGTCGCAGGCGGCATCAAAAAACGACAGCACGACAACCTTTCCCCGCAGGCTGGCCAATGAGACCCGGCGCCCATGCTGGTCGGTGAGCGTAAAACCCGGTGCGGCGGCCACGTTCAGACGTTCCAGGCTCATGAGCGCAGACTGTGAGGCGGTCAACTGTGGCGCCGGTGGCGCGGGCGCTCCCGCCTTGGCACCCTGGGCACCAGCTGGCGTCGTTTGCAGCGGCGGCGGGTAATTGCTCGCCAGCGTCGTCGTTGTCGAAGTGCTGACAGGACCGGGAAAAAAGTGGTCCAGGACCACGCCTCCGAGGCCAATGGCAGCCAGCGAGACCAGGAATATGGCGATGACCCTGCGAGGGATCTTGCTTGGCCCGGCGGCAAAAGCGGCGGCCCGGTCGAGGCTCTGAACCTCTGTCCGTGCCCCTGACTGGTCCCCTGGTCCTGTCGCCGAGGACGCTGTCCCGGCACCACCTGGCCCGGCACCACCTGGCCCGGCACCGTTTCGGTGGGCTGGTACCCCAGCCTGGTCGACCTCAGTCACCAGTCGTTCGTCCCACAGGGCCCGAGACGTGGAACATCTTGTCGACCACTGCGCTGGCTCCGCCTTCTTCTGCTATAGCCCGCCTGAAGAGCAGTAGCAACGCCGGGAGGGCCCAGAAATCCCCGCACACCCACAATATGGCGGCGCCGATTTGCTGGCTGGCAAAAGGTGACAACGTGACGCCGGGCAGGTGGTCGTACACGGGGTACAGGGAATGGTTGGTGAAGATGCTGAGCGCCATGGCGAGGAAGATCATCACCACATTGGTGGCCAGGATGGCGCCTATTTGAGCACCCGTCCCGAGTTTCGGCTTCACCGGGTAAGAGGGGATTATCTGCAGCCAGAACAGCACTCCCGTCACGAAGAAACTGCTGTGCATCAGCCATATGTGGACATACTGGTTGGTCTCGGCCAGGTCGAACAGGGCCGGCAGGTGCCAGATCACCATGACGAAGTTGAACAGGACGACCGCCACCCAGCCGCCGGTGAGGAACCGCCCCAGCGCCCGGAGCGGCCGGGCCCAGGTGCCCAGCAAAACGGCCCGCATTACGGGCCGCCGTATGCCCACCGGGAAGCCGTGAACGAGAGGCAACCAGGGCGCACCGGCGACAATTAGGATGGGAGCGAAGAACATGATGAGGATGTGCTCGATCATGTGGGCAAAGAAGTAATAATCCGCCCAGTAGTCGATGGGGGACGTGACGGTCAGTAAAAGCACGGCCAGGCCGGCGTAGAAAAACACTGAGTTGATGCGCCGTTTCCGTGCCCTCTCAGGGCGAGACTTCCGCTTGAGGTTGTACAGGCCGACCTCGTGGAGCGCCACGACAAAGGCGACCACGATCAGGAAGGGGTCGAACGACCAGTGGTCTATGACATAACTCAAGACAGCACCATCACTGTTGAGACCATCGCGATGAACCATCTGGAGGTCCGTTCCCGACCGCGCTCCGCAACACCGTCGAGTACGAGTCCTTTGCGTTGAACCATCTACCTGTGTCAGGCATCAAGAACAACCCCTTCGGCCAACGCCTGCAACTGGCCAGCGGCAGAAGCGCCAACCCACTCTTCACTCGCCAAGCGAGCTTACAAGGACGGACAGGTGACGAGGTAACAGCTGGCGATCGAGACGGCGTGCTCAAGCGCTCCCGGCGAGGTCCGAGGTTCGTGCCGCCACGAACAACGGCGGCAACCCGTACTCGCGGGTGCGCCTTGGGGCGCCTCACGCGACGACTGGGCGTTCTTGTCCTGGCCATGTGCTTAACGGGCTGCGCGCCGGCGAGCACACCCACCCGCAGCGTGGCCGAGGATGTGATCGCCGTCCGAAGCGTTGCCGGCCTTGGGCCAGTGCTGGTGGACCAGCGAGGTATGACTCTGTACATCTACACCCCCGATGACCAAGGCCGGAGTGTGTGCAGCGGGATCTGCTTGGTCCAGTGGCCACCCCTCTTGCTCTCCGGCAGGGGGAAGCGGCTCATCACCGGCAAAGGCGTCGACCGCGCTCTGCTGGGCGTGGTGAGGCGCGCCGACGGCTTGCTTCAGCTCACCTACAACCGATGGCCTCTCTACACTTATCGACTCGACAAATTCCCCGGTCAGGCCGCAGGCGAGGAAAACGACATGGGTCTGTGGCAGGTCATCTCGCCCAGCGGTGAGCCCCTTTCTTAGCGCCCAGCCCTACTGGACGTTCAAGGCCCAAGCGGTAGGTGGTGGGCAAGAAGCCCGGCCGTACAAGGTGACGGAGGTCGGGTCGGCACGACCCGCGGGTGCCAGCCTGCTCCGACGGACACCGCCACAAAGGCCAGCAGGACCGGCAAAGTGGCGCCGGCCCAGCGAACGGTGCCCACGCGCCCAAGGCTAACGCCCCGCCGCCGACGGCGTGCGGCCCCGACCAGGCCGGGCCGGGGCACGGGTCGGTACACCGAGACCACGGCGGCGACAAGGTCGTCCGGAGCCTGTTTGGCGGCCCGCAAGGCCACTCGATGCGCGACGTCCACCGCGAGCGTTTGAAAGTTGGCGCATTCGTCACAACTAGCGATATGGGCGTCCAGGGCCGCCGTGGAGCACGAAAACCGTTCCCCGTCGAGACGGGCCGAGATGGTCTCTCGTGCTTCGGCGCAACTGAGAGCCGCCTGCCCAAGTCGAGACCTCCTCCTGAGACCAGGGCGGGCCCGGTCTCGTCGCCAGCTCGTCATTATGACGAGGAGCCGTACTGGATAGGCACGCTGGTGACCTGGGTTTTGACCCAGAGACCGGAGCTCGAACGGAGAGACCAGACCGTCAGGACGGTAGCGCTCGCGGCCAGGGCGGTAACGGGTTGGCCTGTCCCGAAGGCCACCGTCTCCGTGCCTCCGGGAGGTGAAGGCAATTGTTGCCAGGCACCGGACGGACGCGACACGGCCAGGCTCTCCCGGCCCGATGCCGAGCTGAGGAGCACGAAAATGCCGGCCCCGGGAGCGGGGCCGAGGGACACTAAATGCTCATCAGGTCCGAGCGTCAGAGGAGGCGAAGTGCTCCAGTGCCCCCCGGCGGCGGACCAAGCCGCGACCAGCCTCGCCCTGTGGCCCTGGCCCACCGCCAGGAGAGCGGACGGCCTAGCTCCCCCCGGCTCGAGGGCAAGTACCTCGACGGAACCCAGGTCCAGCGAGGACGGGAGAGCCGGGCCGGCGAGGCGCCAAGCGCCACTCCGATAGGAGAAGAGCCCGACCACACCCGGCCGGCTACAGGTCGCTCCGATCAGGGGTTGACCGGCCCTGAAACCGACTGCGGTGATCAGATTGACCCCGCACTCCCGGCCAACCCCCGTCGAGAGCCATCTTTGCGTGGCCAGCCTCCGCCATGTCGACAGCCCGCCGTCGGCGGTCAGAACCTGACCTCCACCGGCTGCGTCGACCACGGCCAATACCTGGCCGCCGGCGTCAGCTGCCAAAGCATCCGGACGCGCCGCCAGCGCCTCGGTGATCAGGCCGTCCGACCAAGAACGAGCTCCGTCCGAAGTTGAAATAAGGGGCGAAAAGGTGAGCCCCTGCGAAGGCCGGACCCCGACGATCAGCGACTTGCCCTCGCCCGAAGCCAGGACCAGGCCACCATTGGTAGCTGTGGCGGTGGCTTGCACCTGGTCCGACCAGGACACTGCGCCAGTGGGCCGAAAAAAGAGCTGCCAGAACGTGTTCCTGGACTGATCGAGGTTGCCCATGGGGATGGTGGCCCACATTCCGTCAGAAGTCCGGACTGACGTCGCCATCGGCGTCAGGAGAGCAGGCGCCGGGTGAGAAGAGGCCAGCGCTGAGGAACGACTACTAGAGGCCCACGAGGCAACCGTGGGCACCCACCCACAGGTCGCCACTGCGGCCGTGAGGGCGACCGCTAGAAGAAAGGCGCGGGCTGCTCTCCGCGGTTCGCCCTTCATTTGTCTCGCTCGGCGCTCTCGATGCTGTTCGCAAGCATCTCGGAGAACGAAGATCTCGTCGCTTCGGTGGCCGGCCCAGGGTCGGTGTCGAGGATAAATCGTGTATCTCCGCTTGCATCTATGACATAGGCGAACTCGCTGTGACCGATCATCGCCCCCGCAGGCAGGGGAACGACGGCTTCGCCGTAGGACGCCCATACGTGGCGCAGCTGCTGGAGCGAGCCGGTGAGGTACCTCCAATTAGGGAGGTTTTCCAGGCCTTCTTGGTGGTCGAAGGCGGCCAGGTAGTCGGGCGTGACGAAGCGAGGGTTGGCATTGATGGCAACCATCTCCACCCGGCGGGACGCCGCCCCCAAATAACCGTCGGCGACCCGGAACTCCTGAGCGATCACGGGACAGTCGGTGGTGCACACGTCGTCCAGGAAGGTCAGGGCGACCGTCTTGCCGCGCAAGCTGGCGAGGGAGACCGGCGTACCGTATTGGTCGACAAGGCTGAAGGCGGGAGCCGGGTGGTCGAAAGTGCCTGGAGTCCCGTCTATAGCTTGCGCCAGGATGGGGTCGGCACGCGGGTTGAGGGTGGCCAGGCCCATAGGGACCGCACCGACCAGGATGACCCCGATAGCGCCGAGCGCCACCACCGAACGAAGGGTGTAAGTCGGGTCGGCCAACATCCGTCGCGTCAGGGTCGCGTCCTTGGTGCGGGTAGCGATCGGCGTGATCGGTACCACGCCGTTTTCCTCAGTTGCAACCGGAGCTCTGGTTAAAGCAAGGTACCCGGCGGTGAAGACCAGGACCATGGGGATCATGCTGTTGGGGTCGGTCCCGACGCCGCCCATGAAGCCCAGGTCCTGGACCAGCAGCCAGTCGGCGACACAGACCACGGTCCCGGCGACAACGCCTACCAGGGCGGGCCGGGGGCGGCCACTGATGAACAGCAGCCCGATCACAGCGAGGGCGATCACGACGAACAGGTTCACAGCCCACCCGTGGGCGGCGTCGAAGCTGGCGAATGATGCTACCCAGGAAGAAAGCAGATGTGGTTGGGGAGTTGTGGCCATCTGCTGGACCATGCTCGTAAGGCTCCCTGGGCTGGCATGCCTGGTGGCTTGACCCTGCCAGAAGCCGCGGCCCGGCCAAGCCTGCAGCAGCGCCATGCCCACCCAGAAAAGGCCGATAGCCCGGAGGATCCAGCGCCCCAGTCTCGGTGTGGCCCACGACGTCTCGGGCAACGCAATGAGCACGCCAGCCGCACAATAAAAGAGGACCGCGCCGGGGAGGCCGAACATCCAGCTCTGGCCGGGCGCGAAAACCTGGCCGAAGGCTTCCCCGAAGATCCACACGATGAGACCCCAAGCCACGCTGGCGACGCCGGCGAGCCGGGACCAGATGCCCTTCGATGCGGCCAGCAGCCACACGCCCACGCCGATCTGGATCCAGACGGCGGATGCGGGAGCGCTAATGGGGTGGTAGCTCCAGGTGGTCGCCATGGCATTGTCCAGATGCTGGATCCAACTTGGAGAGGAGGCGGCGGCCGGCTCGATCACCTGAGACGGCATGCCAAGAGGCATCGAGGACTGGGCTTGAAGAAGCCCGTCGAAGATCCAGATGATCCCGAAAGAAATCCGGAGCAACCGTCGACCAGCCGGCTCAGGGTTAGAGTACTGGGGTCGGGGCGTGTATGCGCCGCCATCGGCGCCCGCGTTTGCTTGCCGTAATTGGGCGGACCGCAGAAGGTTCCATGCCGTGGCCACGATGGCGAGAATGAGAAGGACGACCAAGCCCTGGTGCAGAAGGGTCGACTGGAAAGCGGAGACTATACTGGGATTATTGGCATTGAGCCCAGTACTCATGCCGGGCATGGCGCTCTATTCCTCTCGAGTAGTTGGACCAGCAGTATTCGTTTTGGCACCTTTGGCCGTTCAGGCGTGGGCGCTCTCCCAGGCTGGGCCGTTAGCCCACCGGGAGACCGCTATCGTGCCCGCAGCCTGGTAATACTTCTGTAGTCGTTCGAGGTGGCGGCATAGTTCCCACAAACGTCGCCGGGAAAGTGGAAGCGCCGACAACGTGAACCTATGGTGGCTCGAGTGGATTCACTCACCAGACTCGCTCGCCGGGCACGCGCTGGTGATGCTCGGGCACTAGAAGCTCTGGTGGAGACGGCCTATGAGCCGGTCTGGCGGTTTTGTGCCTCGCTGGCGGGTAAGCAGAGCGCAGACGACCTGACGCAAGAGACGTTTTTCCAGATGGTACGGGCACTACCCCATTTCCGGGCTGAGTCTTCGGCGCTGACTTGGCTTCTGGCCATTGGTCGCCATGTTTGTCTCGACGAGCTTCGAGCCCGGTCTCGGCGACGCCGGCGAGACACCGCCCTGGGGACAGGCCGAGAAACAGCTGTCGACGACGCCACTGCCGATGTGGCGATGGCCGACTTGGTCAGTCGTCTGGACGAAGACCGCCGAGCGGCGTTCGTCCTGACACAGTTGCTGGGACTCTCGTACGACGAGGCTGCCAAAGTCTGTGGGTGCCCGCCTGGGACGATCCGATCTCGAGTGGCTCGAGCGCGTGCCGACCTCGTATCCCTCATCCACGGTTCCGACCGTGAGGCCCGACTGGCCCGGCCATCGGTGGCCCTAGGGCGGCGAGGCACGTCGTTGGAGGGCTCCCGTGGGTGACTGAATGGCGTGTCAGGGTCATCGGCTCGGCTCGCCCGGTCGTCGCCGCGGCTGCCATGATTGGACCGGTTTTCCAAAGGGGGCGTCTTGTCCAGCCCGGTAAGTCACGTCGGTGTCGAAGTGGGAGACGGGATCGTGGCCCGTTTCGGTGACGCCTTGGTCCTGGTGGTAAGGCCGGCCGAACACCGCCAACAGGCCGAGGAGGTGCTAGAAGCCGTCGAAGCGGCGACGGACGACGCCGTCGCGACGGGAGCCAGCGTGGCCCACCGCTTGGCTGCCCTGGTTGCCGCCCAGCCCGAGTCTGTCCCCCCGTTCGGGGCCGTGGCCCCTCTGGGGGACGGGTACGTGGTCCTGTTGCACGGCCCGGTATCGGCCGAGATAGCCAGCCCTCTCGGGGTGGTCCGGTTGTCAGGAGAACAAGCGGTCACATGGGTGGACCACAAGGTCGAAGTACCCCTCGAGCGGCTCAGCGTGACCAGTGGTGGCCACCCCGTCCAGGTGGACCCTATGTCGGACCTGCGAGCCGGCCTGGTGCCCGGCAGCGGGTTCGTGCTGACCCCGGGTAGGGCGGCCGGTCAGCCGCCGCTCTCCCCATCGGCCAGGGAAGTCTCGCCGTCGGCCAGAGAAACAGCCCCGCCCGCCGGCGCCTCCACCGGGGGCCGGCCGACGGAAGTCCTCAGCCAACCGGTCGGTCACCTGGTGGCAACGGATGGGTTGCGGATCCCGCTCGACCGGGCCTATGTACTGGGCCGGGAGCCCGAGGCCGACCCGGCCGTGACCAGCGGTTCGGCCACGCCGGTCCGGCTCGCCGACGACGAGAACCTCATCTCGCGGGTGCACAGCTACATAAGCGTTGAAGCCGGGCAGGTGTCTGTGCGGGACGCCGCCTCCGCCAACGGCACTTTTGTGGCCGCCCCCGGTGACGAGGAGTGGGCACGCGTCGGCGAAGACCCGGTTGAACTACCGCCGACGTGGAGCATGCGGGTCGGGAACCAGGTCTTGACTTACGTGTCCGCCGCGACCGGTTCTTAACTGCAGCGGGGGACCGTGAACACCGGCGCTCTCGCCTACCTGGTGGCGCGGCCGGGCCAAAGCGACGAGCAGTCGGTCCCGATCAGCGATCACCTCTTCATCGGCCGGGAGTGCGACGGCATCGACGACGAGCACCGGTTCCTGATCGAGCACGTGTCGGTGTCCCGGGCCCATGCCGAGCTTCACCTCGACGCCGAGCAGGACCAGGCGTGGCTGGTCGACCGCAGTACCAACGGGACATGGCTCAACGGGGCGCGGGTGGAGCGGTCGGTGCCGGTCCAGATAATGCCGGGAGACCGGGTCCGGGTCGGCCCGGTCGAGTTCCAGTTCTTTTCCCGCCACTTTTCGGCTCAGTCGGAAGTCGACCCGAGGCGGACCGTGCGCGACGTGCGCGTACAGGACCTGGTGATGGCGGTGGGGGACATCGTTGCCTTTTCGAGCGTCTCTGAGTACACGGACGGCGCCGTGCTGCTGAAAAACATCGACCGCGTTTACGCTTGCCTCCGCATGCTGCTGAGCGCCCGGCGAGGGACGCTCAGCAACTACGTCGGTGACGCTTTTTTTGCCACCTGGGAACCGGAAGGTAGGCCGGATGCGGCGGTGACGGCGGCCATCGGCTTTGCGCTCGATGCCGTCTCTGCAGTCGAAGAAATGGCGCCCTTATTGGATTTGCGTGACCCCGATGGCTCACCTATCCGTATGGGGTTCGGGATCGGGTTGGGGCCGGCGGCCGTGAGCATGATGGCGGGAGCGATAGTCACAGTGCTGGGGGACGCCACCAACGTGACTTTCCGCCTGTCAGGGATAGCCGCTCGCTCAGGATGGCCCGACGTGGTCGTGACCCACGCCGTACACGACTTGACGGTGGAAAGGTTTTCCTTCGCCGGGCCGGCCGAAGTAGAGGTCAAAGGGCGGGCCGGCAAGGTGAAAGTGTTCGGGGTGGCACCGCCCGGTCAAACGGTGCGTTGGCCGGAGGCGGCCGCCGATTGAGGGCGGAGCCGTTGGCGACGTGGTCTACTTGGTGCAGGCCAGCGACCTCGTTGCCTTTTACTGAAAAAAGAGCATGTTTTCAGAACAAAAAGGGCGAACTGCACCCAAAGATGGGCAACCACCGGCTCGACCGGCTCCATGGGGATCATGCCTGGGTCACCCTCCATGACTGAAACCCTCGATATGGTCAGCCGACGGGGGCGGCGGGGCTGGCCGCCTTCAGCCCCGACAGGTCACCGGCGCGTAGCGCCGTCAGTGTGGCCTCGCCAACGTACGCCTGTTTCTTTACAGCGGCCAGAATGGCCGAGAAATCCTCGGGATGGTGGCCGAGGACGAGGCCCCCGACGAGCCTCCCGTCTGAGATCACCATGCGCCGGTAAGACTGACGAGCCGGGTTGTCGATAACGACCAATTCGTCTCCGTCGCCCGGCTCGACCTGCCCGATCGAGGACAGTTCGATACCGGCCCCCTTCAGGATGCAAGCGGGGATGTCGGATTTGAGCGTGTCGTGGCCGCCGAGGGCGTTGACGGCGGCCACCTCCCCTTGTTTGGCTGCCACCGGCCACAACCCGAGTACGAGCCCGGTGTGCTCGGCCACGTCTCCAGCCGCGAACACCCCGGGTACCGACGTTTCCATCCGGTCGTCCACCAGTACGCCGCGGTTGACGGCGATTCCCGCCTCTTGGGCCAGGCCGATGTTCGGCTTGATGCCGATGGCGCCCAGGAAAAGCTGGCAGGGAAGTTCCCGCCCGTCTTTGAGGACGGCGCTGTGGAGCGTCCCGTTAGCGCGTAACGCCACAGTTTCGGCCCCGTACAGGACCTGCATACCGATCCCTTCGAAATACCTGTGCACCAGCTCGCTGCACCGCGAGTCGATCTGGCGGGACAAGAGGCGTGAGCCTCGTTCGAGCACGGTGACTTGAAGGCCAAGTTCGTAAAGAGAATAGGCCGCCTCCAGGCCGAGGAGCCCCCCGCCGGCCACCACCGCTTCCCGGCAACCTTTTTGCTGCACATAGGCCCGGATCGAAATGGCGTCCGCCGCTTCTCTCATAACGAAGCTCCCCGGGCACCCGAACCCGTCGACCGGCGGGACGGTACTGCTGCTGCCCATGGCCAGGATCAGCCGGTCGTAGGAAAGCACTTCGCCCGTACCGAGGAACACCCGCTTGGTGGCGAGGTCGATGCGAGTGGCCACCGTGTTGAGCCATGCGGTTATGCGGTGCTCGTCGTACCATTGCTCGGCCAGCAGGAAAAGCCCTTGCATGGCTGAACGGCCATAAACCAGGCGGGAAATCCCCATGCGGTTGTACAGCACGTGCGACTCGGCGCCCACCAGATGGACCTCGCAGTCGGGATGGCCGCGCCGGACGAAATCGGCCGCCGTCACACCGGCTATCCCGTTGCCGATGACCACGACACTGGCAATGGAGCGGTCGAAGTCTTTCGGCTTTTCCTCGGGCTCTTCTCCGGGTTCGGGCTCGAGGGCCATGGCCACGGGGCCCGCCTTGAGCCGGGCGCAGCAAGCCATGCGGGTGTTGCGGGCGTACCCGAGGCGACGGAGGGTGTTGTTTTCCTCCTCCTCGGGAGAAGACAGGCAATCGCCACCCTCCAGGACGGCAACCGGATCCGCTCCGCACACGCCCATGCGGCAACCGGCCTCGATGGGCTGGCCGTTGCGCTCCGCTACTTCGAGCAGCGAGAGGCCGATTTCCGCCCCCACCACTTTGCCTTCGGGCTGGAACTTTACTTCAACTTCGCCGCCCGCCGGCCCCTTCTCCTTTTCGGTGCCGCTTTGCTGCTTGCCGGCTTGCAGCGCCCTGGTCCCCTTGGCACTCAACTGGACCAGCTGCGGGGCCGGCGCAGACTCCTGCTCGAACTGCAGCTCCACCACCCGGGTGCGGGCCAACCAGAACAAGGCCAGTCCCCAGACCACGAACCTGAGCGGCCACCGCACCCACGGGATGGCGATCCCGGTGACTGTTCTCCAGGAATCAGCCAGCGTGACGCTGGCGTACCAGTAAAAGATGCTGATGGCCACCGATGCGTAGAGCGCCGTCAGCATGGCCACACTGAGCGGCAACAAGGCATCGAGGACAAAGAACGAACCGATGCTCCCGACAAAATAAAGCGCCAACCGCTCGTAAATCTGGAGCGTGGTGAGATCCGTGCTGGCTACCAGCGTAAAGAAGCCAAGGACAAAGCCCGGTAGCGCGGCCGCGAACAATTTGCGCGGGGAGCTCCAGCGAGGGTCGGGGTCGTGGAGGTCGGCCTCGTACGCCACCCGCGGCTTGAAGTCGTAGCAGTTCTTGGTGCAGGCCACGCACGGCTGGCAATGGCTGTTGGGGACGGTCACGAAGGGCGTCTGCCCATAAACTCGCTGCAGTGGGAGCAGAGGGCAGATGCTGCTGCACCATCCACTTTTTCCTTTGAAGTACAGGCCGGCGGCAAAAGCGTTGAGTATGGTCAGCGACAGCAGGATCCCCGTAGCCCTGGCCCCGACATTGAAAACGGCGAGGCGAGCACTCGTAATGCCGAAAAACAGCACAATGGCAACGATGTAGCCGTAGCTCCGCAACCAGTGGGGAGGAGTGAAGCCCCGGGTGAACCCGAGCACGCGCGGCGCCTGATTGGAAGCGGCCAGGGGACAGACATTGCGCCAGAGGCCCGGGGCCACGAAGAACGTGATCGGGAGCAGCGGTACTACGACCTTGAAAAACCAGAACAGCCCTCCCGCCGGGCGCACGAACAGCCCGATACAAAGACCGATGTAGGCGCAGACGCTGACGACGCGGACGGCGTGCCACACCGCGACCGGGATACGCCGGCGCATCTCCATGTAGTTCGGGAAAAGAGGCTGGCCGCGTCTGGTCGTAATACCGAGGGCGCGCTCGAGCAGTTCGCGGCTTCGTGACGGCACAACCACCACCGGGGCGGGCGGCGGTGGCTTCGGGACGGGGACTTCCTCCACCGGGCGTGCCCTGACGGTAGCCCGGGGCGGGACCACTGGGCCCGGGCCCACCGGGCGGCTGACCACTACAATGTCGGTGCTCCCGACGCGGACGATGTCGCCGGCTTGAAGGCTGGCCCGGCCGGCTAGCGGGTTACCGTTCACAAGTGTGCCGTTACGGCTGCCAAGGTCGACGACTGAGAGCGACGTCGGGTTGGGGACAAACTTCAAATGACGCCGCGACACTCCCGGGTCGGAGATTGTTTCCCCATCGCAGTCCCGGCCCACTTCGACGGCGTGGTCGAGGACGACGCGGCGCACACCTTCCCCCGGCTCTCTGATCTCTATGACGGGCGGGTCAGTCATTCCCGAAAACCACCTCCACGATCGCCGCCCCGGCTTGCAGCCGCCGGGCGTCACAGTCCTGGGACAACCTTCCGTTCCCGAGATGAAATCGGGCCGTACGAAATACGTGAACCATAAAGCGTCGGGTGCCACGTCCGGGGTTCAAAGTCGGGCCTTAATCTGCGCCCTGGGCCCGGCGCAGGCGCTGGGCCAGGATGCGACCGAGGTCGAAGAGGATCTGGAGGCCTAGTCGCGGGTCCTCCTCGGCCAGGGCGCCAAAATCGTCAAGGCGGAGCTCCGCCACTTCCACGGCCGTCATGGCCCGCACGTGGGCCGAGCGTTGGCCGCTGTCGAAAAAGGCGATCTCGCCCAGGACGCTACCGGGGCCGACGGTAATAATGCGTGCCGGAGCAACGATCGTCCTTTTGGGCCCTCGGGGCACCACCTCGAGCAGGCCGTCTACGACCAGGTATAAAGAGCGCGACATGGCACCGGCGGTAATGACTGCGGCCCCGGCGTCGAACCGGCGGCGCCGGCAGTGGCTGAGCAGGACCGCCCAGTCGCCCTCCGAGGCCTCAGGCAGGAAAACCTCGGGGGCTGACTGCTGGGCCCGGGCCGGCTCGGTCCCGGGGTAATCGAAAAAGTCCATCCGCCACCCCCTTTTAGTTGCCGAGGAAAAACAAGCTTGACAGCGAGAAGGAGGCGGCGAGTGCCGCCATCGTCGGCTTCTGCAGCATAATCCATACTTTCTGCGCTGAAGGCATCTGCGGCCTCCTTCTGTCGTCGCGAAGCTTGTTTTTCCCAGGTGCTTAGTGTGGGCGAAGAGTTCGTGGGGCGCGGGCCCGGGTGGTGCACGACCCTGTACAGGACCGCCGGGTGGGTAAACGTTAGTGGGCTAGAGGACCGGCCGACGCCCGGACCAGGGGAGGGCTTCTTCGAGCTGCGCCGCCACCCGGAACAGCTGAGCTTCCCGCCATGGCCCGGCAACCAGTTGCACCCCGACAGGGAGACCGCTGGGGGCCACGTGGGTGGGGAGCGAGATGGCGGGTAAGCCGTTCACGTTGTGGCCAACGACGAAAACAGCCATCTGCAGCACGGGCAGCGGTATGCCGCGCCCGGCTTCTGCGTGGAGGGCGGGGAGGACTTCACCCGCCCTGGGCGGCTCGATGCTCATGGTAGGACTGAGCAGAACGTCGAAGTCGCGTCCCCATTGAGCGATGAAATCGCGGCTCCAGCGCTGAAGCTCCTGGACCGACTCGACGTACGTCAGGCTGTCGACGGCCTGAGCGGCGGCCCGTTCGGCCCGGATGTGGGGTTCGGTTTTATCCCAATCAACGGGGTGACCGGCCAGGCCTGAATTTACGACGTTGAGAAATGCGACCAAGAACGGCTCCGGGACCTCGTACATGACGGCCTCGACATGGTGGCCTGCTTTTTCGAGGGCTATGGCGGCGGCACCGGCGGCGGCGGCACAAGGTTCATCGACGTCGAGCCCCAGCGGGTTTTCGATGACAAGGCCGACTCGAAGCCGTCCCGGGTCGGCCCCCACCTCGGTCAGGAACGGTCGCTCGGGCCCCGGAGCGTTGTACCACTGCAGGGCGTCGGGCCCGCTGATCGAGTCGAGCACGGCGGCGGTGTCCGCTACGTCGTGACTGAGGATGCCTTCGACGGCCGCCCCCTCCCAGTGGATGACGAGGCTGGGCACCCGCCCACGGCTGACCTTGAGGCCGACCAGGCCGCAGCAAGAGGCCGGGACGCGGATTGAGCCCCCGCCGTCATTGCCGTGCGCGATAGGAAAAAGGCCGCCCGCCACCGCGGCGGCGGCCCCGCCGCTGGAGCCGCCCGCGGTACGGTCGAGGTCCCAGGGGTTGCGGGTAATCCCGTAGCGGTCGTTCTCGGTTACGAGGGTGGCCCCGAACTCGGGCGTGTTCGTGCGTCCCGTCAATATGAACCCGGCCCGCTTAAAGGCTTCCACGACGAGGTCGCTGGTTTCCGACCGGGCGCCGTCAGCTCCCCATGACCCGTATGTCACCGGCCACCCGGCCACGGGGGTCAGGTCCTTTATCGGGATCGGTACCCCATGAAAAGGAGGCAGGTCTTCCCCCCTCGACTTGACCAAGGCGTCGCCGGCGGCCACCGCCGCCTGCCGGGCTTCCTCGTCGTTGCGCCATATCAGCGCGTTGAGGCTGTCGTTGACGGCGTCTACCCGGGCCAGGCAGGCGTCGAGCACCTCGAGCGGGCTGACCTCTCGCGCTCTAATGGCGGCGGCTGTGGCACGGGCAGTCTGGAAGGTGTCGAAATCACCAGCCACACCGGGCACGTTAGCAGCGCCGGCCGGCGTGGCACCCGGGCGCGCCTCGCCGTCGTCGATGCAGCCAGCCTGCTCCAGGCGGGCCGGCGGGTTGCGGCCAGGGCCGGGCTGGAGGGCTGGAGGGCTGGAGGTACGGCCGAGGTCCGGTGGTCGAGCCCGATCTGGGGCGGAAACCGTTTTTGGGTCCGAAAACATACCGCTGGGAGCAGTTATCGGACCCAGTTCTGGCTGGGCGCAAAACCAGGGGGCGAGGCCGCCGCCTTGACCGGGCGGACGGGTCCGGTAAAGCACTGCTGACCGGCCGACGTCGGTGGCCCTATGACTGTCGGTGCCGCCTCGGTCAGCTCGTCTGGCCGAACAGGTCGAGCTGCGGCTCCGGGACCAGGTCCTTGCTCTCGAGCCCGTCTCCCGCCTCGCGACGGAAATGCTTGCTGAGCGTGTCCACCTGGCCCTGGTAATTGGAGCCGATGTCGTCGCCGTAAAGCTTCGAGGGCGGGCTTGCCATCCGCTCGAAGGTGAGCTTGCAGACGTGCTGGCCGTGGTCGATCAAGAAGGGCACATCATGGGCGCGCACTTCGAGCGCGGCGCGGGACCCTTTCAGTAGGCCGGTCCGGTCATAACCAAAGCCCGGGTCGAAAAACCCGGCGTAATGCGTCCGCAACTCGCCCCGGGTGGGGTCGTAAGCGATCATTTCGCAGGCCAGGTCGGGCGGCACCTGTACGGCCTCCTCCGACAGCAACAGGAAAAAGCACTCTTCGTCCAAGACGACGCCGCCCCCCCTCTCGGCTCGCACCGTCTCCCAATAATCTCTACTGCGGTATTCGGCCACCTTGCTCATGTCGATCAACGGGGTGTGCCGTTTGGCCCGGTAACCGACCCAGCCTCCTGGCGCCCCCTTCAAGTCCAGGCTCAAAAAAAGCCCGTCTTGGGTGGCGAACTCGTCTCTCCCGGCCGGCCGCCCATTGATGTAGAGCAGAGGTTGCCGCTGGTGGGCGGCCCACAACTCTTCGTCCGACAGCTTGGACCGCCCGGCCATCAGTCGCAGCTGGTTGAGCGCCAACCCCGATCGCACTCGTACTGCGAATGACAGCGGCACTATCTCGACCCAAAGCTGGCCTTTGTAACCGGGGGCTATTTCGTCGAAGCGGTAGCTCCCGTCGGTTATGACACGGGTAAACACGTCGAGACGCCCCGTGGAGCTCTTGGGGTTGGCCTTGCCGCGCACGAAAGCGGGAAGGTCCAACGTCTCTACCAGCGGGACCAGGTACGGCCGGCGAATTTCGAGCACCGCGCCCCGCTCGAGGTCAATTTCTTCCACTTTGAAATCGGCGAGCTTCTGGCCCACCGTCTGGTGGCCAGGCAAAAAGCTGAACTGGGTGGCGTAGGCGTAATCACCCAGTCGCAGGTCGATGCTGCCCGGCTGGATGTTGTCCTCGGGGATGGGGCGCCCGCCGGCCTCGACCCAGCCGGCTTTCACGGCTTCGCTCAATAGCTGGCTGGGGAGGACCCCCTGCCTGCCCGCTTCGAGGCCGGCGAGGCTTGTCGCCTCGGGAGTGACTGTCGACATGGCAGGGCCATGGTAACGGTCCGGGCCCGGGCCAAGGCGATAGCTTGGCACCTGATGGCCGGTGACGCGAACCATGAGAGCAATGGCGCCAAACTGAAGGTCCTCAGCCGCGCTCTGTTCGCGGTGGGCCTGACCGCCCTAGCTGCCCTCATCGTCAGGCTGAGAGGCAGCGGGGGGACGCCTCCGCACCGGGGCGGGTGGCGGGAGCTGAGCGCTGACGACCTCGAACAGGCCGACCGGCCTTAAACGCCACCAGCCAGTGGACGACCGGTGGCCAGTGGACGACCACAGGTGAAGGCGGTCCTGGTCGGGCTGGGCGCCGTAGGTGCTCGCAGTGCTCGTCAATTGCTTTCCTCAAAATCAGTAAACGAGCTCGTCGTCTTCTCCAGGCACCCGGCGCGAGCAGGGCCTAGGTTGGCCGCGCTCGGTGGCGGCGGTGCGCTGAGCCTGGAAGAGCTTTCGGTGCCGGCGTTCTCGGACGCTTTGGCCGGCGCCGCAGTCACTCTCCTGACCGCTCCCGGAAGGTGCCGCCGGGAGGCCGAAGCCAGCCTGGCGGCAGGCGTTCCCGTCATAGCCACGTCCGATGACCCCCACGATGTCCGCTCTCTGCTCGAGCTGGACGACGAAGCGACCAGGGCGGGGGTCGCGGTGGCCGCCGGTGCCGGTATGGTCCCCGGGCTCTCGTGCCTGTTGGCGGCGTGGGCGGCCACGATCATGGACGAGGTCACCGAGGTACATGTGGCCAGTCTTGGGACAGGAGGGCCGGCGTGCGCCAGACGACGCCACGCCGCGCTCCGCGAGGCGACGGAGGAATGGCGCGACGGCGCGGTGGCCCGCAGGGTGGCGGGTTCGGGACGAGAGCTGGTCTGGTTCCCCGACCAGGCTGGAGCCGACTGTTACCGGGTCAACCGTCCTGACCCTATGCTCCTGACCAGGGCCTTTCCCGGGCTAAGGTCTGTCACCACCCGAGCGGCAGCGTCGCGCCGGGACCGTTTGACGTCCTGGCTGCCGATGCTCCGCCAGCCCCATCCCGAGGGGACGGTTGGGGCCCTCAGGGTGGAGGTGAGAGGCAGGAGAGCGGGAGCAGCCGAGACGGTGGTCCTGGGCTCGAGCGGCCGGCCGGCGTTGCTGGCCGGCGCGGTGGCGGCGGTGGCGGCGGTGAGGGCCACGAGCGGCCAGTTACGGCCGGGAGCGGGTGGTCTGGCCTCGCTGGTCAGCGCCCCAGGCGAGTTCCTGGCCGAGCTGACCGACCGGGGCGTGCCCATCATGACCTTCGAAGGGTCGGGGATAGCCTCCCCCCGGGAGTGAGCCTTTGTCATCGGCAATGATGGGCACGTGACCGAGGTACCGGTCCTCGCCAATGTCCAAGACGCACTGGGCGAATGCTTGCGCCGAGGGCTCGTGGTCCGCTCCGAGAGATCACTCGCCGGCCGGCCCGGGAGCCATCACTACCATCTGGGCCTTCCCGGCAAACCGGGCACCCTCGAACTAAGCGAGTGGCAAGGCGAGGTCTGGTTCTCCGTCAATGAACGGAGGGACTGTGGTTGGGTATCGGACTTCGCCCGCACGACGGCTGCCGCCCTGACCACGGGCTGAACAACCCCCAGAACGGCTCAGGGCTTGCGGCGGTGCTTCCAGCTGTAGGGATCGGTCCAGCCCACGGCGGCCAACGCTTTGTTCACCAGGCTGAGGGCTGCGGTCGCCTGGAAGTCGTCCGAACGGAGGTGTATGCGCTGGACCAGGTCATTCTGCGCCCGTTCGAGCGCTTCCCGGTCCCCCGCCTGAGCCAGCTTCTCCACGGCCGCCTCGAGTGCCTCGCCTCCGGAGTCCAGCGTGCCGGCCAGGACGACTGCCTCCTCAGCCAGGGGATCACGTGTTGCCATGTCGCCAGACAGTAGCCGACCGGCGATGACCGCGATCTCAGGACGCTTCAGCAGCCCGGCCCGACCGCCGCCCCCGCCCGAGGAACCGTACGAAGGGGTTGTACTCAGCGTCGACAACGCGTTCTTTCATGGGGATAATGCCGTTGTCGGTGATCTTGATGTGCTCCGGGCATACCTCGGTGCAGCATTTGGTGATATTGCAAAAACCAAGGCCCTGTGAGTCCTGGACGGTGCGCTTCCGGTCAAGGGCGTCGTTCGGGTGCATATCGAGCTCGGCGTAACGGATGAAAAAGCGTGGGCCGGCGAAATGCTCCTTGTTTTCCTCGTGGTCACGGATCACATGACAAGTGTTCTGGCACAGCCAGCACTCGATGCACTTGCGGAACTCCTGGGAACGTTCCACATCGGACTGGTACATAGTGAACGGCGCCACCGGCTGGCTGGCTGTCGGCGTGAACGCCGGGACCTCCCGGGCCTTCTGGTAGTTGAAAGAGACGTCTGTGACCAGATCCTTGATGACCGGGAACGTCCGCAACGGCGTGATCGTCACCGGCTCGCCCTCGGGCAGTTCCGAGAGCCTCGTCATGCACATCAATCTGGGCATGCCGTTGACTTCTGCTGAGCACGAGCCGCATTTGCCCGCCTTGCAGTTCCACCGCACCGCCAGGTCATTGGCCTGGCTGGCTTGACAACGGTGCACGACGTCGAGGACGACCTGGCCCTCTTCCGCCGGGACTACATACTCCCTCAGGTCGCCGCCGTTGCCGTCGCCGCGCCAGATGCGCAGGGTCAGGTCGAAGCTCAATGGACGTCCTCCAGCAGCTCGGCCAGCTCGGCCGGCGGTTGGGGCAGCGACTGGCGCCTAACCGCCACACCGCTCCCGTCCGGCCCCGCCGGTGGCGGCGTCAGTTCCACAACGACGTTGAGCCCGCCCCAATAGGGGTCAGTCATCGGGAAGTCTTCCCGCGTATGGCCGCCGCGGCTTTCCTGGCGCTCGAGGGCGGCCAGGGCGACCGATTCGGCCACCAGGACCATGTTGCGCAGGTCCAGGGCCAGGTGCCACCCGGGGTTGTACTGGCGGTTGCCCTCGACCGACACCGCCGCCGCCCGTGCCCGGAGAACGGCGATCTTTTCGAGGGCGTCCTTGAGTTCCGACTCGACGCGGATTATGCCGACGAGGTCCTGCATGACGTCTTGCAGTTCCTGCTGGACCGCATACGGGTTTTCGTGGCCGGTGCCGCGGAAGGGCGCCAGCGCCACCTCGGCCCCAGCCGAAATGTCACTTTGCGCCGGTTTGGGCCGGTCGTCACTCAGGCCCTTGGCGTATTGGGCCGCGTACTCCCCCGCCCTCTTGCCGAACACGAGCAAGTCCGAAAGGGAGTTCCCACCGAGCCGGTTGGCCCCATGCATCCCGCCCGCCACTTCGCCGGCGGCAAAGAGGCCCGGGACGACCGACGCCTGGCTGTCGGGGTCAACCTCGACGCCGCCCATCACGTAGTGGCAAGTCGGCCCGATCTCCATCGGCTCGCTGGTGATGTCTACGTCGGCCAGCTCACGGAACTGCTGGTACATGGACGGCAAGCGTTTCTTTATGAACTCCGGCGAACGACGGCTGGCAATGTCCAGGAACACGCCGCCGTGGGGAGACCCGCGGCCGGCCTTTATCTCGCTGTTGATGGCCCGGGCCACCTCGTCCCTGGGCAACAGCTCGGGCGGTCGGCGGTTATTGCGCTTGTCCTCGTACCAGCGGTCGGCTTCCTCGATATTGTCTGCTGTCTCGGCCTTGAAGAACTCCGGTATGTAGTCGAACATGAAGCGCCGGCGCTCGGAATTGAGGAGCACCCCGCCGTCCCCCCGCACGGACTCGGTTACCAGCAGGCCTCTCACGGACAGCGGCCAGACCATGCCGGTCGGGTGGAACTGGACGAACTCCATATTGAGCAGAGTGGCGCCGGCCCGCAGGGCGATGGCGTGACCGTCCCCCGTGCACTCCCATGAATTGGAAGTCACTTTCCAGGACTTCCCGATGCCACCGGTGGCCAGTACCACGGCCGGAGCTTCGAGCACGACGAAACGCCCTGAGTCCCGCCAATACCCGAAGGCGCCGGCCACTCTGTCGCCGTCTTTGAGCAAGTCGGTCACCGTGAGCTCCATGAACACGTCCATGCCGACAGAGACGGCGCGCTGCTGCAGGGCGCGTATCATCTCGAGGCCGGTCCGGTCCCCGACGTGAGCCAGGCGGGCGTACCGATGACCGCCGAAATCCCGTTGGCTGATCTTGCCGTTCGAGGTGCGGTCGAACAGGGCGCCCCACTGCTCGAGCTCGTAGACGCGGTCGGGGGCTTCCTTGGCGTGCAGTTCGGCCATCCGCCAGTGGTTGAGGAGCTTGCCGCCCCTCATCGTGTCGCGGAAATGGACCTGCCAGTTGTCTTCCGGCCACAGGTTGCCCAGGGCGGCGGCAATCCCGCCTTCGGCCATCACCGTGTGGGCTTTTCCAAGCAGGCTCCGGCAAATGAGCGCGGTGCGCGCTCCGGCGTCGTGGGCGGCGATGGCCGCTCGCAGACCGGCCCCGCCGGCGCCGATTACGACAACGTCGTAGGAATGATGTTCGTATGTTTCTTCGGATGACATATCAGAAAAACCTCGGATCGTGCACCCATCCCACCGCCACCAGGCGGATATAAAGGTCCGTCAGCGCCACGAACACCAGGCTCACCCACGCGATCTGCATGTGCCTGGTGTTCAGCTTGGAGACAAATCCCCATAGTTTGAAGCGCAACGGGTGGCGGGAGAAATGCTTGAGCCGGCCGCCAACCACGTGCCGGCAGGAATGGCAGGAAAGCGAGTAGGACCACAGGAATATGGCGTTGAGAACGAGCATCAGAGTCCCAAACCCGGCATGGCCCCAGCCTTCGGGCCAGTGGAAGGCCTCAACGGCGTCCCAGGTCAAGATCCCGTTGAACAACAGCCCGAGGTAGAAAAACCACCTGTGGGCGTTTTGCATTATGAGCGGAAAGCGCGTCTCGCCCGTGTACCGCTTGTGAGGTTCTCTTACCGCGCAGGCGGCCGGCGCGAACCACAGGGACCGGTAGTAAGCCTTGCGGTAGTAATAGCAGGTGAGGCGGAAACCAAGCGGCACGACTAGCACGATGATGGCGGGCGAGATCACCCACCAGTCACCGAACAACCCGACCATCGGCGGGTGCGTTACGGTCGACCCCGCCCGGGCATAGCCGCAGCGGGCAGCCAGGCACGGTGAGTAGAACGGGGAGAGGTACGGCCTCACGTAGTAGTTGGCGTTCTGGAAGGCGGCCCACGTCGCGTAGGCGATGAAGCCGATGAGGACGCTCCCGGTCACCAGGGGCTGCACCCACCAGCCGTCGGTGCGCAGCGTCGGGGCGTCTATCGCCGCCCTGCGTTTCGGGGGGGCCTTCTCGGCCGGTCCGGCAGTGGCTACCGTCATTGAGGCACCGTGCGT
>DATJUH010000227.1:0-10146 GCA_035502515.1 Acidimicrobiales bacterium
GCTGCGCATTGCCCTTGACTGGACCCCCAACGTCGATTTCCTCGGGATATATGTCGCTATCAATAATAGCTATTTCACGAAGGAGGGCATAAAGCCGGTAATCATCCCTTATTCCGGTACGGCGGGCGAAACTCTGATCGCCGCCGGCAAAACCGACCTGGCCTTTACGTACCCACCCAGTATCCCCGCTTACCGTGCTTCGGGCCTGGCCTACCGGGCGGTAGCCGGCCTGGCCCAGAAGAACACGATAGAACTGGCTGTGCTCAAGTCGTCCCCCTATAAAAGCCCGGCTCAATTGAGCGGCCAACTCTATGGTGGGTTCGGGGTGCCGAGCGACCAACCCATAATTGACGCCATATTTTCCAAGCTCGGTGTGAAGCATCCTTCCTTCCGCCAGGTGGTGCTCAACGGCACTGCCTACGAGGCGCTGGAGTCGGGGCGAGTGGCCTATACGACCATGTTCGGTGGCGTGGACGACGTCACCGCCGAGTTGACGGGGGCCAAGCTACGGTTGTTCCCGATCCGGGACTATCTCGGCAGCGCGGCCAGTTTCCCGGATGATTCGCTGGTGGCCAGTGACAAAGAGATAAAGACCAAGGCCGCCCTTTTGCGGGCCGGGCTGGCGGCATTGGCCGAGGGGTATATCTACTCCGCCCGGCACCCGGCTGAGGCGGAGCAAATCCTTATAAAGGACAACCACGCTTTCTTGGCTAATAGCCAGAATGTCATCACGGCTACCGGCAACGCCACCGCCCCCACCTTCCTCACCAAGTCCGGCCAGTGGGGCACGCTCTACAACTCGAGCTTCGCCGGCATAACCCAGATCATGGCGCGAGGGGGTCTTTTCAAAGGAGAGACGCCGCCACCGGCGTCCGACGATTACACCAACAGCCTGTTGCCGGAAGGATGACGAGGGCCGCGCCTGGGCCGTAAACCAGGCGCCGCCCCACCACCCTTGAGAAGCCCAGCGGTGGGCGGCCCCGGCCTCGGGCGCCTACGTGCCCCTCGTGCCCCTCGTGCCCCTCGTGCCCCTCGTGCCCCTCGTGCGCCACCGTCCACAGCCCAAGCCCCGTGGCCACATCTAATGCCATCCCTTGCCGTCAGGGCCATGAACCGGCGGGGGGACCCTGGCTATGGCGCGGCGCCGGCTGGTGTGCGGTCCCGGTGGCAAGAGGGGCGGCCACCGGGACCGAGCCCGCGTAGGGCAGAGCTAAGCATATCCATTAGTTTGATAGACGCGATGGGGTTACGTCTTCGGCCAACGAGATCCTGGCCGACCCAGAACCGCTGGCCGCCAATTACCGAGTGGCCGGCTACTGAGCGCCGGCTACTGAGAGCGCCGGCTACTGAGCGCCGGCTACTGAGCGCCGGCTACTGAGCGCCGGCTACTGAGCGCCGGCTACTGAGCGCCGGCTACTGAGAGCGCCGGCTACTGAGCGCTAGCCGGTTCGGCCGAAGGCTCGACCTTGGCGGACCGGCGGGCCACCATCACCACCCCGACAATGGCCACCAAACCGCCGCCCGTCTGCCAGGCGTCAAGCGACTGGTGGAGGATAACGGCGGCCGCGCCGGCCGCGATCACCGGGTTGATGGACACGATTACCGAGGAGACGGATATGTCGACGAACCGATGGGCCCAGTTCGAAAGAAGGTGGGCGCCGCCCGGCAATAGGGCCAGGAGCCCCAGCCATAGCCAGTCTTCGGGAGTGCCGGCGGTCAGGTGCTCGCGGGATAACAGGGTCACCGGGACCATTGCTACGGCGGCGACGAGCATTACTCCGGCGGTGTATTCAATACTGCCGATCCCTTCGGCCGTACTTGCCGATCGTGTAGAGCTGCCACCTGGCCGGGTGCGGGCACGCTTGGAAAAAAGCCAATAGGCGGTCCAGCAACAAACCGAGCCCGCCGCCAGCAGGTCACCAATGGCCCCATGGCGTCCCGCCGTCCCGGACGACCCCGAGATCACGACGGCCATGCCGCCGATGGCGACGGCCGTCCAGGCCATGTCGGAAATTCGAACGCGCTCGTCGAACAGTGGCTTGGCTATGAACAACACCAAAACCGGCTGCAAGGCGCCGATGATCGTGGCATCGGCAATGCTCGTGAGCTTCACGGCGCTGAAAAACAACGCAATATCGCCACAAAGAAGGACTCCACCCGGGAGGGCCCGCCAGAGCACGGGCCAGTAGAGACGGCGACGGCTCACAATCAACAGGAGGGCGACGAGGGGGACGCCGAGCCAGAGGCGTTCCAGGGCGGCCACCAAAGCGGGTTGGGTGGTGAGGACGACAAATATGCCCGACAATCCCCAGGCGATCGTGGCCAGCGCCGATGCCCCCAGGCCCTGCACGGTCCCGGCCACCGGGCGGGCATCGACGTCTGACAAGGCCCCGCTCACTGCGCCAGCTTAGGCAATCAGGCCCTGGTGCCAAACCGGGCCTTGCGTTGACCGGGCTCCTCAGACCGGCTGGGGATTACGTCGCCGAGGGTGCGAGGCACAAAATGGTCAACTTCATACAGGGATCCAGCCGATAGGGTTCGGGGTGTTGCGAGTCCTGGTTACCAACGATGACGGGATCGAGTCTCCGGGGCTCGGTGCTCTGGCGGGCGTGGCCTATGAGCGAGGCCATGACACGATCGTCGTCGCGCCGAATTGGGACAGCAGCGGGGCCAGCGCTTCGGTAACCGGCGTCACCCAGGGACGCGGCCTGCTGGTGGAGCGGCATGGCTGGACCGGTTGGGCACCTGGCGCCGTGCTCTCGGTGAACGCTACGCCCGCGCTGATCTGCCGCTCCGCCTTCCAGGGCGCCTTCGGGCGGCCGCCGGATGTTGTTCTATCGGGCATCAACCGGGGAGCGAACACCGGTCGAGACATCCTCCACTCCGGGACCGTGGGCGCCGCTTTCACCGCGTACCACCAGCGCCGTCCTGCACTGGCGGTCTCGCTCGACGTCGTCGACCTTGAATACGCCAAGGGCGACGGTCAGGGTGCTCATTGGGCCACAGCGGCCATGATCGCCGGGCAATTGTTCGATTGGTTGGCCGGCGAAATGCGCCATGTCGTGCTCAATTGCAACGTCCCCAACGTCCCTCCCGACCAGGTGCGGGGTATCCGGGTCGGGCGGCTGGCCACCGACGGGGCGTCACAGACGGCAATCACGGAGCGGACCGGCGGATCGCTCCCGCTCACTTTGGGAGGCTCCGCCGACGGCGTCGAAGACCCCGGCGAAGTCCTGTCACCAGCGCCCGGAACTCTGACAGATACGGCATTGCTGGAGATCGGTTACGCCTGCGTCACCGCCGTGGTCCCAGTGATCGAAGATCCCAGCCTCGAGCTGTCCACAGTTCTCGGGCCCGGGATCCTCGCGCCCTAGGTTCCCGACGTCCGGCGCCAGGCGTTCAGGCGCCAGGCGTTCAGGCGCCAGGCGTTCAGGCGTTCAGGCGGAGGACCTCACCGACGCCGTCGCCAAGGCCTGGCCGTCCCCTTCTTTCGGGATTTGGCCGGCCGCCGGGCGGAACCGCAGCAAATCCGGGTTGAGTTCGTCGAGACGGTTGACCCCGCTCAGGGCCATGGACATCCGCAGCTCGTTGGCCAGGATGTCGATGGCGTGGCGGACGCCGGGTTCGCCGGCGGCGGCCAGCCCGTAGAGGTGCGCCCGCCCGACAAGGACGGCCCGGGCGCCGAGGGCCAAGGCGATCATGATGTCGCTGCCCCGGCGGATGCCCGAGTCGACCAGGACCTCGAGACAGCCGGCGGCGGCGTCGACGACCTCACGAAGGACTTCGATCGTCGCCGGTATGTGGTCGAGCTGGCGACCGCCGTGGTTGGAGACGATGACGGCGTCGACCCCCTCGCCGGCGGCCCGGCGGGCTACTTCGGCGTTGGCCACGCCCTTGAGGGCGACGGGGCCGGGCCAGGCGGCGCGGATCCACTCCAGATCACGCCAGCTCACGGTGCCATCGAACATCTCCTCCATGCGTGATCGCGACGTGGCGCTGTTCGTCGAAAGGTTGGGGAAACCGATGGCCGGCGAACTCAAGAAGTGCCAGGCCCAACGGGGGTGGCGGGCGCCGTCGACGACGGTGGAGAATGTGAGCTCGGGGCTCGGCAGGACGATGCCCCGGTGGAGCTCGCGGTCCCGTTCCGAACGGACGGTCGTGTCTACGCTGAGTAGCAAGGCCCTGAAGCCGGCGGCGTGGGCTCGAGCTACCAGCTCTTTCGCCGCGCCCCGGTCACCCCAAACATAGAGCTGGAACCAGAGGGGGTTCCCATCAGCCTCGGCGGCGACGGCCTCAAGGGGCTGTGTGGCCAGCGTGGAGATGGCATACGGGATGCGGGCGTGGCGGGCAGCCCGGGCCACGGCCAGCTCGCCTTCGTAGTGCAGCATCCGTGGCGCCCCAACAGGGGAAAGGACGATCGGGAACGGCACCTGCGACCCGAGCACGGTAGTGGCCGTCTCCACATGGCTCACGTCTCGCAGCACCCGCGGGACTATCTCGATCTCGTCGAAGGCCTCCCGGTTGTGCCGGAGGGTCCACTCTCCCTCGCCGCCACCTTCGAGGTAACCGAGGGCGCCGGCAGGGAGTCGCCGGCGGGCCAGCCCGGCCAGGTCTTCGATGTCGAAACAGCGGGCCAGGGCGCGAACGCCGTAAGGGGGGTCGGGGCGAGCAACCCGCACCAGTTCGACTATTTCCGAGGCTTTCACAGCACCCTCCTGTCCGTCCTGTCCCTCCTGCACGGAGCCGACCTGCTCACGTGAACGGTGTATTTACCCGCCGGGGGACCGCTCTGAACGCAAGGCGATGGCAAGGCGAATAGGCGGTGATATCCATTACGGTCGGGCGCAGGTACTACCCCGGGGTACCGGACTTCTTCTCATTTGCCCACCTCGGTAGGCCCATGTGGAGTCGCCTGCTATCGCGCACAGCGCGCCTCCATGTAAGTAGCGCCGCCGTAGTGGGCGTCTTGAGTGGGCTGAAGAGGTAAGACCGCATGGCTCAAATGGGCCGGCGGCGCCGGCGGCTCTCCATGGCGCAACGCCTGGCCATTGTCCAGGACGTAGCCACCCGGCTGGCTGATGGCCACGGGGTGCCGGCGGTCCTGGAAGCGATCCGGTCGTGCGTGGAGGCCGAGCTTGACGCCGCTGCCCTGGTGCTCAGTGTTGTCAGTACGGACGGCGCCGGATTGGCCACTCTGTACGCCTCCGGCACTTCCGAGCAGACGCTAAAGCTGCTGCAAAACGTCGTCCCCCTGGGCCAGGGTGGCCCGGCCAAAGCCGTCCTGTCGAGCGGCGAGCCCGTCTACTGGTCCACGCTGGCGCAGCGGGACCACGAATTCCCCGAATACGCCGGTTACGCCAGCTCGTGCCATGCCTGGGCCATCCTCCCGATGGCAGTCCATGGGACGAGGTTCGGGGTGTTGTCGGTCGGCTGGGAGCAATCTCGCAAGTTCAGCAGCGACGACTCCGCGCTGCTGGCGGTGATCGCCAACCAGTGCGCCATCGCGGTGGACAGGGCACGGTTGGAAGACGTCGAGCACAGTGAACGAGAAACGCTCGAGTTGATGAGCGAAGGCACCCGAGTCATGGTGAGCGAGCTCGACCCCGCGAGCGTCGTCCGCAAGCTCGTGTTGTTGGCCGTCCCCCGTCTGGCGCCCTGGTGTGCCGTCTACGTCGCCGACCAGTCAAGCCTGCGCAGAGTTGCCATCGAGATAGCCGGGCACGCCGGGCTGGCCGAGGAACTGCGCGGTCTCCAGTCGGTCGATATCGGCTCTTCGGCTCCGCTGGCAACGTGCTACCGGACCGGCTGCGCCCAGGTGGTCTCCCACGTCACCGAGGACCACATCCGAGCGGTTTACGATGAAGCGCAAAGCAACCTGATCCTGGCCCAGGACGCCGACTGGACGGCTCTCGTTATCCCTATCAAGGCCGGCGGCCAGGTCATCGGGGTCATGAGCCTCGTGTCCGACGATTGGGGTGGTGCCCCGCCCGAAGGCGTGTGGCATTCCGCCGAAGGCCTGGCCGGGCACGCCGGAGCGGCGCTTCTAAACGCCCGAAGGTATGACGTCGAGCACGCGACCGCCAGCCTGTTGACTCAGGCGCTGCTGCCGAGCGAACTTACCCCCATACCCGGCTACGACATTGCCAGCCGCTACATACCGGCCCAAGGAGGGGTGGCCGGCGACTGGTTCGACGTGGCCCCATTACCTGATGGACGGTTCCTGCTCGGCATCGGCGATGTCGGTGGGCACGGGATCGCGGCCGCGTCGCTGATGGCGCAGCTACGCAATGCCGCCCGCGGGCTCGCAGTCGGCGGGGGCGGCCCGCGTCACATCATCCATGGGCTGGCGGAACTCACGTTCATGGATGAGGCCCATGGCTTCGCCACGGCGCTGTACGGGTTGCTGTACCCGGCCGATGGCGCGTTCAGGTGGTCGTCCGCCGGCCACATCCCGCCGCTTGTTTTCGACGACGGCTCGGCGCACTGGCTGAGTTTTGCCGAACACCCTCCTTTTGGCGTTCCCCTGCCGGGCGACGAACCTGAATGGTGCCACCAGGTCAACCCGGCCGCGGGGGTGGTGTTCCTCACGGACGGCGTCGTCGAACGCCGGGGCGCCAATATCGCGGACGGGCTCGAAGACCTGAGGATATTTGTGGCCGAAAGCGGCTTTGAGGACGTCCAGGCGCTGGCCGGCTCCATCGCGCACGAATTCTGTGCCACTCCGCACGATGATTGCTGCATTGTCGTCGTACGACGGCACCCGACCGGCTTAAGCGGCCCCGGGTAGCGGCCAAGACGAAATAGCGGGCGAGAATTCGGCGTCAGGCTCGACCAGCCTGACCGTGTTCGTCCGATTGTGTGCGATAGGCGACCTTGGCCACGCCATAACGAGAAAAGCCGGAATGCCCGGTCGGTGTCGTTAGTGTGTTTTCGTATGACTGGTGCAAATGATCAGGGACCGGTCGACGATGTTACTTTCACCCACCTCGACGAGCCCTTGTTCGACGGCTCCGGCTCCACCAAACGTGACCTCGTGGACTATCTGGACAGGGTGAGCGGCAGGATCATCCCCGAGCTGGCGGGACGGCCACTTTCCGTTATACGTGTTCACCGGGGACAGGAAGCTTTCATGCAGAAAAACGTCCCCAAGTACACGCCGTCATGGATCCCCACGGTGCGGTTCTGGGCGGAGGCCTCCAAACGCGACGTGTCCTACGCGCTCTGCAACGACCGGCGCACGCTGCTGTGGTTCGCCAACCAGCGAGCCGTGGAGTACCACCCGACCCTGGTACTGGCCGATAAGCCGGACACCCCGACTCATCTCGTGCTCGATCTTGACCCGCCCGGTGCGGAGGCTTTCAAAGCCGTCGTTGCGGTGGCCCGCCTTGTCCGTCAAGCTCTGCAGGACGTCGGCCTCGAGGGAGCGGTGAAAACCAGCGGGTCCAAGGGTTTACACATCTTCGTGCCGATCTCGGGCGCGTCGTTGGGGGAGGCTGCGGCCGCCACCCGGGCGATTGCCGCGCGCGCCGAAGCATTAGGCCCCGACATGGCCACGACGGCGTTCATGAAAGAAGACCGCCAGGGAAAGGTGTTCGTCGACTCGACCAGAGTGGGCGGAGCGACCGTGGTCGCCGCCTTCAGCCCCCGGGTCAGGCCCGGGGTGCCGGTTTCGTTCCCGGTGAAGTGGAGCGACCTCGACGAGGTGGCGCCGGGCGATTTCACCATTCACAATGCTCCCGGCCTGTTGGGGGACAGCAACCCGTGGGTGGTGCAAATGCCGGCCCCTCAACGCCTGAGCACCGCGCTGGTTGAAGAGGGCAACGTCATCCCGCTAGGCCGCGTCGAGGCCATGCACGAGGGCAAGCGCCGGGCCCGTGCCCGCCGCGATTAGCGGGCGGAGGGCTGGCGAGTGGTGTAACGGCGGAGGAGCCGCCGGGCAGAGCGGCAGCCGGGGCCTCCGCACTTTCGGGCCAAAGTCGACTGACGATTCGTGGTCCGGCGGGGGCGGAGAGCGGCAGGCGGCCGAAATCCTGCCGTGCGGTGGGGTTTCTTTGCGCGCCAGGTGCTCTTACCGTTACCCCAGCGCGCACAGGTCCCGGACGCAGGCCGCCGGGTAAGCGGATCACGGGCGCCGGACGTTAAAGAGGTGTGCAATACAGGCCGATTGAGCTTGCCCGCAGCCCGGGGGTAACAGAGGCATGCCGGAGGTGGCTACGCAGGCCTTGCACCTGATGGCCCCGCCCCTGATGGCCCTGCACCTGATGGCCCCGGACCTGATGGCCCCGGACCTGATGGCCTTGTCCGGGACGCCTTCGTGAGAGTGCTGGTCGTGGAGGACTGCGGTCCTCTGGCTGACCTCGTCGTCGAGGGGCTCTCCGACCAGGGCATCGGGGCCGACGTGGCTTATGACGGGGCCGAGGCGGTTTCCAAGCTCGGTGCAAACGGCTACGACGTGGTCGTGCTGGACCGCAACTTGCCCGGGGTCCATGGTGATGCCGTGTGCCAGATGATCTCGGGCGCCAGCGAGCGGGCCATGGTGCTCATGCTGACCGGGGCGGAGTCACCTGGCGACAGGGTCAAAGGGTTGAGCCTTGGTGCAGACGACTACCTGACCAAACCGTTCCACTTCCCGGAGCTCGTCTTGAGGATCCGCGCTCTGGCCCGGCGCCGGGGGTGCGCCCGCCCGGCAGTGTTACGGGTGGCGGGCATGGAACTGGACAGCCTGTGCCGGACCGTCCGCCGCAACGGCCGCCTTGTCCATCTGTCCCTGAAGGAGTTCGCCGTGCTGGAAGCGCTCCTCAGTGCCTTCCCGGCCTACCTGAGCGCCGAGCAGCTGCTCGAGAAGGTCTGGGACGAAACCGCCGATCCTTTTACCAAAACCGTCACGGTGACCGTCGGGCGGTTGCGCCATAAACTGGCCGCTCCGCCCGTGATCGAGACCACCCCCAGGGTCGGCTACCGGGTCGCCGCCTCCGCCGATGGTGCTGCGGTGGCACGGCCCACCGTCCCGCGGCTCGGTCAGTCCGCCTGCGCGTAGCTCGCCACGCTCACTCCGGCCCACGTCGCCGCGCGTTCTCGTTATCGGGGGCGTCGCGGGCTGTGTGACGGCCCTGTGACGGCGCCGGGCCATCGTGTCCATGGCGCCGCAAGGTCGAGCTGAAATCGTTTTGCCGCCGCCCGAGAGCTTGCCCAACACGACGCCGGTCGCCTCCTATGGCGGTCCGGCCCAGGCCTGGAAAGGGTTACGACAATGCGTTGGTTCAGGATGGTCGGTACAGGGACGGCATCTCTTGTGCTACTGACCGGGGCGGTGGTCTCGTCGGCCGGTGACGCCGGCGCTTCGACCACGACCGGTCCGCTGCACGCCGTGTTCAGCACCTTCGACTCTTCCAACACCTCCATGATTTCCTGCCCACCGGGCGGAACCGGAGCCAGTACCACCTGTTACCTGGTGGGTGCCGGCCCCGGAGGTACGCCGCCACCCGGCCAGCAGGCCTACCCGGGGATCCCGAGCGATTTTTCCTATGAGGTCGTTCCCGTCACCAACGGGCAAGTGGGCCCGCCGGTGCTGCTCCCCTCCGGTGATGAGGCCGTCTCGATCGTGTGCCCGAGCGGCCCGACCTGTGTCGCGGTGGGCCGTACCGGGGTCAATTCCGGTGCCTTTTTCTGGATCGACTACGGGAAGGTGACCAAGACTCTGGCGGTGCCGGAGGCGTCCTACTGGTACGACCTTGCGTGCGGTAAGGACCTCAATTGCGTGGGAGTGGGCGAAAATTACGTGAAGCGTGGGTCGCAGACACTCGAGTACGGCATGCTCGCGTCGGAGGTCGGCGGCAGCCTTTCCGAACACGTCTTCACATCGACCTCGCAGTTCGATGCCGTGGCATGTCCCTCGGCCAGTCAGTGCGTGGCTGCCGGGGCGTCCTATAGCCCCGACTACAAGACGCACGGCGTACTGGTTGACCTCACCAACGGCCAACCCGGACCAGTCCGTCAAGTGGCGGGCACCAGCCTGCTCACGCATCTGGCTTGCGGCTGGGAACAGGGAGTCTGCTTGGCCAACGGGACCGCGCCCGGTACTTCCGGCGGCATTTTGCCGGCGCAGGTGACCATCGAGGGGTCAAAGACAACCGTGTCGGTCCTGCC
>DATJUH010000228.1:0-6113 GCA_035502515.1 Acidimicrobiales bacterium
CGGGTGTAGCGGAGGTGCCTGCAGTGGCGCGGCCTGCAATGGCGCGGCCCGTAGTGGCGGGGCCTGTAATGGATGGGCCTGCAATGGCTGGGCCTGCAATGGCTGGGCCTGCAATGGCTGGGCCTGCAATGACCGGGCCTCTAATGACTGGGCCAGCCGTGGAGGTGCCGGACGCGGAGAGGCCGGCGTTGGACTTGCCGCTATCGGGCCCCGTCCACTCCACCATGTTCTCGTTGGCCCTGCCCTTCGGCCCCGCATTCGCCCTCATGCGCCCGTCAACTCCGTTACAAATACGATACGATTCGTTTCGATACCTTAACACATCCTGCAACCCCGGAGGAACTCGACATTATTCCGGACAGCAAGGACCTGCCTCGTGCCGTTGGGGGCCAGGCCGGTCCCGGCATCGACGAGGCCGGCATTGACGAGGCCGGCGGGCCGCCAGGCGCTGGAAATAGAGGCGGAGGCGGAGGCGCTGGCAGTGGCGACCGCCCATCGGCAGGCGGGCCCGGCGCCGTTGGTGCCGGTCATCGCGGCGCCGGTCGCCCTCGGAGCGCCGCCGCCGACGTCTCCATCCTCGAGGCGGCCACCGCCATCCTTTCCGAGCGCGGGCTGACGGGCATGTCCATGGAGGAAGTGGCAGCTCGTGCCGGCGTAGGCAAGGCCACCGTCTACCGGCGCTGGCCGTCTCGCGGCGCGTTGGCGCTGGACGCCTTCATGGCTGAGTTCCGGAGCCAGCTCCCGGTCCCCGACACCGGCACTCTTCGGGGCGACCTTTTGGCGGCGTTGCGTTCGTGGTCCCGGGCGGTCACCAGTTCTCGCGCCGGCCGGATGCTGGCCGGCCTGATCGCGGAGGCGCAAAGAGACCCGCAGCTGGCCGTCGCGTGGCGCGAGCGAGTATTCGAACCCTTGCGCACCCGGCACAGGACTCTCGTCGAGCGCGCCGTGAGACGAGGAGAGATCGCGTCCGGCACCGATGCCGACGTAGTCCTCGACCTCGTTTTTGGCGCCGCCTACCATCGGCTCCTCCAAGGCCACCTGCCCCTCAACGACCGCTTTTCCCGTCAGGTGGTCAACCTGGTGATGGACGGGCTGACGCCAGGACCTTCGGGCCGGGGACCTTCGGGCCCGGGAAGTTCGGGGACGGGAAGTTCGGGGACGGGAAGTTCGGGGCCCGGACGGTTGCGGACTGGAAGCGGACCCGCCCCTGCCGCACCGCAACCTGGCAGAGGTTCATGACGGCAAAGCGCGGAGCAACGGGCTTTGCGGGAAACGCGCCAGCCGGATGGTGACGTGAACGCGGTTTCGGCCCTGGCCATCGCCGGCGCCGGGCTGGCCGCCGGGGGGATAAACGTCGTCGTCGGGTCGGGGACGTTGATCACGTTCCCGACGCTGCTCGCAGTCGGCTATTCCCCGCTCGTCGCCAACGTGTCCAACACCGTCGGCTTGGTGCCGGGGTCGCTGAGCGGGATACACGCCTACCGGCGGGAGTTGTCGGGCCAAGGCCGCCGGGCCGCGTTCCTGGGCATCTTTTCGTCAGCCGGCGCCGTCATCGGTGCCTTGCTGCTTTTGTGGCTGCCCGCCACCTCTTTTCGTCAGGTCATCCCGTACTTGATCCTGCTGGCGTGCGCTTTAGTCGCCTTCCAGCCCTTTCTGAAGAAATGGCTCCAGCCACAGGCGCCCCCGACCCGCCGGTTCGGCCACCGCGGCCAGATCCTTTACGCCGCCGTCCTGGCCACGGGTATATACGGCGGTTATTTCGGGGCGGCCCAGGGTGTGATCTTGATGGCCATCCTGCCCATCTTCATAACCGAGCGGCTCCAACGCCTGAATGCCGTAAAGAACGTCCTGGCCATGTTGGCCAACCTCGTAGCCGGCGTGATCTTCGCCTTCAGCGGCCATGTCTCGTGGGAGGCGGCCGCCATCCTGGCCGCCGGTGCGATCGTGGGCGGCCAGGTCGGCGGGAGGCTCGGCCGCCGGCTGCCGGAGCCTGTCCTGCGGATCGCGGTCGTAGTGGTCGGGACGGCCGTGGCCATACTCCTCATCGTGTAGTCCCGCTTTAGCCGAGCGTCGCCCTACGATGCCGTTCATGAAGCTGGGTCTACATGTAAGCGATTTCACATGGCCTGGTGGCCCGCCCGAATTGGCCTCGAAGCTCGGCGAGATCGCACAGCTGGCCGAAGGCGTCGGGTTCGCCCGCCTGTCCGTAATGGACCACGTTTGGCAGATCCACGTGATCGGCCCGCCGGAGCACGAGATGCTCGAGGCTTACACGGCCCTCGGGTACATCGCCGCCCGGACGCGGCGGATATCGCTCATGACCGTTGTCACCGGCTCGACGTACCGTAGCCCAGGCCTCCTGGCCAAGATGGTCACGACTTTGGACGTGCTTTCGGGTGGGCGGGCCTGGCTCGGCATCGGCGCCGCCTGGAACGAAGAAGAGGCTCGGGGCCTCGACTTGTTTTTCCCACCTCTGGCCGAACGGTTCGAGCGGCTGGAAGAGATCCTGCAAATTTGCCTGCAAATGTGGAGCGACGACGACGGCCCGTTCAACGGGCGCTATTACACGCTGGCCAGGACGCTCAACAGCCCCCAGAGCCTGTCCCGGCCGCACCCACCCATCCTGATCGGCGGTTCGGGAGAGAAAAAGACGCTCCGGCTGGTGGCCAAATATGCGCAGGCCTGCAACCTCTTCGCTGGGCCGGACGTCTCGCACAAGCTCGAGGTGCTGCGCGGCCACTGCGAAGCCGTTGGCCGCAACTACGACGACATCGAAAAGACGGTCATCTACAACTTCGATGTGGGAGACAAAGGTGAGCGCGCCGGCCGAATCGTCGAGGACCTGCACAACCTGGCCGCCCTTGGAATTCAGGCCGCGGTGGGCAGCGCCGTGCGCGTCTCCGACCTGACCCCCCTCGAGGTCATCGGCAAGGAAGTTATCCCCGCCATCGCCAATTTCTGAGGCCCAATTTCTGAGGTGGCGCTCGAACTGCTCGTCGCTCAGCACCCGCGTCGGGGTCTTGCCGGCAACAATTTCTGGGGCTCGGTAGGCTCCGTTACTTGGTCCGGCCTTTGCGAGGGCTGGTGGCGTTGCCGCCGTAAATAGCGTCTCCGTACGCGTAAACCTGGCCATCGGAATCGATCAGGTAATACCCCTTCCGGTCGATAGAGGGCGCAACGGCGACGACGGGTGCGGGAGGCGGATCGGCCCCCCGGCTCCCGTAAAAGGAGGCTCCGAAGGAGAATATGCTCCCTCTGGCCGTGGCCAGGAAATAGCCGTCGCCGTCCGGGTCGGCCGTTATCCCGACTACCTGGCTATGCGAACGGCCGGACCCCATCGACCCGTGGAAAGCGGCGTCGCCGAAACCGAACACGCCGCCGTCGGCGGCCGCCAGCCAGTAGCCGTCCCCGTCCGGTGTGGCTGCGATCCCGACCACCGGCTCGTTGAGAGAGTGGCCCACCAGGGAGCCGTACGACCTGGCATCGCCGAAGGCGTAGACGGCACCGTTCCTGGCCGCGACCCAGTAGCCCATTCCATCGGGAGTGGCCGTGATGCCCACAGCGGACGGGCTGGGGTGGAGCCCGGCCGGCTGGCCCAGGAACCTGGCGTCGCCAAAGGCGAACACCTCCCCGTCCGAGGTGAGCAGCCAATAGCCCTCGGAGCTCGGAGTGACGGCAATGGCGACGACGGGCGCTTTCAAATGCCGGTCCTGGAGCGACCCGTACGTGATGGCGGCCCCGAACCCTGAGACAGCTCCGCTCGTCGTCACGACCAGGTAGCCGGCGCAGTTGTTGGAATCTTCGGTAGCCGCCAGGGCGTCTGGCTTGCCCCGGACGGGCTGGTTGACCGGCTTGACGCACTCCAGGGCCGGGCCGGTGGCCGTGCCCGTGGCGCCGGCGCCGGACGTGGGGGGGCGCGTCGTTGGCGTCGTCGGTGTAGTCGCCGTCGTCGGTGTAGTCGTAGTCGTCGTCGGGACCGTTGACCCGCTGCCACCCGTACCACTCGAGCCAGTGCCGGCGCCGACGCCGTTCGGGCCACACAGCGCGCCGGAGGAGAGGTTCGCGCCGCCGAGGTACCCGAGGCCGCCTGCCATCGAGTAGCCGCCCGACACCACCGCTTGGTACATGCCGTCGTGGCTCCCGCTCAGGTCGTTATTGCCGGAAGTGATGGAGCCAACCAGTTTTCCCGGCTCGCTGTAGAGGAGAGGGTTGAGGAAGCCCGTCCTGATGGAGCACATCTGGTCGGAGAGCAGCACGGCCGCCCCCCACGAGGGCGCGGCCAGGCTGGTGCCGCCGAACCCGACCCAGGGCCCGCCGCCGCCACAGAAACTGGGTGTGCAGTACTGCCCGTAAGGGTCGCCGGCCAGCGCCGATACGTCGGGGATTTCCCGGCAACCCTGAGCACCGAGGGTGCACGCCGGCGATGCCGGGAGTGAAGCCGGCTGGTACCCGGGCCTCGGCCAGATGGTGCTGGCCCCGCCTCCGGACGCGCCATAGAGCGAACATCCGGTGCTCAGGCACTGCCGCTCGAGGGCGTTGTGGCTGTTCCAGATGTACTGCGGGCTGGTGGCCGTATCGCTGGCCGTCCCGCCCACGGCCGTAACGAACGGCGCGGAAGCCGGGTCGTAAACGGCGAACTGCTTGCTCTGCGTCTGGCCCAGGCACCCCTCCGACCCGTCGTCACCGGAGGCAACGAGTACCGTCTGACCTTGAGCAGCGGCCTCTTCGTAGAGCACTTCCTCGGCCTGGTAGTAGGCGCCGGCCATGCCCGTGTCGGGTTCGCACGAACCCCACGAGTCGCTGATCACATCCGGGAGGCCTCCGGCCGAAGTGCCCGACACGGCCAGGTCCCAGGGGGCAAGCCCAGTCCCCTGTAACGAAGCTTCGTACACCACCACGTTCGCCTTCGGCGCCAGGGCGGCTATCACCTCGAGGTCGGCGGCCACTTCGGTGTCGACCTGCGTTGGGGCCGAACTGGTGGGGACGTAGTGGATGGAAAGGGACGCCCCGGTGCAGGCTTCGTAACTTGCTATCGCCTTCATGTCCGGGAGGCCGTACTCGATGAGCCCTATCGTTTCCCCCTGACCCTGGTCGCCGCGCTGGTCAAAGCCCGAAAGACCGTAGATGCGGTTGAGCTCCGCCGGGGTCAGGCCCTCGCCGGCCATGGCGCCGCAGTCGAGCGCCGCCGGCGGCGTAGCCTGCCCCACTGACGGCGCGGAGCCCGGGGCCAGGTCCTGCGCTCTCAGCGGCCCCTCGGTGACCTGGCGGGGGGGGAGGCGGACCAGGTTGTCGGTAGGGACGACCCACGGGTCGAGGCCGTCCACTAAGGCGACCGAGCCGGCGAGGTCGGCCGGCAACTTGGGTACCGAAAAAGATCCAATGACCTTTGACCCTCCGGCGGTGCGCACTTTGACCAGCTCGGCGCCAAACGCCCGGTCGAACTGCCGGGTGGTACCGGTAACGTCCTGCGCCAGCCCGTTGGCCGAAAGCCGGCCCACCGAGAGACCGTTCGACGTCAAGTACCGGTCCACTGCCGACACCACCTGGCCGGCCGGGCCGAACCGGGAGGCGAACTGGGGAACGGAGAGGAAATGGTGGTACGACGCGTTCCCGGGCGTGGATACAGCCGTGGCCAGAGCCGCCAGCTGACCGGCGTGGTCAGGCTGGAAATAAACCTGGAGCGAGAGGAAGGCCGAGCCGGGAGCCGGCCCCAGCGCTCTAGCCCCGTAAGACGACGGCGATGGCGGCGCACCTCCGGTGAGGGCGACGAGCTGTTGCCCAGGGGTGGCGCCAGCCGGAGCGACGGGCGCCAGCAGGAAGGCAACGGCGGCGGTTACGGCCAAGGTGGCTGGTAACAGACCTGCGGCGATTGTGCCACGGCGAAAAAGAACCATGGTGGTCCGCCAGTGGGCAGGCCACTCGCGTCCTGGTTGGCCCCGCTTGTGCCCGTCGCCCGTCGACAGGACGGCCCTCATTTCTTTACTGCTCCTCCCGTCGACGTCTGGCACAGGTGGTGAGCCTGCCGCTGGCACCATCTATACTGTCGCGTGCCGTCGGGCTCCGTAGGACGAGGCGGTGCACCAGTGAAACTGGGACCTGTGGTGCAGCCTGGA
>DATJUH010000229.1:0-25917 GCA_035502515.1 Acidimicrobiales bacterium
GCACCTCAGCCGCCAGTTCCGGCTGGCCTACGGCGAGTCGCCGTACAGCTACTTGATGACGCGGCGGATCGAGCGGGCCATGGCGCTGCTGCGCCGGGGCGACCTCAGCGTCACCGACGTCTGTTTCGCCGTGGGCTGCTCGTCACTCGGCACTTTCAGCACCCGTTTCACCGAGCTGGTTGGCGTCCCACCCAGTGTCTACCGCCAGCAGGCGACGCAGGCGACAGCGGGGATGCCCTCGTGTGTGGCGAAACAGGTGACGAGACCGGTCAGGAATCGAGAAGCATCTGCAACCACGGCGGACTTAGCGTAATGAGCATGGATATCATCATTCACTCGAGCTTCCTCCCGCACGACGACCCAGAGGCATCCCTGGCCTTTTATCGAGACACCCTCGGCTTCGAAGTACGCAACGACGTTGGGTACGGCGGGATGCGCTGGATCACGGTCGGGCCCCCCGACCAGCCCGACACGTCCATCGTGTTGTTCCCCCCGGCGGCTACGCCGGGCATCACCGACGACGAGCGCCGCACCATCGTCGAAATGATGGCCAAGGGCAGTTTCGCCATCATCGTGTTGGCCACCAAGGACCTCGACAGCACCTTCGAGCGCTTGCAGGCCAGCGGCGCCGAGGTCGTCCAGGAGCCGACCGAGCAGCCTTACGGGATCCGCGATTTCGCCATCCGCGATCCCGCCGGAACCATGATCCGTATCAACCAGTTGCCCTGACCCGTCCAGCCCTCGCCGGTACTATTCCCTCGCGGTGAGGGTGGCGGCTCCCTCGCGGTGAGGGTGGCGGCCGGCTGCCGGCGGGCAGCCTATTAGCGGCGGTCGGCGTGCCCTCTCCGCCACCTTACGGGGAGATCCGCTTGTCCCAAAATCCGACCGGTCGAACTGAAATATCGAAAACCCCCCGTTCAACAAAGGAGACCACAATGGCAAGAAGCGTGAAGCTAATCGTTTTTCCGGTAAAAGACATCGAGAAGGCAACAACTTTTTACACTACGTTCTTAGGCGTGGGACCTTACGCCGAAACTCCCTATTACGTCGGTTATCGGATCGGCGACCAGGAGATCGGGCTCGACCCCAACTCGACGGTCGGACCGATCGCTTATACGGACGTCGAGGACATCAGGGCCAGCGTGAAGGAAATGACCGACGCCGGGGCCGAAATCGTGCAGGATGTCCGAGACGTCGCCCAGGGTTTGCTCGTGGCCCAAGTGAAAGATGCGACTGGCAACGTCGTCGGGTTTCGCCAGCAGCCGTAACGGGCTCTGTGGCGACGCCCTGTGACAGGTCCGCCACTGGTACCAGACGGCACTTTTTCCTGCCATAAGCACAGGGCGAAGCTGGCCGGCGGAGGCAGGCGACGCCTTCGGGAAAGCCGTGAGGGCGGCCCGCCCAACAGATTGGAGACAGGATGAGCAAGGCAAACAAGACCGACGGGCAGTCGCCGGCGGGGCATGTAGCCGACGCCTATGGGTTTATCCGGGTCCACGGTGCACGCGAAAACAACCTGAAGGACATCCACGTCGAGATCCCCAAGCGCCGGCTGACCGTGTTCACCGGCGTCTCCGGGTCGGGCAAGAGCTCGTTGGTCTTCGGCACCATCGCGGCCGAGTCCCAGCGGTTGATAAACGAAACCTATAGCGCCTTCGTGCAGGGGTTCATGCCCACACTGGCCCGGCCCGAAGTCGACCTTCTGGAGGGCCTGACGACGGCGATCATCGTCGACCAGGAGCGGATGGGCGGCAACGTGCGCTCCACGGTCGGCACCGCCACCGACGCCAACGCCATGCTGAGGGTGCTGTTCAGTCGCCTTGGCGAGCCGCGCATCGGCTCGCCCAAAGCCTTCTCGTTCAATACCCCATCGGTCCGCGCCAGCGGGGCCATAAGGGTCGAGCGCGGTGGCGGGAAGACCGTGAGAAAGACCTTTACCCTCACCGGTGGCATGTGCCCGCGGTGCGAGGGCATGGGAACCGTGAATGACATCGACCTGACCCAGCTTTACGACGACACCAAGTCGCTCAACGAGGGCGCGCTCACTGTCCCTGGGTACACGACGGGCGGGTGGAACTTCCGCCTTTACAGCGCGTCGGGCTTTTTCGACCCAGACAAGCCGATCCGCAACTTCACCAAGACCGAGCGGCACGACTTCCTCTACCGCGAGCCGACCAGGATGAAGATCGCCGGTATCAACATGACCTACGAAGGCCTGGTCCTGCGCGTCCAGAAGTCCATGCTGTCTAAGGACAAGGAGGCCATGCAGCCGCACATCAGGGCGTTCGTGGAGCGGGCGGTGACGTTCACCACGTGCCCCGAATGTGGCGGCACCCGGCTCAGCGACCTGGCCCGGTCGTCGAAGATCAATGGGGTCAACATCGCCGACGCCTGCGCAACGGAGGTCGCCGACCTGGCGGAGTGGGTGCGCAGCCTGCACGAACCGTCGGTGGCGCCGCTGCTATCGGCGCTGCAACTGGCCCTTGACTCCTTCGTGGAGATTGGCCTCGGGTACCTGTCGCTCGACCGGGCGTCGGGGACACTGTCGGGCGGAGAGGCGCAGCGAGTGAAGATGATCGGCCACCTTGGCTCCTCTCTCACCGACGTGACCTACGTTTTCGACGAGCCCACCGCCGGCCTCCACCCCCACGACATCGTGCGGATGAACGACCTGCTCCTGCGGCTGCGGGACAAGGGCAACACAGTGCTCGTGGTGGAGCACGAGCCGGACACCATCGCCATCGGCGACCACGTTGTCGACCTCGGCCCCGGCGCCGGTGGGGCCGGCGGCGCGGTCTGCTTCGAGGGCAGTGTCGAAGAACTGCGAACCAGCGGCACCCTGACCGGCCGCCATCTCGACGACCGCGCCACCCTGAAGAAGACGGTGCGGGGGCCGTCAGGGGTGCTGGAGGTGCGCGGCGCCAAGACTCACAACCTGAAAGACGTCGACGTCGATATCCCGCTCGGTGTCCTGGTCGTCGTGACCGGGGTCGCCGGGTCCGGTAAGAGCTCCCTGGTCCACGGGTCGGTGTCCGGCCAGGGCGGGGTGGTCTCGGTCGACCAGACGCCGATCCGCGGATCGCGGCGGAGCAACCCGGCCACGTACACCGGGCTGCTCGACCCCGTCCGCAACGCGTTTGCCAAGGCCAATGGCGTGAAACCGGCGCTGTTCAGCGCCAACTCCGAAGGCGCCTGCCCCAACTGCAACGGCGCCGGCGTCATATACACCGACCTGGCCATGATGGCCGGGGTCGCCACCACGTGTGAGGAGTGCGAGGGGAAGCGGTTCGAGCCATCGGTGCTCGACTACCACCTCGGCGGCCGGGACATCAGTGAGGTGCTGGACATGGCGGTGAACGAAGCTCAGGAGTTCTTCGCTGCCGGCGAGGCCCGCACCCCGGCCGCCCACGCCATCCTCGGCCGGTTGGCCGACGTAGGGCTCGGCTACATGAGCCTCGGCCAGCCACTTACCACTCTGTCCGGCGGCGAGCGCCAGCGGCTGAAATTAGCCACCCACATGGCCGAGAAAGGGGGCCTCTACGTCCTTGACGAACCGACCAGCGGTCTCCACCTGGCCGACGTCGAGCAGCTCCTCGGCTTGCTCGACCGCCTCGTCGACTCAGGCAAGTCGGTCATCGTCATCGAGCACCACCAGGGGGTCATGGCCCACGCCGACTGGATCATCGACCTCGGCCCGGGTGCCGGTCACGAGGGCGGGCGGGTCGTTTTCGAGGGCACGCCGGCCGATCTCGTCGCCGCCCGCTCAACTCTTACCGGTCAGCACCTGGCGGCCTACGTACGAGCTTGACCAGAAGTGCCGCCATCCGCTCACAGCCCGACCCTCCCGTCGATCCGTTCTCTCAACAAGTCGGCGTGGCCGATATGGCGGGCGTACTCCTCGATCATGTGGACCAGTACCTCTCGCAGGGATACCTGGCCCTGGTGGCCACCCCGCCCGACGTAGGGCCGGCTCATGTCGAGCCCAGGCGCTTCGTCGACCAGGCGCTCGGCGAAAGCAACCTCGTCCCTCCAGTTTTCCCAGGCCAGTGCCACGACGGCGGGGTCGGCTACGGCGTCGCTGAAGGCCCGGTCATGGTCGTCGCCGGCCCCGGCCCGGTAGCGGGCCGGGGCATCCTGCTCGCCCATCACCTGGCGGAACCAGTACCGCTCGGCGTCGGAGAGGTGGCGCACCAGCCCGAGGAGCGATAGGTCCGAGGGCTCGACCGACCGGCGGGCCATGCCCTCGGCATCCAGGCCGGCGCACTTGAGCTCCAGGGTAAGCCGGTAATCGTGCAGGTACCCGGCGAGAACGGAGCGCTCGTCGCCGTGATGGACGAAAATGCCGCCGATGGCGCGCGGATCGGCATCAGGCCCGACGAACATGTCCTGCCAGCCGAATTGACGCTCGCGCGAGCGGGGGCGCTCCGGCTTCGGCTTTTCGTGCGGTGGTGGCCAGGTGGGAGTCATCTCGAACAGCATGGCCGACCCGTCGTACTCATCGCTCCGCCTGACTTAGCGGCCCAAGTAGCCCGGTACCGCCAGCACCCGCCGGTTGTCGTCATCGGACAGTGGCAGGTCGAGCTTCATGAAAATGGAGGCGCTGTGCTTGGCCACGGCGCGTTCGGAGATGACGAGCCGCTGCGCAATGGCAGCATCGGAACGTCCTTCGGCCATGAGCCCCAGCAACTCCGGCTCGCGGGGGCTCAGCGCCGCCCGCGTGCCGACGCCGTCATTGCGGGCCAGGAGACGGGATATCACTTCAGGGTCCTTTGCCGTCCCGCCCCCAGCCACGCGTCGCACGGCGTCAACAAACTGCCTCCGGTCGCCAACCCTGTCCTTCAACAGGTACCCGATACCGCCGTTACCCCGGCCAATAATTCGCGGGCGTACAGCTGCTCGACGTACTGGGACAGCACCAGCACAGGGAGGTCCGGCATCTGTCTCCGGGCCTCGAGTGCCGCCCGCAGCCCTTCATCGGTGAACGTCGGCGGTAGCCGGACATCCACCACGGCGATGTCCGGTTTGTCGGCCACGACGGACGCGACGAGGTCGGGGCCCTTGTCGACCGCTCCTGTCACCTCGAGGCCGTGGGCGTCGAGCAGCCGGGAAAGACCGTCCCTGGGCGGCGGCGAACTGGCTCCTCGACGCGGCGTCGCTGTGGGCATTCCTGCTGGCTTTCGGGCACTTCACCTCTCCGGTCGGCCTGCTCGTGGCGTACGGGCTCGCCAATGTCCTGGCCGCTATCCCCATAACGCCCTCGGGGCTGGGGGCAGTGGAGGGAGCGCTTATACCGACGCTCGTTTGGTTCCACGTGCCCACGGCGACCGCCATTTTCGGTGTCCTCGCTTACCGCCTGGTCAACTTCTGGCTGCCCGTGCCGGCCGGCGCACTGGCCTATCTTTCCCTACGGGCCACAGGACTTCGGAGAAACACCGCTCCTGGGCCCGTGCCCGGGCCTGTGCCCGGGCCGGCGCCGGCGTTGCCGATGGGTGAGTTGCCGGTCCCGGAGTTCCTCGCGGCTGAGCCTCCGGGGCGGGCGCTGGTCGTCGTCCGCCAGTGCGTTGGCTGTGGTCCGGAGGTCCCAAAGCCTGAACGTCTGGACGGGTTACGCGACTGTAAGCCCGACGGGCTGTCCACGGCCCGAGCGCTGACCGCCGGGTTCGGCGGCTGACGGCAAAAGATAGGCGGCAACCGCTGACGACGGCGGCTCGGATCTGGGTCCGAAAATTGTGCTCAGCGGTATGTTTCCGGACCCAGAAGCAGCCTTCGGGCCCAGCTTGCCAGCGGCGGTCAGCGGCGCCGGGAACTCAACGGCGCCAGGCGCCGGAGTAATCCGCGGCAAACAAGAGGACTTTCAGAGTTTGCGGCCGCCGGGGCCTGTACCGGCGTCCACCCGGCGTCGTGGCTTACGCTCACCCGTCTGTCGCCGCCGACAGAGAGCAGCCGTCTGCGCCCGCGCCCAGCCCCGGTCCTGCGCCCGCGACAGGGGCGCAGTAACCGAGCCCGTTGTAGTTGTTTGTCAGCTGAGGGCCATTGCCGAGTGCAGCGCGATACCGACGGCCATGGCCCGCTCATCGATGACCATCCGGTTGGAGTGGTTGGGCGCCGGCCGTTCCACTCCGGGAGGGGCAACGCCCAGGAAGGCCATCGACCCGGGGACGCGTTGGAGAACATAGGACCAGTCCTCGGCGCCCATAAGCGGGTTTGGCATCCGGATGGCGCCGCCGTCGCCCACAATGGTCCGGGCGACATCCAGAGTGCGTTCCGCCGCTGAAGCGTTGTTGACGGTGACCGGATAGCCCACGGGAAGGTCATCGTGGGGCTTGTCGTCGAAGGTCGTTTCGACTTCGGCCTGGCACAAATGAGCCTCGGCGACGTGTTGGGCGACCCGGCCGAGGTTTTCGAAGACGAGGGAGCGGGTCGGCGCCGAAAGTGCCCGGACCGTGCCCTCGATGACCGCCACTTCAGGGATCACGTTGAACGTGGTACCGGCCGAGATCCTTGACACCGTCAGTACTGTCGGGTCGAAAATCGGGACCCGGCGGGTGACCATGGCCTGCAGGCTGGTCACCAGCTCGCAGGCCACGGGGACGGGGTCCACGGCGTCGTTCGGCATCGATGCATGGCCGCCCGAACCCCTTACCGTCACCCGGAAATCATCGGACGACGCCATGAGCGGTCCGCCGCGGGTGTAGACCCGCCCCGACGGCCAGACCGGGTGCACATGGATCGCGAAGGCACGGTCGACGTGCCCATGGCGGTCCAGGAGCCCCTCTTCCAGCATCAGTGACGCCCCACCGTGGCCCTCCTCGCCGGGCTGGAACATGAACACCACTCGCCCGGGGACGTCGTGCCTCCGGCCGGCCAGGAGCCAGGCCGCCCCCACCAGCATGGCCACGTGGGCGTCGTGCCCGCAGGCGTGCATAGCCCCATCGACTGTCGAGGAAAAGTCGAGGCCCGTGTCTTCGGGCATCGGCAACGCGTCCATATCCCCGCGCAACAGCGTGGTCGGACCGGGCCGGCTCCCTTCCAGGACGCCGACAACCGAAGTCGTGGCCGTGCCGGTAGACACTTCGAGGCCCAGCCCGGCCAACGCTTCGAGGATCGTTCCCTGGGTCACGGGCAACTGGAGGCCCACCTCCGGCTGGGCGTGAATGCGCCGTCGCAGGTCGATGACCGGCCCCAGTAGCTCCTGTGCCGCGGCCAAAAGATCAGTAATCACCAGGTCTCCTCCAGGCTCATCGGGCCATTTTCGCGACGCTACCCAGAAACGGCGAGGTCTAGGGGCAGTGACCCGGACCGGTGCCGCCAACGGCGGAACATCATCACGAACGGCCAGTATCATCGCCGAATGACCGACACGGGACCGCACCCTGCCAAATCGTCGTACCGTTTCTCCCGGCCCGACGGTACCGAGCTCGAGGTTCGTGAGCTGGACAATGACGAGGCGGCCGAGATGATCGCCCGGGAGATTTCCCGCGCCCAGGCGGTGCCGGTCGTTATCGAGAGGTACGGTCACGTCGATTGGGAGTATGTGACCGAGGCCGACGAGCGCCCTTGACCGGCGACCGGGCCCCGTTACTCGTAGGGGGCCGACTGCCACGCCGTCCCTCCTGAGGTAGCGTCTCCGGGTGATCGTGCTGCCTCAGGACAGCCACGTCCACAGCCAGTGGTCGTGGGACGCCCCCAGGGGTGACATGGAACGCACTTGCGCCCGGGCGCTCGAGGTCGGTTTGAAGTCCATCGCGTTTACCGAGCACGTCGACCTCACACCCTGGGACCTCCTGGGAGCAAGGATCCCTGAGGGGTTCCGGGCCCACCTGGAGGACGGGATCCTGCTGGCCGACCCGCTCGACGTCGCCGGGTACCTGGAAAGTGTGCAGCGGTGCCGGCAACTTTTCCCTGATCTGCGGGTACTGTCCGGCCTAGAGGTGAGCGAGCCCCACTTGCACGAGGAAGCCATTACCAAGCTCCTGGCTGCAAACGAGTTCGACCATGTCTTGGGGTCGGTCCACAGTCTGGCCCACCTGGCCCGTCCGGGCCGCGCGCCGGACGGCCCTGTAACAGAGCGCCCGGCGTCTCACCCGCTGCTAGCTGCGGCTCCAGGCCAGGCGAAAATGCCCGGTGTGCGGGTGGAAATCGCCTCGAGCTATTCCCAGCGGCCGGCCCTGGACGTGGTGCGTGGCTACCTTGCGGAAGTGGTGAAGATGGCGGAAAGTGACATGCCGTATTCAGTTCTGGCTCATATCGATTACCCGGCCAGGACGTGGCCGGCCTCGGCCGGCCCGTTCGAGCCGGAGCTCGTGGAGGAGGAGTACCGGGCTGCCCTGGAGGCGCTGGCCGCCTCGGGACGGGCCCTCGAGGTCAACACCCGCCTCCACTTCCCGGCTCAGGTGCTCGATTGGTGGCGCGACGCCGGCGGCCAGGCGGTGACGTTCGGCAGTGATACCCACCAACCCGACCGGGTGGCCTGGGAGTTCGAAGAGACGGCCGCCATGGTGGCGGCGCACGGGTACCGGCCCGGCCCCCGGCCGTCCTACGGTATGTGGGCGCGGGCTTGAAATAGGCGAGCGCCATGCAGGCAGGTGAAGGTCACGGCGGTAGGGGAGCAACCTCGAGCCGGGGGAGGTGGTGATGATCCTTCCCGATGCCATGCAGCCCATCCAAGACCTGTTCAAGGCCACCAGAACGGGCGGCGTACCGCCGGCCACCCTCGACCTCGTCCGCCTTCGGGCCAGCCAGATAAACGGGTGCAGTGCCTGCGTCGATTCGGGTTGGCGCGGGGCCAGGAAAGCGGGGGAGTCGGATGAGCGGCTGTTCGCGGTGGCGGCCTGGCGCGACGCTCCCTATGTCAACGACGCAGAGCGGGCGGCCCCGGCCCTGGCCGAGGCCGCCACCCGGCTCAGCGACCGGAGTGACCCGGAGCCTGACGAGATCTGGCAAGAGGCAGCTCGCCACTACGACGAGAAAGGCCCGGCCGCCCTGGTCGTCACCGTCGGCCTCAGCAACTTGTTCAACCGGATAAACATAACCACCAGGCAGGTCGCGGGCGCCTGGGGTTGACGAGCTTCCGCTCTGGCCCCGGCGAGCCCATTGCGGTCGAGTACCATTGCGGTCGAGTACCATTGCGGTCGAGCACGACCCCCGCGGCCGGCTCGAGCACCAGGGTGCGGCCCTCCGGGTTGAGGCGCTTATAAGTGGCCACAAAAAGCTGCGGGCCCAGGGTTGCACCTTCGCCGTAATCCTCGTCCCTCCATAGGCCGTAATGGAACGGTACGGCCAGCCGGCTCCCTTGCCACCAAGCCAGCATGCTGCTTCATGCGCGTTCATATTCCCCGTGGTCCCGTTTATCGAAATGAACGACGCCGTCACGCCCAAGGTATCGCTTGTTATTTCGCCGTCGTACTCGGTGTCCCCGCTGTGATAAATACTCACATCGCCCAGCACGCCCCGCCCCGCCGCTCCACCGAGAGGCACGCCCCGCCCCGCCGCCCCGCCGCTCCACCGTTCTACCGCTCGACGGTTCTACCCGCTCCGCTCCTCCACTGCGCCCCCCGCTGGCAGCCGGCGGCCCGGCACCCTCCGGCACCACTTCTGCACTAACAACAGCGCACCGGCCGGCCGCCGGGTTGTGAGCGCTCACTCCCGGGGTCGTCGCCGCGTTCCTTGGCCCAGGGCCGCTGCTGTCATCACCCCGCCGAGACGGCGCTCACTTTGAAGCCGGCCCAAGGGTTGACTGCCGGCAAATGAGCTCGGGGTCGATGACCACCCGGTCCTGCCTCATCGTCCCGGTAGTCAGCTGGTCCACCAGGAGCTGCACGGCAGCCCGCCCGACCTGCTGGAAGTCCTGGCGCACAGTCGTGAGCGGCGGGATGAAGTAGGCCGAGTCCGGAGTGTCGTCGAAGCCGACCACAGAAACGTCCTCGGGCACCCGCCGGCCTCGCTCGTGCAGCGCTCGCAGGACGCCGAGGGCCATCTGGTCGTTGGCCACAAATATGGCCCGGGCATCGGGTATCTGGGCCAGCAGTTGCCCGGCGTTGTAACCCGAACGGGCGCTCCAGTCCCCGTACACCGGCGGGGTAACGTCGGCGCCGGCTTCTTCGAGGGCCGCTCGCCATCCCGCCGTCCGGCCTCCGGCCTCCTGCCACTCGGCCGGGCCGGCGACGTGGAAGACGGTGTCGTAGCCCGCCGCCAGGAGGTGGTGCGTGGCCAGGCGGGCCCCGGCCACCTGGTCCACTGTGACCACTGCCACATCGCCCTCCGGGTCACCTTCCACGGCTACCACCGGCGTGCCGGTAGGCAGGTACGCCAACGCGTGGTGGGCGGAGGTGAACGGGGCGATGACGGCCAGGCCCTCGACGGCCTGACTGGTAAGACGGCGCACCGCCTCGTTGACCGAGGGGCGGTCGAGCGAGTGGATCGCCATCACGGACACGAAATAGCCCTCGTGCTGAGCTGCTTGCTGGATCCCGTACAGCGTCGACGCCGGGCCGTACAACGTGGTGTCCAGGGCTACGACGCCGAGCGTCTTGGACCTTCCACTGGCCAGCGCCCGGGCCGCCGTGTTGGGGTGGTACCCCAGCTGGTCGATGGCGGCCAAAACTCTCGCCCGGGTGAGCTGGCGCACGCTGGGATGGTTGTTCAGTACCCTCGAAACCGTCTGGTGGGAAACCCCGGCCAGGCTCGCCACGTCTGCGATCGAAGGAGGCCGCTGAGTGTTTGAGAGCGCTAACATTTCGCAGATGACCTCGCAAGCGTACGCCATCGGAGTGGATTTCGGGACAGCGTCGGCGCGTACTTTGCTGCTAGACCTGCGGTCGGGTGAAGAGCTGGCCCTAAGCGAACTCGCTTATCCCCACGGCGTAATCGACGCCACCTTACCGGAGACGAGTGAGCGTCTTCCAGTGGACTGGGCTCTCCACGACCCCGACGATTACAGGTACGTGCTGGAGGAGGGCATCCGGGGCGTGCTCGCTCAACGGCCCGGGGCGGCAGGTCGTGTAGTCGGTATTGGCATTGACGCCACGTCGTGCACTGTCCTGCCGGTGACAGCCGACGGCACCCCGCTCTGCGAGCTCCCCAACTGGCGGGCCAGGCCCCATGCCTGGCCGAAATTATGGAAGCACCACGCCGCTCAGTACGTAGCCAACCGGCTCAACGAGGTGGCCTCCGAACGCCACGAAGCCTTCCTGGGCCGCTACGGCGGCCGCATCTCCTCCGAGTGGTACTTCCCCAAGTTGATCGAGATCTGGCTCGAAGACCGGGCTGTTTACGAAGCCACCGGCGCATTCCTCGAAGTGACGGACTGGGTCGTCTGGCACCTGAGCGGCCGGGAACGCCGTTCGGCTTGCCCGGCCGCCTACAAAGCGTTGTGGTCAGAGGCCGACGGCATACCGAGCACGGCCTTTTTCGAGGCTGCTTACCCCGGGTTTTCTCAGCCGGGGGCCAAACTCGGCACCGGCTTTCTGCCCCTCGGGAGCAGCGCCGGCCCGCTTCGGCCGGAGTTGGCGGCCAAATTGGGCCTGCCCGGGCGGGTGGCGGTGGCGGTCGGCAACGTCGATTCGTTCGTTTCGTTCCCCGGGGCGGGAGCCGAGGGCGCCGGTACGTATGTGATGGTGGTAGGCACCTCGATCTGCGACCTGGTAGTCCACCAGCGCGAGATCACTCTGTCCGGCATAACCGGTGTGGCCAAAGACGGCATCGTCCCCGGCCTGTACGGCTACGAGGCGGGCCAGCCGGCAGTGGGGGACATGCTCGGCTGGTTCGGTGACATCCTGTCCCCGCCGGAGGGGAAAAGCACGGTCGACGTCCTTCCCGGGCTCGAGCGGGCCGCCGCCGCGTTGGCTCCGGGCCAGACCGGGCTGGTGGCATTGGACTGGTGGAACGGCAACCGCAGCGTACTGGCCGATGCCGATTTGTCGGGTGTGGTGGCCGGGCTCACGCTGTCGACGACAACGGCGGACATTTACCGCGCCCTGCTCGAATCGATAGCCTTCGGCAATAAAGCGGTGCTCGATAACTTCCGGGACGCGGGCTTCGAATTGAACGAGATCGTCGCTTGCGGCGGCATCGCCGAAAAGAGCCCGCTGCTCATGCAAATGTTCGCCGATGTCTGCGGGACAACGGTCAGGGTACCGGCGTCGTCGCAGGTGCCTGCCCGTGGTTCCGCGTTGTTCGGGGCGGTGGCGGCGGGCCGGGAGGCCAGCGGCTACGGCACTATTGCCGAGGCGGCCAAGGCCCTGGGACCGCCGGCCGGGCCGGCGTATAAGCCCGCACCGAACGCCACTGCCACCTATGGCGAGGTATACCGGATCTGGAAGGACCTTCACGACATGCTCGGCCGCGCCCAGCCCACGTGGCTTCATGAGCTGAAACGCTTGAAACTCTTGGCTGCTCCGGGACCGGGCCAAGCCGTGACGACGCCAACATGACAAGTGAAGCCATCACAACGAAGGAGGGGCACTTGATAAGCCGCCAACGTCCAAAGATCGGCCTGCTCGGCGTAATGCAGGAGCTCTACGACGACATGATCCCGGGCATTACCGACCACCAGGCCGCGTATGCCAAGGAACTCGCCGGCTCTCTTTCTCCGGTGGCGGACGTGGTTTTCCTGCGGCCGGCTCGCACCCGGGACGACGTAGAGGCCATCACCCGAGAGCTGCGTGACGAGGGCGTCGATGGGATCATGATCGTCATGCTCACGTATGGCCCGGCCATGCGTACCGTCCGTGCCCTGGTGGAGAACCCGCTCCCCGTGCTGCTGGCCAACGTCCAGCCCGAGCGGGAGGTAAAAGACCGCTGGAACATGGATGATCTCACTTACAACCAGGGCATCCACGGGGCGCAGGACCAGGCCAATGCCTTGTTGCGGGCCGGGGTCCCGTTCTCGGTCATCACGGACGACTGGCGGGCCGAGTCGTTCCGGGCCTCGTTCGAGTCGTGGGCGAGAGCGGCGATGGCGACAACGGCGTTGAAGAGCACGAAAATCGCCTTGTTCGGCTACCCGATGAACGGCATGGGGGACGTGCTGTACGAGGCGCCCGCCCTTATGCGCCGCATTGGCCCAGTGGTGGTGAACGAGAACCTGGGCGAGCTGTACTCCAAGATGCAAGAGGTCACCGAGGGAGAAGTGAAAAACCTCTTGTCCCTGCACGAACAGCGCTTCGCCGTCAGCCCCGGCCTGCCCCCTGAAGGCCATGCATACGCGGCGCGGGTGGAGATCGCTCTGCGGGCCATGCTCGAAGATGGTGGTTATGCGGGCTTCTCGGTCCATTTCGAGCCGGTAGGCAAGGACGGGCGCTTCCGGCAACTACCGTTGCTGGCCGCCTCTGATCTGATGGCCGATGGCTACGGCTATGGCGCAGAGGGTGATACCAACACGGCGGCGCTGATGTGCGCCGGCCATTCCCTGATCGGCAACGCCCATTTTTCCGAGATGTACGCCATGGATTTCGACCTCGGCTCGGTCCTTATCAGCCACATGGGAGAAGGCAACTGGAAAGTAGCCAGGAAAGACCGGCCTATCAGGCTGATCGACCGCCCCCTCGGCATTGGCGGCCTGGACAACCCGCCGACAGCGGTTTTCTCCGCTCAGCCCGGTCCGGCCACCACCGCGTCGCTGGTGCCTCTGGAGGGCGAGCTCTACCGGCTGATCGCCGGGAAGGGCGACGTGCTGGACACTCCGGAATTACCGAACGTCGAGATGCCTTATTTCCACTTTCGCCCCGACGAAGACGTAAGGGAGTTCATGAACACGTGGCTCCACAATGGCGGCACCCATCACTTCTGCACCAACCTGGGCCGCCACGTCGCCCGCTGGCAATACCTGGCCGAGCTGCTCGATATCGATTTTGTCGAGATATGACGGCCCTTCGCGCCAATTGCCCAAACCGGCCCAGAAACTGAGATTGTGCTCGAGGATCTGAAACAGGCCGTTTTGGCCGCCAACCTCGAGTTGCCCCGGGCCGGTCTCGTCGCCCTTACCTGGGGCAACGTCTCAGGGCGAGATCCCGGGACGGGCCTGTTAGTGATAAAACCGTCCGGGGTGCCGTATGCGGCCATGAAGGCAGACGACATGGTCGTCGTGGGCCCTGACGGGAAAGTGGTAGAAGGCGAGCTCCGCCCATCGACCGACACGCCTACCCACCTGGTGCTTTACGAACGCCTGCCCGGGATCGGCGGCGTCGTCCATACTCACTCGACATGGGCGACGGCATGGGCACAGGCGGACCGCCCTATCCCGGTAATGGGCACGACGCATGCCGACCTCTCTCACCTGGAGATCCCGGTCACTGCGCCGCTCACCCCGGAAGAAGTGCAAGCAGGCTACGAAACCGCCACCGGTCACGCCGTCGTCGCCGCGCTGGCGGGCCACCCGCCGGCCGAGGTGCCGGCCGTCCTGGTCAGCGGGCACGGGACTTTTTGTTGGGGAGCCAGCCCGGAAAAAGCCGTGGAGGCCGCGGTGACAGTAGAGGAGGTAGCCAAGATGGCCTGGCTCACGATGGCCCTTTCGCCCTCGATTGGTCCACTGGGAGCTCACATCATCGAGCGCCACTTCTCCCGCAAGCACGGGCCCGCCGCCTATTACGGCCAGGGCTGAGAAAATGGGGAGACTGTGAATAACCACATTATGGTGAAACCGCAAACGAAGGCGGCCCAATGAAGGCGGCCCAATGAAGGTGGCCCGGCTGACCGCGCCCGGCGCCGTGGACATCGTCGACGACCCCCGCCCCGAGCCTGCAGAAGGAGAAAGCCTGGTGCGGGTGGGAGCGGTCGGGCTGTGCGGTTCGGACCTGCACTGGTTCGGCGAGGGAGGCATCGGCGACGCCCTCCTCAGCCGGCCCCTGGTGTTGGGCCATGAGTTCGGGGGGATGGTGGAGGGCGGTCCGCTCGACGGCCAGCGAGTCGCCGTCGACCCGGCCATCCCCGATTACACGTGCGAGCGGTGCCGCGAGGGCAACACCAACCTCTGTCCGCAGGTGCGTTTCGCCGGCCACGGCAGCACAGACGGAGGGTTGCGAGAGTACATCGCCTGGCCGACGGCACTGCTGCACCCGGTACCCGGCCACTTCGACGACGCCACGGTGGCCATGCTGGAGCCGCTGGGAGTGGCCCTCCACTGCCTTGATCTCGGTCACGTCCACCTGGGCAACTCGGCGGCCGTAGTCGGGTGCGGCCCCATCGGGCTGATGCTGCTCCAGGCCTTGCGCGTCGCCGGGGCGGCCCGGGTGGTGGCTGTGGAACCGCTCGAGCACCGGCGCGACGCGGCTGCCCGTTCGGGGGCCGACCTGGTTCTCAGCCCCGAACAGGCCGGGGACCATCATGGTGAGGTTGATATCGCCTTCGAGGTGGCGGGCACGGACGACGCCGTGGCTACCAGCATGCAGCTGGTCAGGGCGGGGGGGCGGTTGGTCCTGGCCGGTATCCCCGACGACGACCGGACGACGTTCCCGGCCGCTCTCGCCCGTCGTAAAGGGTTGACGATGGCGATGGCCCGGCGGATGAAAGAGGCTTACCCGCGTGCCATCGACCTGGTCGGCAGGGGAGTGGTGGAGCTGGACTGGCTGGCGTCCAAGTCGTTCGCGCTGGCGGACACGGCCGAGGCGTTCAGTGTCGCCGCCCGCCGCGAGGGCTTGAAGATCCTGGTGCAGGCGGGCTGAAAAACCGGCCGCAGCGTTGCTTGCGCGCCGTAGCGCTTCTCGCCCGGCGGGCTCGGGCTGCTGGTCCGTGGGCTTCGAGCGCCCGGGCTTTCCTGGCAGGCCTAATCCGGCGGCACCGCGCCTTTCTTGATCAGGACGTTGCCAAAGTACCGGCGCTCCCCGGTGAGCACGACAGCGTAGGCCCCTCGGGCCGCCTCGTAGAAGGCGAACCGCTCCAGAGGGGCTATCGGCAAGGAGCGCCCCGCCGCGTGGTCGACCACGGCCTGGACCTCGACCTGGACATCGGGCAGGTCCTGCGGCGCTCCGTCGACCGCCATCCGGCGTACGGGCTGGTCAACGAAGTCGTCCATGGGCAGGACGGACAGGACGGCACTCACGACCTCAGGGACAGAGGCGCCGGCGACGGTCACCAGCCGGCCGTAGCCCGTCCGGCGGGCCACACTGTCGGCCGGGAAGTTGGCGTCGACGATGGCGACGTCGTCGCCGTGGCCCATCGCCGCCAGCACGTAAAGTAACTCAGGGCCGAGCAGAGGGTCGAGGTTCTTCAGCATGGTCCAGTCCTTTCCAGGCGCCGTCTTTCCCGTTTCGGTTCCTTGCGTTTTGCGTCTAGCCCGTCTCTACTTCGGCCGCGAGGACCTCGTCCAGTAGCGGCCAGACAGACTCCGGGATGTCCGCCTGCATGAAGCCGGCGTTCGAACGCACTTGGGCCGGTGTCCGCATGCCGGCCACGACGCACGCCACTGCGGGGTTACGCAACGGGAACTGCATGGCCGCCTCGGGCAGCGAAATCCCGTTGTCCTGGCAAACGGTGGCGAGGGCGCGGGCGCGGGCCAGAACGTGGGGCCCGGCTGCCCGGTAATCGAAATTCGCACCGTCAGCCGGCCACGGCCGCGAGAGGATCCCCGAGTTGAACGGGGCGGCCGCCACCACCGCCACATTGCGCCTCTCGCATTCGGCCAGGAGCGGTTCGCCCGACCGGTCGAGCAGGGTCCACCGGCCGGCCAGCATCACCACGTCGACGTCGCTCTCGCGGACGATGCGCAGTAGGGGCGGCCAGAAGTTCATCCCGGCGCCGATGGCGCCGACGACCCCGGCGTCACGCAGTTCCACAAGGGCCGGGACGGACTCGCCGATGGCCTCGTCGAGGTGGTCGTCGGGGTCGTGGACGTAAACGATGTCGACGTGGTCGAGCTGGAGCCGTTCGAGACTGGAATCGAGGCTGCGGCGGATACCGTCACGCGAGTAGTCGTAGACGCGCATCAGGGCGTCCGGCACGGCGAACCCTCCGCCGTCGAGGTCCGAGCCGCCCGGCGACGGGTTCGGCGCCAGCATACGGCCGACCTTGGTTGATACCACGAACTCCTCACGAGGGCGTCCGGCTAGCGCCCGGCCCAGCCGGCGCTCCGATAGGCCGAGGCCGTAGTGAGGGGCAGTGTCGAAGTACCGGATGCCGGCGTCCCAGGCCGCCTGTACGGTCTCGTCGGCCTCCTGGTCAGCGACGGCGGTGTAAAGGTTCCCGATCTGAGCCGCCCCAAAGCCGAGGGCGTCAACTTCGACCGAAGTGCGGCCGATATTACGCCCGCTCATTGGCTTCCTCATGGGGCCCCTCCAGTGAGTACCATGTGCGGGCGGTGCCGCCAAAGACGTCGCTGCGCTCGGAAGCCGACATCGACGAGGTAAAGTTCTCGGCCGCGGCCAGCACATCCTCATAACTGGCCGCCAGCAGGCACACCGGCCAATCCGAGCCCCACATGGCCCGGCCGGCGCCGAAGTTCTCGAGGATGACCTCCGCATAAGGCCGGAATTGACCAACAGCACCGCCCGTGATTGGCCAGGTGCTCGGGTCGGCTTCGGTGACGAGACCGGAAAGCTTGACGGCCACATTAGGTCGTCGTCCCAGTTCGATCATTTGACTTCTCCAGGGCTCGAGCCGGCTGCGAGCAATATCGGGCTTGGCGCCGTGGTCGATAACAAAGCGAAGGTCATCGAGGGCGGCGACGGTCTCGATGGCGGCCGGCAACTGGTAATGGCGGACCAAAAGGTCATAGACCAGGCCGGCGTTTGCCACCGCCTGCAGGCCTCTTCGGACGTCGGAGCGGCACAACCAGTCCGGGTCGGGTTCCTCCTGCACCTGGTGGCGAAGGCCTACGAGGTAGCTCCCGCCCGAAAGCTGGCGCAGGGCGGCCAAGTTTTCCGCGATATCCGGGGAACAAAGGTCGGCCCAGCCCACTACTCCTGTCACCTCCGGTGCGCCCGCCGCCAGCGCCAGCAACTCGGGCGTCTCTTCCGGGACACAAACCGTCTGTACCACGACGGTCTGGTCGACCCGGTTGGCGGCCAGGCTGGGCCGAAGGTCGTCCAGGGAAAAGGACCGGCGCAACGCCGGCATCCCGGCGGTCCAGGGCTGGTCCCTTACGCTCAGATCCCATACGTGGTGATGGGCGTCCACCCGGGTTGGTCGCTGGTGGTCGGCATTTTCCCCACCATCGCCGTCAGCCACGTCCGCTTTTGTCCCGCACTTCAGCTCTTTTTGGCCATTTCAGCTCTTCCTTGGCCGGAGCCGCAACCTGTCCATGCCGCCATCAACGGCCAACCACGTGCCGGTCGTCGACCCTGCCGCCGGCGAGGCCAGGTAGGCGATGGCCTGGGCCACCTCGGCCACGCTCACCAGACGGCCGTGGGGCTGGCGGGCGGCAAGGGCGACGCGTTCGGCCTCCGGGTCCGGGGCCGCGGCCAGCAGACGGCTTACCCACGGCGTGTCGGCTGTGCCGGGGTTGACGGCTGCCACCCGGATGCCGTCCGGCAGGAGGTCGGCCGCCATTGCCAGTGTGAGGGCCAGGACACCTCCCTTGGTGGCCGAGTAGAGCGCCCTGTCCGGTATGCCGGTGGTACCGGCGATCGACCCGACATTTACTATGGCGCCCGAAGTCGAGGCCCGCAGTGCGGGCAGGCACGCTCTCGTCACCCGCACAATTCCGACCACGTTGACGTCGAAAACGCGGTGCCACTCCTCGTCGCTGTTGGCCTCGACGCCACCCTGAGCGCCGATTCCGGCACAGTTCACCAGGATGTCCAGGCCGCCGAAGCGTTCGATGACCCCGGCAACCGCCTCGCGTACCGCAGTATCGTCCGTGACGTCCGCCTTGGCGTAATCAAGGCCTTCGGGCGGGGCGGACACGTCGAGCACAGCGACGCGGGCCCCTTCAGCCGCCAATAATTGGGCGGCACCGAGCCCGATCCCCGATGCGCCCCCTGTTACCAGGGCTCGCTTCCCTGCAAAGTCGCCAGTGCTCATTGTCAGTACAGATCCTCCTCGACGAGGCATCAGCCGCCAGACGGAACGACGTCAGTGCCCCGGTGGTCTCTTCCGGAAAATATGCCCGCTGAGAACCTCGTCCCACAAACCTGGTGGCCGAAACCCTCCTAGCTGGGCACTCCCGTCTCTGCCAGTGCGTCCCCGGAACTCGTTCAGCTAACGGGGGCCGGCGTTTGCCAAACCGGCCCGGCCGGGAAGGCGAATTCGCTCACCGTCCCGGGCCGCAACTCGGCGCCGGCACCAGGGCTGGTGGGCGCCACGTATCGGGCCCGCACGACTCGGACCGGGTCGACGAAGTGCTCGTGGAGGTGGTCCACGAACTCGGTCCATCTTCCTTTGGTGCTCCCGCTGACGGCCACGTAGTCGAACATGGACAGGTGTTGCACTATCTCGCACAACCCGACCCCGCCCCCATGAGGGCAGACGGGCACACCGAACTTGGCCGCCATCAGAAGGATGGCCACGTTCTCGTTGACCCCGGCCACCCGGCAGGCATCAATCTGGCATACGCCGATGGCGCCGCTGGCCAGCAGCTGCTTGAACAGGACCCGGTTGGCCACGTGCTCACCGGTGGCCACCCGGACCGGGGCAATGGCCCGGGCGATCGTGGCGTGGCCAAGGATGTCGTCGGGGCTGGTTGGCTCTTCGACCCAGTAGATGCCAAAGGGCGCCAGTCGGCTTATATCCACGATGGCCCGGTCGACGTCCCACACCTGGTTGGCGTCAACTGACAGCAGAATGTCGGGGCCGACGAGTTCTCGCACCAGTCTGACCCGCCTCACGTCGTTTTCGATGTTTTGGCCGACCTTCAGCTTGAGGTGAGTGAAGCCCTCGGCCACTGCGGCCCGCACCAGGCCGAGGACCTTTTCGTCCGAATAGCCCAACCAGCCGGCTGAAGTCGAATAGGCCGGGTAGCCGGCGGACAGGAGGTCCCGTTCCCGGTCCGGTTTCCCGGCGGCCGCCCGGGTGAGCAGGTCCAGGGCTTCGTCGGGGTCGAGAACGTCCGTCAAGTGGCGGAAGTCCACCAGGTCGACGACCTGGCCGGGGCTCAGGTCGCTGAGCAGCTTCCAGAGGGGGACCTGGCGGCGCCGGGCGTAGAGGTCCCAGACGGCGTTGACGACCGCTCCGATGGCCATGTGTACTACGCCTTTTTCCGGCCCCAGCCAGCGGAGTTGGCTGTCGTGGGTGAGCCGGCGCCAAAAGCCGCCCATGTCGGACAGGACCTCGTCCACGTCGAGGCCGACGACGAGCGGTTGCACGGCGCGGATGGCCGCTACCGCCACCTCGTTACCCCGCCCGATCGTGAACACAAAGCCATACCCGGTTTCGCCGCCCGTGGTGTGGACGACCACATAGGCGGCGGAGTAGTCCGGGTCCTGGTTCATGGCATCCGAACCGTCGAGGGCGCGCGACGTGGGGAAGCGGACATCGCTTACATCGAAGTGGCCGAAGCGTGTGCTCATTACTCGGCGGCTGCCTCGCCGCCCACCATCCGGGCAAGTATGAGTGCGAAGAGGATGACGGCCCCGTCCATCGCCTCGACCCAATAGTTGGACACGTTGGCCAGGTCCAGGATGTTTTGGACCAGCCCGAGCAAGACCACGCCGGTGGCGGCGCCGACCATGTTGCCCCGGCCGCCCTTCAGGCTCACCCCGCCGATGACGGCGGCGGCGAAAACTTCGAAGATGATGCCTTCCCCATAGCCCTGAGTCCCGGTGACGGCCGACACCCGGCCTGCTTCCATCAGGCCGCCCAAGGCGGCCAGGACGCCGCCGGCTACGTACACCCCGGTCCGTACCCGGTTCACTTTGATGCCCGCGGCTCGAGCGGCGGCCGGGTTGCCACCCACCGCGTAGATGGCCCGGCCGGCGCGGTGATAGCGCAGGAACAGACCGACGGCAACAAAGATCACGAATGTGGCAATAAGGGACACGGGCAGTTGTCCCACGTAAGCGGCGCCCAGATAAGAGAACGGCCCCGGGAGATCCGGGATCGTCTGCCCTTTGACCACCCCGAGTTGCATGCCCGCCAGCAGGACGGTCATGCCCAAGGTCACGATGAAGCCATTGAGCCGGCCCCTTACGATCAGAAAGCCGTTCACCATCCCTATGCCGGCTCCTATGACCAGGCATATCAGGATGCCGAGATAGGGGCTCAGCTCGGCGCCCTGGCCATAGGCGGCGACCGGCACGATCAGCCAGGCGGCCACCATGGGGGCGAAACCGTACGTCCCCTCCAGTGACAGGTCCATCTCGCCCACCAGGAGGATCAGGCTTTCGCCCACCACGACCACCCCGAGCGAGGAAATCTGTTGCCCGACGCCGGACATGTTGGACACGGTCAGGAAAACCGGGCTGACAAGCGCGCCGACGACAATGAGCACGGCCAGCACGGGGAGGAGAGCCGCTTCCCGTACGAAGGCCATGACAGTCGCGCTGTGGGAACCCGCCAGCAGGCCGTTGGACCCCTTTGGGCCCGGCTCCCCGCTGGCCGGAGGTGGAGCGTAAGCGCCGGGCTGAAGGGGTACCTGGGCTCCAGAGGGGGCGGCTACTGCGCCCGACGAGCCCACAGCGACGACCGGCCTTTCGGTAATCGGGCTTCCCGCAATTGGGCTTTCCGTAATCGGGCTTCCCGTAATTGGTTCTTCCACCATGGCTAGGCCTGCTCCACCGCGGCCAAACCTTCCCTCGTCGCCAGCCCCTCCACCGTCGCCAGCCCCTCGGTCCCTGCCAGTCCCTCAGTGGCGGCCAGCAGCGCCTCCCGGTCGAACGGAGGATGAGCGAACTCGGTGAACTTCTCTCCCCGGACAAGGACAACGATGCGGTCACATAGGACGAGGTCGCTGAGGTCGTCCGTGGCCAGCAACAGAGCCGCGCCCTGGTTCCTGGCCGCGACTGATAGAGCCCGCAACAGAAGTGCTTTGGACGCGACATCGACGCCGCGCGTGGGTGTGATCGCCACGATCACCGCCGGCTTGCGGATCAGCGCTCTGGCCACCGCTACCTTCTGCTGATTGCCACCGGACAGTTCGGCCACCGCCTGGCGCAAAGACGACGAAACTACGCTCAACGCTTCCGTGTACGGCTTGGCCGCCGCTTCCTTGCGGGCGGGCGTGACTATCCCGGTGTGCGGGGCCAATTCGTCCAACACGGTCATGGTCACGTTCTCGGCCACGGAGAGATGGGCCACAAAGCCCTCCGCCATGCGGTCTTCGGGCACATAACCGGCGCCCGCCTTCAAGGCCAGGTCTCTCCGGCCTGGGGCCAGCGGTTTGCCGTCGATAAGGACGCGGCCTGACGACCAGGGCTCGACGCCGGCTACCGCCCGGCCCAGGGTCACGACGCCGGCGCTCAACAGACCGGTGACGCCAACCTGCTCTCCCGGGGAGATGTGCAACGAAACACCGCGCAACGCCCCGCGCTGAGACTCCGCATACAAGTCCTCCACTGTGAGGCCGGCCTCGTCGCCCGCGGTCTGCACCGTGACCCGTACCGGCACTTCGGCCTGTTCTTCCGGAGTGACACCCCCCACCATCGCCCGGACCATTTCGTCCTTGGTCAGGCTGGCCACCGGAGCGGACAGGACGGCCTGGCCGTCCCGCAGCACAGTCACCTCCTGGCAGATCTCGAAGACTTCCTCCAGGTGGTGCGAAATGTAAAGAACAGCGAAGCCGTTGGCCACCAACTGGCGCACCCGTGAGAACAACCTGACAATGGCACCCCGCTCTAGAGCCGCCGTCGGTTCGTCCAGCAGCAGGCAGCGGGCGCCGGTGGCGAGGGCGCGGGCAATCTCGACGACCTGGCGCTCCTCCACCCTGAGAGCGGAACACGGCGCCTTGGCGGAAATATCGAACCCCCACTCATCAAGGATCGCCTGAGTGCGTTCCCGCAGAGATTTCCAGTCGATAAAGCCGCCTCGGGCGTCCCGATGACCGAGAAAGACGTTTTCGGCCACGGTCAACTGGGGGACGACCATTGAGTGCTGGAACACGACGGCGATCCGCGACCGCCACAAGTCCATGTCTTTCAAAGCCGGTGCCGGCTGGCCGTCGAAGCGGACCAGACCGGCATCCGGGGCCAAAAGGCCGCTGAGTATTGAAACCAGCGTCGACTTGCCCGCGCCATTGCGCCCGACCAGTCCCACGCACTGACCATTGGCAATTTGCAGATTGACGCCGCGAAGCGCCCTGGTGATGCCGAAACTCTTGTCCACGCCTACGGCTTCGACCGCCGGGGCTTCCGGCGTGGTCGCGCTCATCGGCCCCTCACTTGGTCGCCGGGTGTTCCCTGTTCATATCCAACCAAAGGTTCATGTTCCACTAAAGCTACTGTTTTCGCCGTGGGTACCGGTTCTCGCCAAAAGTTCTGGCTGCCGGCACATTCCCTTTGGAATGGAGGCGTGCCGGCGGGGTAAGGCCGTTCCGGGGAGCCCGCTCGCTCGCCAATACCATGAGGTCAATGCTGGCACCAATGCCGGCAGTGAAATGGTTTGGCAGCCAAACGGGCTCCCCGTGTCGGGCGGCGGGGACTATTTGTACGAGGTGACACCTTTGCAGTCGCCGCCCTGAGCTTTGCCCAGGACATTGCCGTACAGGGTGGGGCTTGTCACCGGGGTCGATGTCGTAGAGGCCGGCAGGCCGTCCACCGGATGCGCCACCTTGAGGGCCATGGCGGTCTTCGTCACAAAGGGGGCCACAATCGGGTCGCCCAGGTTTTTGTCCCCCAGGTATGAGACGTTCGCCAAACTGGGCGCGCCACCCCCGGCCATTCCGGGGGAAAGCTTCATACCCTTGGCCGCGTCGAGGGCATAACTGAGGGCGTACTGGGCATAAAGGTTGGCCGGCTGCGACTGCGAGGCGTCCAGCCACCCGCGGCTGATCTCGCACATCTCTGCCGGCACACCGTCATCACTCACCATGATCACGTGGTCGGCAGAGCCACCGGCCGGACCGAAACCCTTGGAGGCCAGGTAGCCGATAATCCCGTAGTCGGGGCTGTCCCACTGAACGTAGATCGCCTTCAAGTCCTTGCCGTAAGCATTGATGGCGTCCTCCGCGTCGGTGACGGCCGTAGCCTCCGTCCAGACGGTGGGGTCTTTCAAGATCTTGACGGACGGGTCGTTCGCAGCCATGCAGGAATCGAATGCGTTTGTGCGGTCGGCGCCGTTGGACGAGGTGAGGTCTCCTTCCAGGTCCAGCACGTAGCCCGACTTGACCTTGGAACTGATGTAGGCGCAGGCGTCCTGGCCGTACAGGACGTTAGAAGCCCTGACCACCATGTAAACGTGGCCCGTGCCGACGATCGTGTCTACGGAGACCAGTTTTACGTTGTGCTTGGCGGCATAGTCGATGGCCGGCCCGAGGCTGGTGGCCGTCTCGGGGTTCACCACCACGGCCTTGGCCCCCTCGTTGACAAGCTCCTCGACCTGTTGGTTCTGCAGGCTGGCGTTGGCTGCCGCCAGCAGCGGGCCGATGAGCTTGATGTTCATCTGCTTGGCAAATGTAGCTTCGTACTGTATGTACGCGGCCCAAAACGGCGTGTCGTTGTAGGTGAGGTCGATCCCGATAGGTACCGGTGAGGCGGCGCTTACCTTCGTCGAGGCCATCGCAGTACTGGGGCCCCACGTCGAGAGCGTCACTGCCGTCAATGCTGCGAGGGCGGCGGCAGTGCCTCGTGCCCGGAAGGTAGTTCTCGTCTTGACCACTGTTTCTCCCTTTTTGTGCCCATTTTGTTGCCGGCGGACGGGCCGGTACCCCGGTGTGCCTGTGACGCGGTATGGGCGTCGACCGCGGCAGGCGGTTTCAGCCGCTCCTCCTTAACATCCGACGAAATGTCTCGGCGGTACCGAAATAACCGGGCCCGGGCAAACACCAGCTTTTAAGCCACCCGGCCCGGTTTTTTCCGGTCGCAACCGGCCAAGACTGGTAAATGGGACAGATTCTTATGGCTCTTACCGGATGGGTTGGCGCCCGACGCGCTCGCGGTCAGTTGAGACGTCCCCCAAAAGTGGTCTGTACACTTCCAAGCGGTCTGTAGTCGTCCCCCAATTCATCCGATGTCTAAGCAGTATGGTGGGGGCGTGCATGCCTGTCAAGTCATATCTGCCGGGCCCCGAGCCGGCTCGGAGCCCCGGCTGACAAGGCCGGAACTTGCTGACATACTCAGTGGCACGGCCCGGACGGGCCACGTCTAGACCAGCACCGAGGGAGACCGGGCCGTGGCGGTCACTGACAAGGCCATCGAGAAGCTGAAGCTGATGATCAGCTCGGGCGAGCTGCGCCCAGGCCAAAAACTTCCACGTGAGCCGGACCTGGCCGCCAGCCTGGGCCTGTCGCGGAGCTCGCTACGCGAAGCGGTACGGGCCCTCTCGCTCGTTCGCATACTCGATGTCCGCCAAGGCGACGGTACCTACGTCTCGGATCTCAGCCCTGATTCGTTGCTGGACACGCTCAGTTTTATCATCGAGTTCCAGCACGATTCGTCGGTCCTCGAACTGCTCGAAGTCCGCCGGATCCTCGAACCGGCCGCTTCCGCCCGGGCAGCAGAAAACATCAGCGTTTCCCAACTGGTCGAGTTGGAGCGGATCCTCGGGCCTATCACCACCGAGTCTCCAGTGGCCGAGCTGGTCCAGGCGGACATCGAGTTCCACCGCGCCATCACTGCCGCTTGCGGGAACTCCGTACTGGCGTCATTCGTCGAGAGCCTCTCGAACTCAACTCAGCGAGCCCGGGTGTGGCGTGGTATCACCCAGGAAGGCGCGCTGGCACGGACTCTCGACGAACACAGGGCCATTTTCGCCGCTCTTCGTGCGCACGACGCCCAGCTGGCCCAAATGTGGTCCACCATCCACATCGCCGGGGTGGAGGAGTGGCTACGGAGCACCCTCGAGGAGGCCTGACCTGTCCGCCGGCAAGCTCTCCCGACGGTTGTCACCGGTCCCGTA
>DATJUH010000230.1:0-7451 GCA_035502515.1 Acidimicrobiales bacterium
CCGACACCCTGGCCAGCACCACGCTGGCCAGCTTCAACTACCAGTCCCCGACGGCCCGCAACGCCGACGAGGAGGTCACCTCCGAGACCGACACCGGGGCGCCGGGGCCTTCCACCACGACGTACACCTACGACCCCGACAGCCGGCTTACCTCGGACGGCTCCTCGAGCTACACGTACAACAATGCCTCCCAGCTGTCGACGGGGCCGGGTGGGAGCGTGCAGTACTTCGACCCCGCCGGGGAGCTGTGCTGGTCGGCGACGACAATGCCCCAGGGCTCGAGCTGCACCAGCCCACCTTCGGGCGCTTCCACGTACAGTTACAACGCCCTCGGCGAAAGGACGGGCAGCTCGTCGGGCTCCTCCAGTACGACATATGGCTGGGACCAGCACGGCGACCTGACTTCGGCCACCACGCCGTCGGGGACGGTCGGCTACACGTACAATGCTGCGGGGCTCATCAGCAACCGGGCCCAGGGCAGCTCGTCGGCCAACTTCGTCTGGGACGAGGTAGAAGACCCCTCGGAGCCACTGCTCGTCTATGACGGCACCAACTACTACTTGTACGGCCCCGACGGCCTGCCCACCGAGCAGATCTCGGCCAGCACGGGGACGCCCGCGTACTTCCTCCACGACCAGCTCGGCTCCACCCGGCTCCTCACCAGCTCCACCGGGGCGGTGGTGGGGGGCTGGACGTACAACGCCTGGGGCCAGACGGTGGCCACCACCGGCTCAGCCACGGCCACGCCACTGCTGTGGGCGGGGCAGTACCAGGACCCGGCCACCGGGCTCTACTACATGCGGGCCCGGTGGTACGACCCGAGCACGGGGGAGTTCCTGTCTGTCGACCCCGACTTCAACAGCACCCTGGACGCCTATGGTTACGCCGACAACAACCCGGTCACTAATACCGACCCGTCCGGGCTGCTGATCGTCGACCCAGGTGGGGGGGCCGGTTCGGCTTGTTATTACGCCCCTGACCAGTGCCCTGGACCGGCAAGTTCGGCTAGCGGGCCCGGTGGCGGGAGCACGGGGAGCACTGCTCCGACGAAGGTGACTACCTCGTTCGGCTACCCGCCCGGGACTAAGCCCGGAGAGTCACCAGGAGCCATCCCCGTGAGCCTCTGGGAGTACGACCAATCGCACCACATCAACTACACACAATCGCAGCTCAGGGTCACCGAAGTTGCCTTCGGCGAGGCCTATAGCGCCCAGAGGCTTTATGACCTTGCGACACTCTACGCCGGGGAGTTCAGAGACGATCCAGCCCTTTTGGCCGGGGCAGAACAGGGCCTCCTCCATCCAGCCGGATGGAGCACCATCCTGTCAGTGGCATTGAGCCTCTTGTCAATTATCCCAGCTGGAATTGCTGCCGATGCCGTCGAGGAGGTCGTCGATGATGCGATATCCAGTACCGCACTGGCGCGGCAATTGGGGTCGGAGGGCGAGGATCTCGCTGGTATTGACCAGGCGGCGAAGGTGCGCATCCCTTCGGCGACTGGTACAGCTGCCTATCGGATCCCCGACGCCCTAACCGATACGACGCTGACCGAAGTGAAGAATGTTGCCAAACTGAGCTATACGAACCAGCTACGCGACTTCTACAACTACGCGTCGTCGACTGGAAGGACCTTCGAGTTGGTGACGCGCACTAACACCGTGTTGAGCGGGCCGTTGGAGCAGATGGTGAATGCTGGGCAAATCGATCTCGTGCCGATCCTTCCGGCGCGGTGACCATGAGCGGTACCCCTGAAAGGCTGGCGCGGGACCTCAGAGCAGCCGGCGTGCCTGTGTCGGACTTGTGGGAGTTGGTGAACACCAAGGCCCAGTACAAGGCGGCGATTCCGGTTCTGCTCGACTGGTTAGGCAATGTAGACAGTCGCGTTCCGAGGCAGGATCGAACGAAGGTGCGAGAGGGGCTGGTGCGGGCTCTTTCGGTACCCACAGCCCGCCCTGCTGCAGCGCCGCTGCTATTCGACGAGTTCCGCGGAGCTGACGATCCGTCAGGTCTTGGATTTCGGTGGGTGGTTGGCAACGCCTTGTCGGTGGTTGCGGACGACTCGTTCTTCGACGAGATGGAAATCCTCGTTCGCGACCCAGAGTACGGCAAGGCGCGCCAGATGGTCGTTTTGGGCCTGGGCAAGTCGAAAGACCCGCGTGCTGTTCCCCTGTTAATTGACCTTCTCGACGACCAGGAGGTGGCCGCGCAGGCAACAATGGCACTTGGCAAACTCAAGCCCGCCGGGATACGCCCCGCTCTAGAGCGCTTGAAGGACCACCCCCAGCCGCTCGTCCGCCGAGAAGCGAGGAAGGCGTTAGCCAAGCTGGGTGCTTAAGTCCGCGGGGATAGGTCAGCCCCAGATCTGTCGTTGCGCCTTCCCAGCTCGGATCTCTCCGTAGTGGAGTTTCCCGTCCTTCTGTCTCGCGTACGGAAGCAGGACTGCGAGGGCTAGGCCTTCGGCGTGTTCGAGGTCGATTCGTATGGCCTCGGTAGCCTCTGCCGTGCGGACGTCGCTGATCACGGCGGCGGCGCGAATATGGCCGCGCTTGTCGGTAAGGGCCGCGAAGCAGGACGCGAGGATATCAGCGGGTTCGGGATGCTCGCCCTCGCCTTGGGAGGGTTGGGCGGCGATCATCTCGGGCTCTCCGTCGGTGCGGATGGCCGCCGCATAGGGGAAGAACCCACCTCGTTCGGCAAGCTGAAGCTGGGCAAAGCCGAGAGCCATATTGAGCAGGGCGTCGAGGTCCTGCTGTGCTTCCGCAGAGGCGGTGTCTCGCCACGACACTGCGCTAAGAGACGAGGGAGTAACAGCGCGCTTCATGGCGGAGCAGCATGTGCTCGATCGCGATGCCCACGACAACCGTCTCGTCGTCGAGGTGCTGGATGACTTCGAGGTGGGAGTCGAAGATCACCCCCACGGCCGCATTCGTCGCTGTCGAAGAGGAGCACATATCCGCTCATGTTAAGGTGCGAGAGCGGTCCTGCGCAGCAGCACCTCCAGGGTGGGTTGGAACGCCGTCTACACCATGGCGGCACGCACCACGCTCGCTAGCAAAGGAACTGTTATCCCAGACGATGTGCTCGCGCACCTCTCCCCGGCCGAGCAAGCACGAGCACATAAACGTCCACGGCCACATCGACTTCGGCGCCGTGCGCCCGCCACGACCTGGCACCCTACGTCCGCTCCGGCCGCCGACCCGCCAGCCCTGAGCCGGAGTGATGATCATTGAAATGCACTCCGACCGAGGTTTTCTGCTCCGTTGCTACCGGAACCCCTAGCCTAGCCGGCCGACGACGCCCATTCGAACCGGACTATGGCGACTGCGGCAGAGCTGAGAGCACGTTGGGACGGCTAAACGTCCCCAGTATGAAGCCGACGTACCACTTGAAGCCAGGCTCCGGCGCGCCAGGTTCCGCCTGGAGGCTGCAAAAGTCGAGAGGGCCTCGGGCGGCAAGTCTTCGGCGGCGAGGGGTGTAGGCCCCCTACTCCTAAACGTGGCCCCAGCCGCAAAGGGGTCTCCTGAGTAACGGTGCCAAAACGGCGGCCAAGGCCACCACTAACACGTGTTATTAGACGCTCCGCAGTGGTCTGGGTCGTATGAGGACGTGGGCAACGTCGAAACTCAATGTCCCGTAAGGATTTATTGCCTCGAAGTGCGTCGGGCTCAACCAGGCCAGACCTGGGGAGAGGACTGTCGAGGTACGCCAGCCCGGCCAGACCGAGCCGGCGTACCTGACACGCAAGAGGAAAAGCCATGGCCCATGGCCCTTTTTGACCCTTGTACGGCACTTTCATCCTAATACCCCGGACGCCCCAGCCCTGGCATTTGACGGCCCGCCAGTTCACATCCCCAGGCCGCGCCCGCCCCGGTCCGGGCCCCGATGACGGAGATGGTCGGGGACGAGCTGGCGGGCCCGCTCTTTGACCTCCTGGGCCCGGGCCACTTTGGCCCGCTCGGCGTCCCGGGCGGCGTCGAAGGCCACCACGTCCTCGGGCGATAGCGCCTTTACCCGCCGTTGGCGCTCCTCGGCCAGGGCCGCCCGGGCCCCCTCCGCCTTGGCCACGTCCCCGGCCCGGCGCTCCCGGATGGCCTGGTTGGACGCCAGCACCTCGGCCCGCTCGCCGTCCCGGCGGGCCAGCCGGGCATCGGTGACCCGAGCGACATCGGCTGCCTTGGCCCCCTCCGCCTCACAGGTGCCCACTTCGTGGGCCTGGCGGGCCTCGGCCGCCCGGGCCGCCGCCCGGGCCAGGTCCTTTTTGCCCCACCGCTCCGGCAGGGGGGTACCCCAGTAGGCGGACAGGTGGTAGAGACGGTGCTGGGCCTCCCGCACCCGTTCGGCTTTGCGCCCGAAGGCCCCGGGGCCGGCCGCTACCACCCAGGCGTCGTCTTTGGCCCGGGAAAACTCCGCTTTGGCTTGACCCAAGAGCGTTTCCCGGGCCGCCGGTTGTGCCCAGCGGGCCGCCTCGGCCCGGTAGCGGGCGGCGTCGGCCCAGGCGGCATCGGCTTTGGCCCGTTCCGGGGCGGTCTCGGCCCGCCAGGTGGCGTCGTCGGCCACGGGCCTCAGGTACTGCCAGGACAGTGCGGCCGACAGGTTGGCGTCCACCCGGCGCAGGGCGTCGTCCAGCTCACGGGCGCTGCGCCACCCCTCCGGAACGACGACGGGGCGGGGCTTGTCGCGGGCAGGCCGGACGGCCTCCGCCTCGGCCCGGGCCCGGGCGGCGTCCAGGCCCCTATCGGCCCGGTCCCGCCGTACCGCCGCCGCTAAGACGTCTTGGGCTTCCTTGGCATCGTCGGCCACCACGTGCAGCCTGTTCTCCCACCGCCCCCGGCTGGCCCCCACGTACAGGCCCCCGGCGCTGGTGGCCGGGCTCACCCAGGTGGCCGAACGGGCTGCCGTCACCCCCTGGTTGCCGTAGTCGGTGGCGGCGTAGCCGAGCTGGACGGCATCCCTCACGTACTCGGCCGGTAGCTGTGCGTAGCGGTCTTTGCCCCGCACCACCACGCTGCCGTCGGGGTGGACAGCGCTCACCGTCCAGGTCTCCCGGTTGGCCACCCCCAGGGGGTTGTCGTTGCGCCTGGTCACCACCCGGTCGCCGGCCCCGATACGTTCCCTGCCCATACCGGTGACGATGGCGCTGTCGTCCACCTGGCCCGCCGCTACCCGCAACGCCCTTACAGCTTGGTTCAGCTCCCGGGCGTCGGCGTTGGTGGCCACTGTCACCGCCACCGCCCCGTCCCGGCCCGCCTCCCGAGCGGCCTCGGCCGCTATGGCCGCCACCGCCTCCCCCCGGCTCGGGTGCACCACCACTGCCCCCCGTTCGAGGAGGGCGTCGGCCGTGCCGGCCGGGTCGGTCCCTTCCCGCAACTGCTCGCAGACCTGCACCCAGCCCTCGTCGGGGACGGTCACGGGCAAGCCGTCGGGCCCAGGCTCCAGGCGCAGGAACCGGTGCACCTCGCTGAGGGTGACCTCACCCTCGGAGGCCCAGCGGGCCGCCGTCTCCATCACCCCGCCTCTTCCCACCGCCCCCAGCTGGCGGGGGTCGCCCACCAGGCGCAGGCTGGCCCCGGAGGTGCGTACTACGTCGATGAGGGCCACGGCCTGGTCCACGCTCAGGAGCCCGGCTTCGTCCACTACCACCACCGAGCCCGCCGACAGATGGGGGGCGCGCCCCGGCCCCTCGTAGGCCGGGACGCTGGGAGACTGCCCAGGGGGGGCGGGCTGGCCCGACACGACGGGGCCGGGGCCCTGGAGGGTAGCCGGACGGCTGTAGAGCCCATGGTCGTCCCAGCGCCAGCCGTAGTCGTAGAGCAACTTGGCCACCGACGTGGCCGGGGCCCCGAGCTCCGCCGAGGCCACTTGGGCCGCTTTGCGGGTGGGGGCCAGCACCACCAGCTCCCGCCCCTGGGCCTCCAAGGCCTCCTGGGCCGCGGCCAGCACGGCCGTCTTGCCCGTCCCGGCCGGGCCGATGACCACCTCCAGGCCGGCCCCGCCGGCGATGGCGGCCACGGCCTCGGCCTGGCCGGCGTCGAGGCCCGCCTCCCGGGCGGCTAAGCAGGCCTCGGTGCCCCGAGGGCCTTCAGTGGCGGCCAGGCCGGCCAGGCCCAGGTTGAGGGCCATGTCGGCGTCGATGACGGCGGCCGAGGTGAGGTAACGGGACATCACGCTCGGGACCTTCTCGTCCCCCACCAATATTGAGCTGCAGCGGGCCTCGGCCCGCGCCCGCAGGTCCTCGGCCAGCTCGGCTACCGCCTGGGCCCCTCCCACCACCCCGCTGGCGGCCAGGGCGCGCTCGGTGGCGGTCGTCAGCTCGGCCCCCGACCAGGCGCTGCGGGCCGCCGACAGCCCGTCTACCACCTGGGTGGCGAGGCCGTCCCGGTCCACCTGGGCCACCGAGGGGGCAGCGACCACGAGCGGCCCTCGGTAGCGCCCGGGGGTGAAGTCAAAGCCGGCCTCGGCCAGTTCGGCCCGTACCCGCGCCGAGAGCTCTTCCGGGTCCTCTTTCAGCTTCGGCTTGGGCCGCCGGGTCTCCTCCCAGGCCTGGTGGTGCCAGCCGTGGGCCACCCTCCGGGACGGCTCCTCGCCCGGGTGGCCGGCCCGCCACGCCGCCTCGACCCGGGCCTCGGCCGCCTCCACCAGGGCGGCCCGCTTGGACATGAGGGCGATGGCTTCTCGGGCCTGGTCTACCTCGCCGTCGGCCCCCAGGGAATAGCCCCTCGACGCCAGCGCCTCACGCAGCCCCTTGTCCGTCACCAGCACCCTGTGGCCGAGGGCGTTTATCGCCCCGATGTGCTGGCGCAGGGCCACCGAGTGGAGCCCTCGCCAGGTCCCGTCGGGCGCTTTTACCCGGGCGTTCAGCATCAGGTGGACATGGCGGTGAGGGTCGCCTTCCCGGGAGGTCAAGTGCGTCACCCGGGCCGTCTCCACCTGGAGGCCCCCGAGCTCTACCTGTGCCCCCCGCCGGCCCGTCCGGGTCACCGCCACCGTCGACAGGTACCGGCAGATCTCGTCCGCCTGGCGGTCCATCACCCGTTCCAGGGCGGCCGCTACCACCGGGTCCTGGCTGGCCACCACCGACAGGCTCTTCGGGTTGTTGACCACCACCTCCACGAAGCGCAGCGGTGCCCGCTCCGCTCCCCCTGGGCGGATAAACCCCTTCACTTCCCCGCTGGCCGGGCCTCGGCCCTCCACCCACGCCTCCAACGCCCCCCGGTCAGCCAGCACCGTGCTCGACAGGCGCTCCCCGTCCTGCCAGGTACCGACCTCTACCACGGCCTGGTGGCCCTCGGTGTAGTAGGCCTCGGCCCGCCCGTGGCCCTCCTCGAAGTACTTCGCTGCCCCTTTGCCACTACCCCGGTAGAAGTGCATCCCGCCCTTCACCGCACCGATCCCGTCCTCCACCCGAACACTCCCCAGTGGTGGGGGGGCCGTGCCCTCCCCTGGGCAGCTCT
>DATJUH010000231.1:0-52759 GCA_035502515.1 Acidimicrobiales bacterium
GACCAACGCGGGCCGGCGACAGGCTCGAGTGGCCGGAGCGCCTCAGGCGCCCGAAACTCTTACGGCCCCGGCCAGATCAGCGACCGGCCGTGGTAGATGGCGTCGACATAGGTCGCATTTATGATCGAGGCCAGGTTGACCGGGTGGCTTATGAGGTGGTCGGCCAGCAGGAGCTTGTACTCGGGCTCCCATTGCGCCTGGTCCTCGTAGCCAACGCCGTGGCCGGCCAGCAGCGTGCTGTTCACCTCGCCTGATTCGACGTGCCAGCGCTGGATGTTTTGACCGACGAGGTAGCCGGTCTGGTAATGGGCGGCGTCGTTGACGCAGGTACTGGCGTGCGAAAGGCAATAGCTGTAGGCCTCGAAGGTGGCGCGCAGGAAATCCTCCAGCGCCCCGGGGTGGGCGACGGCCCAAGCCCGGTTGACATCGAACACGTTGAAGGCGCCGTTCAGGCCGAACGTCCCGGGGTCCCACTCGTGGACCTTGTAGCCATCGTCCTTCAACTCGATGGGCTCGTTCGACTTGTAGGCGGTGAGGGCCTGGACCTGGCCTCGGGGCAGGATCGTCGGGTCATAACCGACAGATACCTCCTTCAGCGAACGGATGTTCACGCCCGCCTTCTCCAGCATCGCCGTGATGATCGGCGGCATGGCACCCTTGTAGCCGACCGTCTTGCCATCGAGCTGGCGCAAATTGGTTATGGACGGCATCGTGAGCAGCGTCGAAGCGGTGGTATTGCCATACGTGGCCACGGCGTCGACCGGGATGCCGGCCGCCGCCGCGGTAATGGCGTCGGACGGCGAGCCGAGCTCGGTGATGGTTGCCCGGCCGGCCGTCACGAGCTGGCTCGAAGAGGTCGGGTCACCGTTCCCCGGCCTCAGATCGACGCGCAGGCACATCTCGCTGTAGAGGCCCTGGGCGTCGGCGGCGATCGGGTCCAGGATGCCGACCGAGGCCTGCCAGCCGAACCCCGTGAGGTAGGTGATGGTCCCGGCGGCCCTGTTGGCGGCGCAACGGGAGGAGCTAACCAGAGGTTTAGTGGGGGTAGCGGCGTTGGCCGCCACAGTTCCGGTGAGGAGGCCGGCCAGGAGGCTCGCTCCCAACGCCAGAGTGGCGCCCGAAGTGGCCATTGAGAGCCGGCCCGCACCTGGCCGCCGGCGGCGCCGGAGCTGGCGCGAGGGAGGCTTTGACCTGCGCGTGTGCGAAAAACAGGGCATAAGTCGCACCTTTCCCTTTGGCTCGCTTTGGTCCCTTTGGCTCGTTTTGGTCCCTTTGGCTCGTTTTGGCGTCGGGACGCCGAAACAATACCCGCCCGCCAGTCCCGGGGCCGGGCACCCTGGTCGGCTCACCCCGCGGTTCGAGCCAGGCAGCCCGGGGAAAGACGGGCTCGGGCCTATCTGAAGCCCCGCCAGTGCAGGACGCGACGCTCTGCTACGACGACGATGCCCATCAATATCAGGCCGAAGATGACCAGGGTGACGATGCCGGCCCAGGCTATGTTGAGCTCGGAGTTCTGGGCGTTGGCGTTGATCAGCCAGCCCAGGCCGTCAGACGTGCCCGGCGACACCATTTCAGCCACGGCCGCTCCGACGATGCTGAGGGGCACGACCACCCGGGCGGCGGCGAACAGGTACGGCAGGCTCGACGGGAGTTGCAGGCGCCAGAGGGTTTCCCAACGCGAGGCGTGCAGTGTCTCGAGCACCTCCATGGCCTGCGGGTCGGCCGAGCGGAGACCGGCCAGGCTGTTGATCAGGGCCGGGAAAAACGTGATGAGGGCCACGAGGACGATCTTGGGGGTCCGGCTGAACGAGAAGGCGACCACCAGCGCCGGGGCGATAGCTATGAGAGGGGTCACGTTGAGCACAACGGCAATGGGCAGGACGGCTCGGGTCACGAGCCGCGACTGGGTCATGGCCAGGGCCAGCAGCAGCGCCACGGCGCAGCTGATGGCCACGCCGGGGATGGCCTCTGAGAGAGTGTCGCCGGCGTTGGCCAGGTAGGTGGTGGGGTCGTGGACCAGCTGTGTGGTCACCGCCCCCAGAGTCGGCAGCAAGAACCGGTCGTGTAGAGCGAGCAGCTGCCAGACGACGAGGAGGATGGCGAAGGCGACCACAGGCGGCGCCCACATGGCCGGCCGCAGCGCTTCAGGTGCCCGTCGCAATGAAGGCCTTTCTCAGCCGCGAGCGCAGCTCTCCGGTGAGCTCGTGGAACAGGGCGTTGTCCTCGACCCCTTCCGGGCGGGGCCGGGGCAGGGTGATATCCAGGGGCGCCGTTAGCTTTCCTTCGCCGATCACGGCTACCCGGTCAGAAAGTACGACGGCCTCGGTGACCGAGTGCGTGACGAACACCACAGTGGGCCGTTCCGTCTGCCAGAGCTCCAGGAGAAGATGGGCAACGTGCTCCCGGGTCATCTCGTCGAGGGCGCCGAACGGCTCGTCCATCAAGAGCAGGGCAGGAGCGAACGCGAACGCCCGGGCGATGGCCACCCGCTGGCGCATTCCTCCCGAGAGGTGTGCAGGCAACATGGCCTTGGCTTGCCGCAAGCCGAGACGCTCCAGGATCTGTTCCGGGTCACGGGCTTCGCACCGGGCCCGTTTGTTGACTTCCAGCGGGAGTTTGACGTTCTCGAGGACCGTCCGCCAGGGGAGCAGCGCCGGCGACTGCGGCACCCAGCCCAAGTGCTTGGCCCGGCTGGCCTCTACGGGCGCCTCGCCGAAGACCGAGACCTGGCCCGAATCGGGCTCGACCAGGCCCGCCAGTACTCGTAGCAGCGTCGACTTGCCGGCGCCGCTCGGGCCTATGACGGTGAAGAAGCTGCCCCGTTCGATGACAAGATCGACGTTGTCGAGGGCCGGCACGGGCAATGCCGGGAACCTCTTCGTGACCCCCGACAGCACGATCTTGTCGCGGCCACCGGCGCCCGGGGCGGCTGAGACAGCCGTCGGCTCGAGCGTGGGAACTGAGAAGCTCTGGGTTCGGGCCCCGGTCGGGTCAGACGGCAACGACATTCGCAAACCGCCAGGTTATGGGGCTGCAGAAACGAAGCTCAATAACAACTGGGACCCCTGAGCGAGCTCCTTGACCAGCCAGGTTATTGCTTCAGTGGAGCTGGCGGTACACGCCGTCGGCGCCGGAAGCCAATGCCACTACAACCAGCACCATCATGATCAGGGCAAAGGTGAAGTCGGCTTTATGGGTCACCAGCGCATAGATGCCCAGTAACTGGGCCGCCACCAGGCATACCCCGGCGACGTAGAACGGTGTCATCCGCTCGAGGCCCCGTTCTCTGCCATCAGCCGCAGGATAGTTCGGCTGCGGCTGCGGCTGGTGCATACCCGGCGGTAAGCCCTCACCAAACATATGTTTGGTCACGGTACTATTGGTTGTTGTGCCTGAATTGCAGCTCGGCTTTTTTGGCGTTGGCGAGCCCACCGTAAACGAGGGCGCGGTCCGCGAAAGGACCGAGCTCGACGGCAGTGCGTGGGTCGACGTCTGGAGGTCCTGGCTGCTGGGCTCGGACACCCTCTGCGAGGAGCTGGCCCGGGACGTCCCGTGGGGCCAGGCCCGCCGGCGCATGTACGAGCGGGTGGTCGACGAACCGCGGCTGACCTGGCGCGCTGGTGAAGGCAAGGAGGGCGCCCCTCATCCCGCCATCAAAATGATGGGGGAGGCTCTCGAGCGCCTATACCGGGTGCCGCTGGCGGGGCCGGGGCTCAACTATTACCGCGATGGGCGGGACAGCGTGGCTTTCCATGGCGATCGGGAGTTGCGTCGCCTGAACGACACGATCGTGGCCATAGTGACCCTGGGTGCCACCCGGCCGTTCCTGCTGCGGCCCCTCGGCGGCGGGAAGTCGATCGACTTCCGGCCCGGCTCCGGTGACCTGCTGGTGATGGGAGGAGCGTGCCAAGCGCTCTTCGAGCACGCCGTGCCGAAAATTGCGTCATCTGGCCCCCGTATAAGCGCGTCGTGGCGCTGGGTTCGCCCGCCTGACGGCAATTCGCCGTCTTGAGGCACCGGTTTTTCGCCCGGTCATGGATATTAAGAGCGGATATCGTCCAATAACCGACACAAAAAAGAGCCGTGGCTGAGCCCCCGGAGACCTCTGTCGAGAAGGTGGCGGGGCTCCTGCTCACTGGCGGCGCCAGCCGGCGAATGGGCTTCGACAAAGCCCTGCTGCTGGTGGACGGGTCCCCCAACGCGGCCCGCTTGGCCAGTGCCCTCCACGCCGTGGCTCGGCCGGCCCGGGAAGTAGGCCCGGGGGTATCGGGATTACCCGCCCTACAAGAGACGCCCGCTGGTGCCGGCCCCTTGGTCGCGATATGTGCCGGCGCCCGCCACCTGAGGAGCCTTGGCCACGACGGGCCCGTGGTGGTGTTGGCCTGTGACTTGCCGTTCATGACATCCGGGGTAATTTCGGAGCTTTGCGCGTGGCCGGCCAAGGGATCTGTCGTACCAGTGGTGGCCGGTCACGCCCAGCCGCTTTGTGCCCGGTGGTCGCAAACAGACCTGCTGGCCGGGGAAATGCTCGTGCGGGGGGGCGAACGGTCGATGAAGGCGCTGCTGGGCCGGCCCGGGATCACATTCCCGACGGAAGGTGAGTGGGCCGAAGCCAAAAAGGCGGGAGTCAGCATAGTGCGGGCTTTTTCCGATGTCGACTCTCCCGCTGACTTGATAGCCCTTGGCCTGCCACGAAATCCTTGACTGGCCGCAGCAACGATGATAAATAGGGCCTTTGGCCATGCCGGTTTGGGAGGTTGTCAATGGTAGATAAGGGGCTGTCAAGGTTCATCCCGAGCCCGGTGCACGAGGCCCACCGGCCTTTGCTGTCATGTGGCTGGGAAATGGCGGCCCTTTCTTATATGGTCGCCGTCTGGCTCAGCTTCATAGGCTCGCTGGTGCTCGGGTTTTCCATTAGTTTTCATGCCGGAGTGTCGGGGTTGTTCCTCGGCAGCTCGCTGTTATTTATCGGCGCTCCCGTAACAGTAGTGGCCTTGACGCTCGTGGCGCGCTTGCACGGGCCGAACACAGACCACCTGGGCCGGCAACTGCTGGATGCGGCCCTGACGCTCTTCTTCTTGCTCGGGGCCCTGCTGATCGTTATCGGGATTATCGGGTTTTTCGCCGCTTTCACAGATAGCGGTATCGGCACTGTCGTGGATGACGTCTTACTGCATTTGGCCGATATTGCCATCGGGGTGCTGGCGGTGGTCTGGGCTTTGGGTGAAATCGCGGCACTCAACCATTTGCCCCCTCTCGACGAGACTGCCCCGGGTTCAACGGTTGAAGAGGCCGAGCCGGTAGTGGCGTACCCCCGGCCCCCGGCCACGACGCCACCGGTCGGCGCGCCGCCCGCCCCGCCGCCGGCTCCGCCGACTGCGAGCCTGCCGACCGTTCCACCGCCTCCGGCGCCGCCCGGCCCCTCAAACGCCCATTAAATCCCGGCTGCGGTCCTTTACCGAAAAGTGCCGTCACACGTCGGCGATTAGCGGCCAACGCGGGTAGGAGAGCGTATTTTGGTGCCTTTTCGGCGCGGAAAAAGGTTCTCGTTGCGAAAGCTCGCAATTTCTGGCAGCTAGCGCAACAAGAAGCGGAAGTTGCACCGAGAACCCACTGCGGCTCGGCGGTGTATTGCCCCGAAGGAGATGCGCTTAGTGACGCTCCCTCGCCGGCACGCCGTCAGACAGCCTCCTCTTGGCCGTTGGCCGACGACGAGTTGGCGTCCATCGGAAGGACTATTTCCACCTTTGTGCCGCCCTGCGGCGGGGAACTCAGCTCGATGCTGCCGCCGTGGGAGTTGACCACCCGCTTCACGATGGCCAGGCCCAGACCCGATCCGGGCATCGACCGAGCCGTCGGGGCGCGGTAAAAGCGTTCGAAAACGTGGGGTAGGTCCTCCGGAGCGATGCCCGGGCCCTGGTCGGTGACGGTCAGGTGCCAGGCGCTGTTGGCTTCCAGGCAAACCCCGACCCGGCCGCCGGGTGGGCTCCATTTGGCTGCGTTGTCGAGGACGTTCATGACCGCCCGTTCCAGCAGGGCGGGCTGGGCGTAGACCTGGCCGGGCTGCAGGGAAACATCGAACTCGAGCGACGTGGCCCGGCGGTGAGCCCGCTCGACGGCGTGCTCCACAATTTCGTCGAAGTCGACCAGTTCCGGCTCGGTCTGTTGCCTTTCGTCGTCCCGGGCCAGGTCGACCAGGTCGCCGACCAGTGTGGTCAGTTCTTTGAGCTGGGCGTCCACGTCTGTCAGGAGCTCATGACGGTCAGCCGACGGGAGATCTCTGGTCCGCATCAGGACCTCGATGTTCGTGCGCAGGCTGGTGAGAGGGGTGCGCAGCTCGTGGCCGGCGTCTGAGACGAGCTGGGCTTGCTGCTCCTTGGAGGCGGCCAGGGCGGCCAACATCGCATTGAAGCTGCGGGCCAGCCGGGCCAGCTCGTCATTGCCTTCATCGTCGATCGTCGACGTGAGGTCCTGGGTGGCGGTAACGTGTTCGACAGCCACCGTGAGGTCTTCCACCGGCCTGATGCTGACGCGACCTACGGCCCAGCCCAGCCCGGCGGCCAGCGCCACGCCGCCGAGAGCGACAAGGATGAGGGCCGCCCGCAGGAAGGCCAGCGTGTTGTCGACGTCTGTGAGGTTGTACCCGATCTGGACCACCCACCCCGGGATATCGGTCGGGACGTCTACTACCCGATAACTGGCACCGTTGGTGGCTGTTACCGTTTCGAACACCAGGAACTGATCGTTCGGGTTCTCCTTCAGGGCCTGCCCGGCACGGGCGGACATCGGGAAAAAGCGTTTGTTGTACCCTGATTCAAAGCCGCCTTTCTGGGTGATGACCTGAAGAGCATCTCCCGTGCGTTCCTGGAAGCGCGCAAAGTCGTCCGGGAGAACCTCGTAACCGGTGCCGTTCGGGTTGGGAACTAGAGGGAGCCCCGCCCGCCCCGACAGGGAGGCGGCCGCGTTTTGAAGGTTGGAGGTTACCTGGCCTTCCAGCTGGCGGCTGACGGCTATGTAGGACACCAGTGAGGCGAGGGCGACGGCGATGCCGACGGCCACGCCGACGAGGATGCTGACGCGGCTGCGGAAGCTGACTTTGCGCAGCCACGCCAAGGGGAACCGGCCCGGCTTGCGCCGCTTTCGAACAGGTCCGCGAAGACCGTCCTTTGGCCCGAGGTCCCCTTGTGCCCCGGCCTCGTACTGGGTGGCGTTGGCAGGACCTGCCTCGCCCGGTTGGGCCTCAGGAGGCGAAGGACCTATGGGCGGCGCCACCGGGTACGGAGCCAGTGGATCCGCTGTGCCCGGGTTGCCCCTTTGCCAACGGTTCTGGGGCGCCCAGTTCAGTGCCATGGCAGTGAGCGAGCCGCTCTTTTCACCCTCTCATCTCGACCGGCAGGCGCATGACGTAGCCGACGCCCCTCACTGTGTGGATGAGCCTCGGCTCTCCACCGGCTTCGGTCTTGCGGCGCAGGTAGCCAATGTAAACCTCGAGGCTGTTTGAGTTGAGGCCGAAATCGTAGCCCCAGACCCGGTCGAAAATGACCTCACGGGGCAGGACCTGCTTCGGGTTGCGCAGGAACAGCTCCAGCAGCAAGAACTCGGTCCTCGTCAGCTCGATCAGCCGGTTCCCCCGGCGCACCTCCCGGGTCCCAGGGTCGAGCGACAGGTCGCCGAAGCGCAGGATCTCGTTGTCGGCCGTCGGCGCGCTCCGGCGCATGAGCGCCCGCAACCGGGCCAGCAGTTCTTCCAGGGCGAACGGCTTCACCAGGTAGTCGTCGGCGCCGGCGTCCAGCCCGTCCACTCGCTCGGTGACGGCCGCTTTGGCGGTGAGCATGAGCACGGGGGTCCGGTCACCTGCCGCTCGCAAGCGCCGGCACATCTCCAGCCCGTCGAGACGCGGCATGGCTATATCCAGCACGATGGCGTCCGCCGGGCGCTCGGCGTGAACCGCTAGCCCGGCCATCCCGTCCTCGGCTAGTTCCGCGGTATAACCCTCGAAACGCAACGCACGCTCGAGCGCTTGGCGTACCGCCGGCTCGTCGTCGACCACAAGAACTCTCATAACCAGATCCCTTCCGGCGCAGATGCCTCACACACAGTGTGGTCCCTAGATATGAGCTAGATCTGAGAAGGTCCTGAACGCCTGGTCAAGTGCCAACTGAAAGGCGCCACCCGGCCGTCACCGTTTCGTTGACCGTGGGGTAGCCGCACTACCTTGTGAGCGATGGCCCGGTTCCTAGTCGAGCGTAGGATATTGGAAGTGTCCAAGCGCCTGCGCAAAGCCAGAGAAGAGCTGGCCGTAGCCGATGAGCAGCTGAGCGCCCTGTCCGAGGCGGCCGATGAGGCCCGCATCCGCTCGCTCGTTTCCGAAACGCCCCTGGCGGCCCGGGAGAGCCAGGAAGCGCAACGGCACGCCGCAGCGATGCAAGGAGCGCGCGACAGCCTGGTTGACCAAGTACGGCGGTTGGAAGCCGAGCTCGACGAACTGCTCGACAAACTGGTGCCTGGCACCTCTCCCTGAAAATCACGGTTGACACACAGAAGGAGGCGGCGGATGCCGTCATTGCCTGCTCGGGTAGCAGCGCCCGCAGGTTCGCAGAGGGACGGGTGGCGTCCCGCTCTTTTCCGGAAGCTCGTTGTCCCTCCGGTGCGAACGCCGGTTGAACGCCCACCTGAGGGCAGGTAGACACCGGGTGGGCACCAGAGTCGTTATCGCCGAGGACGAGGCCCTGATCCGCCTCGATTTGAAAGAAACCCTCGAAGAGGAGGGTTATCAGGTCGTGGCGGAAACGAGCCGCGGCGACGAGGTAGTGGCGCTTGTTCGCGAGCACCGCCCTGACCTGGCCATCCTCGACATAAAAATGCCTGGTGGTGACGGTCTGACCGCGGCCTCGGAGATAACCGCCGAGCGGCTGGCCGCGGTGTTGATCCTCACCGCGTTCAGCCAGCGAGAGCTGGTCGATCGCGCCCGGGAAGCCGGTGCCCTGGCCTACCTGGTGAAGCCCTTCCAGCGCAACGACCTGGTCCCCGCCATCGAGCTGGCCATCGGGCGTTTCGAGGAGATGAAAGCGCTCGAGGAGGAGAACAAGGACCTGGAGCAGCGGCTGGCCACCCGCAAGATTGTCGAGCGGGCGAAGGGGCTGCTGATGGACGACCTCGACATGAAAGAAAACGACGCTTTCCGCTGGATCCAGCGCCGGGCCATGGACGAGCGGCGCACGATGAAGGACATCGCCGCCCAGATCCTGGACGAAGGGCTGCGTCCCGAAGCCCCGCCGGCACCCGCCGGTAGCTAGTCGCGACGGGCGGCCACCGGCGCTACGTAGAGCTGCTTCGCCAGAGGGGCGCCGAGCACCACCGTCCCGCCCGCCACTTCCAGAACGAGGGCGCCGTCCGGCGCCCGGGCGGCGACGACGGCTTCGGAACCGGGTACGAACCCATGTTCGTCCAGATAGATCAGCGACTCCAGGTCGAACTCGACGAGCTCGGTCACCCGTGAGAGCCGGACGTGGTCCCCCTCTTGAGCCTCTGCCAGGACGGTGGCCGGCTCCGGCTTCGCCCCGGACCCGGGGATGGGATTGCCATGCGGGCAGGTGGCCGGGTTGCCGAGCACCTCTACCAGGCGCGCCTCGACATCGTCGGATATCACGTGCTCCCAGCGGTCCGCTTCGGCGTGGACCTTGTGCCAAGGAAGCCCCAGGATGTCAGTAAGGAGCCTTTCGGCCAAGCGGTGCTTGCGGATGACGCTGGTGGCCAGCTGCCGGCCGCTTGACGTCAGCGAGATCGAACGGCCGGCCACCTCGACGTAGCCCGCCTCTTTCAATCGGTGCACCATCTCCGAAACGGTGGGGGCCGAATGTCCCACCCGCTCGGCCAGGCGGGCCTGTATGACCTGGCTACCCTCCTCTTCCAGGTTGAATATAGCCTCCAGGTACTGTTCGCTCGGGGGGTGAACGCCTGCAGGGCCCACAATTGCGGGACTGGGGCCGGCGGGGCTGGCGTTGGTGACCACAAGACGAGCGTACTTCTGGCCGGGTGGCACCCGGTGCGGCGCGCCACCAGCAGAGATGCGATGGGCCAAAGAGCCTCTATTACTACCGCCCCGCAAGTGGTCATAATCTCCGTCCAGTGACGTCTGCCGGGCCAGCCGCTACGGACAGCGACAGGCCGCCAGAGCGTCACAGGCCAGAGCGTCACAAGGTGGTGGCAGACTGATGGGGTGCAACAGCCGGCGGTGCTCCGTGAAGAGCGAAGAAGGGTAAGCCAGATGGGGGTGGCCCAAACGGGGGTGGCCCGAATGAAGGTGGGCCAAACGAAGGTTGCCCAATGGCCCTGGTAATGCTGCTGGACGGCAACTCGCTCGCTTACCGCGCCTTTTTTGCTCTTCCGACGGACCTGGCGACGGCATCGGGGCAGGTGACCAACGCCGTCTACGGCTTTACGTCGATGCTCGTCAACCTGCTGAAAGACCACCACCCCGACCGCCTGGCGGTGGCCTTCGACCGGCCTGAGCCGACTTTCCGCCACGAACTGGTGCCCGACTACAAGGCCACCCGCTCGGCCGCCCCGGACATCCTCCGCCAGCAGATCGGCCTGGTCCGCCAGGTGGTCGAGACGATGCGTATACCGGTCATCGAGCTGGTCGGGTACGAGGCCGACGATGTGCTGGCGGCGCTGGCCACTCAGGCCGCCGCAGCCGGCGACGACGTGATCGTGGTGACCGGCGACCGCGACACCTACCAGCTGGTCGAGGACCCGCACATAAGGGTGCTCTACAACCGGCGCGGCGTCTCCGACTATGTGCTCTACGACGAGGCCGGCATTGCCGACAGGACAGGAGTGACACCCAGGCAGTACCCGGAGTTCGCCGCCTTGCGAGGCGACCCCTCGGACAATCTCCCCGGAGTGCCCGGGGTGGGCGAGAAGACGGCCGCCCGGCTGATCACGACCTACGGCAGCCTGGACAACCTATACGCCCATATCGACGAGATGACGCCTCGCCTGAAACAGTCGCTCATCGATGGCGAGGCGGCGGTGCGGAGCAACGCCAAAGCCACCCCCCTAGTGCGCGACCTGCCCGTGAGCCTCGACCCGGATGAGGCGGCCGTCGGCGGGTGGGACGTGGCCGAACTGCGCCGGCTGTTTGACTTCCTCGAGTTCAGGACGCTGTGGGACCGTCTCGTCGACGCCACAGGAACAGGGAAAGTCGAGCTGGCGGCGGCCAGCCCTTCAGCCGGCCCGCCGCTGGACGTCGCCCTTGAACGGTTTGACAGTGCCGAGAGCGCCCTCCATCGCCTTCACGAATGGGCGCATGCCGGCGCCTCGCTAGCCGTGGCCCCGTCCTGGGAAGGGCGCGAGGGGCGTTCGGCCGTGACCGGGCTGGCGTTCACCGAAGTGCCGCCGGCGCCGGCCGATGGGACGGAGCCGGTCGCTCGAGGGGCCGACGTCGCCCCAGCTGCCAGGCCCGACGAAGCCGCCGACCGGGTACACGCCTGGTGGCTCGGCCAGGAGCTCCTAGCCCGCCCGGAAGTGTTGAGGGCTATGAGTGGGCTCATGGGCCCCGAGGGTGCGTTGGTGTCGGCCCACGACGCCAAGGCTCTCATGCGAGGGCTGGCGGGAGCAGGGGTCGATTTCTACAACCTCCAGCTCGACACCTCCATCGCCGCCTACCTGGTCGACCCGGCCGGCGACCAGTACGTGCTCGAGGAACTGGCCGCCCGCTACGCCGGCATCGGCCTGGCCCCGGCGGGCACTACGCCCGCCGGTCAGCTTGACCTGTCCGGCCCGGGCGACCCGGCCCTGGTGGCCGCCGAAAGAGCCGGCGCCGTGGCCCGCCTGGTCGGCCCCCTGTCCGCCGCCCTTTCGTCCCGGGGGATGTCGCGCCTGTACGACGAGGTAGAACGACCCCTCGTCAGGGTGCTGGCCCGCATGGAACTGGTTGGTGTCCGCGTCGACACGGCCGAGCTGTCCCGCCTGGGCCGTGTCCTGGCCGAAGAAGCGCACGCTCTCGAGCGCCAGGTGCACGAGCTGGCCGGCGAGCCTTTCCTTGTCAATTCGGTCCAGCAGCTGCGCGAGGTCCTCTATAACAAGCTCGGCCTCACGCCGAGCAAGAAGACGAAGACGGGGTACTCGACTGACAACCAGACGCTCGAGAAATTGCGGGACGAGCACCCGATCATCCCGGCCATCTTGCGCTACCGGGAAGTGGAGAAACTCCGGTCCACGTACACCGATGCGCTTCTGGCTGAAGTAGGCCCGGACGGGCGCATCCATGCCACGTTCAACCAGACCGTGGCCCGGACCGGCCGGCTCTCTTCGGACGCGCCCAACTTGCACAACATCCCCATCAGGTCCGAAGAAGGCAGACAACTACGCCGGGTCTTCGTCCCGGCAGAGGGCATGCGGCTGTTGGTGGCCGATTACAACCAGATCGAGCTGCGAGTAATCGCCCACCTGGCCCAGGACCCCGGCCTGATCGAAGCTTTCAGTACTGGAGCGGACATCCACCGGACCACGGCGGCCCGAATATTCGGTGTGGACCCGGGAGACGTGACGATTGCCATGCGCTCGAAGGCGAAGATGGTCTCCTACGGGCTGGCCTACGGCATGGAGTCCTACGGCCTGGCCCAGCGCCTCGGCATCGAGGTGGACGAGGCAGCGGAGATCCTGAAGGCGTATTTCGACAGCTTCCCGAGGGTCCGTGCCTATATGGACCAGGTCGTCGCCGAGGCGCGGGACAAGGGTTACACCGAGACACTGTTCGGCCGGCGCCGGCTGATCCCGGAGCTGGCCTCGCAGCGCTACCAGGTCCGGATGGCCGGTGAGCGCCAGGCTATGAATGCCGGTATCCAGGGCCTGGCCGCCGACATCTTCAAAGCAGCGCTGGTCCGCCTCGACACCCGCCTGAGCGAGCAGAGCCTGCGCAGCAAGCTCATTTTGCAGGTCCACGACGAGGTCCTCCTCGAGGTACCTCCCGACGAGGAGGAAGCAGCCACGAAGGTGACGCTGGAGGCGATGCAGGGGGCGGCACTCCTCTCGGTCCCGCTGGAAGTCAACATCTCCTGGGGCTCCAGCTGGGCGGACGCCAAGGGCTGAGCCAGGTCAGGGCCCACGGAAGGGACAATCGGCAGGAACTGAAGCGGACATATAACGGAAGGAAGGCCCAGCTCGGGAGGCTCGAGACGCCTGTACCCGGGAATGGGGGCCAGAAGTTGGAGAAATGAAGGTAAAGAACGGTGCTCAACCTCGCAGCGGCGTGCTGCCGATAACTTTCCTGTGACTATTGGCACTGACGCGCGGGCGGACATGGACGCGCTCTACCACCGCGCCGATACGGCGGCGTCGGAGGATGAGCGGGCCGAATGCCTGCGAGATATCGAGGTGGCCCTGGCCTCGGTCGACGAACCGTGGCAGCGGGCGCGGTTGTTGATGTGCCGCACAAGAGTCCGTTCGAGCCGGTGGCAGACCCGCGAGGTATTGCAGGATGCCCTGGCTGCCATGGCTTTGTTCGAGGAAGCCGGGGACACGGAGGGCTCTCTGGAGGCGGCCAGCCTGGGAGCGGCGTTCGCGTCGAGGTTGGGCGAGATGTCACTGGCCGCGGAACTGGCCACGACGTGCATCCTCTCGATGGGCTTCATCATGGAGGACAGCGTCCTGGCAGAGGTGGCCAACCGGCTCGGGATCTTTTGCTATTCGTTCCTTGACTACGACCGGGCCATCGAACAGTTCGAAGTGTCCCTGGCGGCCGCGGAGCGAAACGGCGACGCCTGGGTCATCTGCCGCCAGCTGCACAACATCGCCGAAGCGCTTCTCCTAGCGGCGCGCCAGGACCGGGCCTCCGGTCAGGGCGACGGCCGTTACGACCGCTTCGGGGCTGACCGGTTGGGGGAGGCCGAGCAGGTCGTGCGCCGGCTGGACGACGAGGCGACCGAAGAGATCAAGGGCCAGCTCGGCGTGCCCAGGCTCCGGGCCGAACTGCTGGTCGAGCTGGGCCGGCCCGTCGAGGCGCTCGAGGTGCTGAAGAAGTCCGCCGGCGGTTCGGACGCCATCGTGTGGGCGGCCGGCCGGGCCGACGCCAAGCTGACAGAGGCCCGCTGCCTTCGTGCCCTGGGCCGCTCGGCGGAGGCCGTGGCCGCCGCCAGTAGCGCTGCTCAGTTGGCCGAGCGGAGCGACGACCTGCACGACACCATGCTTATCCTCGATGAGCTGGTCGGCGCGGAGCGTGAGGCAGGAGACCTGGAACGCGCCCTCGCCGACGCGCTCGAGTTGAAGCGGCGGATGTGGGCCATCCACCGCCGCCAAACCGGCCAGGTCGTCGAGCAGGTGTGGGCGCGGGCCGCTCTCGAGCAGGAGCGGCGGTCGCTCGAGGCCCAGACGGCGGCCGCTATCCGCTCGGCCGAAGAGGACGCCCTCACCCGGATCGGCAACCGGCGTCTCATCGAGCGGGTGCTGGGCGACGTGGCCGAGGACCGGGAGCAGCTGGCCCTCCTGATGGCCGACATCGACCACTTCAAGCGGATCAATGACACGTTTGGCCATGAAGTCGGCGACCACGTGTTGCGCGCCCTTGGCCACATCCTGGCCGCCGACGCCCGCGCCGGTCAGATCGTGGTCCGCTACGGCGGGGAGGAGTTCGTCTTCGCCCTCCCCACCGTGGAGCTCGGAGCGGCCCGCGACTTTGCCGAACGCATCCGCCTGAAGGTCCGGTCCTATCCCTGGAGCAGCCTCCACCCCCGTCTCGTGGTGACCGTCAGCATCGGCGTCGCCTGCGGGCCGTCAGGTAGCTGGCGTTCCGTCCTGGCCGCCGCCGACCGGGCCCTGTACCTGGCCAAACGCCGGGGCCGCAACCGCGTCGAAGTCGCTCAGCGCCTGGGCCAGCGCACCGCTTAGCCCCTATAACACGGCGCAGTACCCGCCACCAGGGCGTGGTACTCGGTCACGGGGACTGAGCCCGCAATAGCGGGGATTAGAGCGCGCCCTTGACGTGGGCGACGTGGCCAGTTGCGATGTCGCTGAGCGGGGGCAGGTTTTTCCAGACGTACGTGGGGTAGCTGTCGTGGCTCTGGACCGGCGCCTGCCCGACCAGCCCCTCCAGCCAAGCGACGAGCCGGGCCTGGTCATGGGAGGTGAACGCGGGGCGGCCCGAGAACGGGTACAGAGGCGAAACGATTATCTCGTGGATGTCGAGGGCCTTTATGTCTCCCGCGGCTTGGGCTCTTATCGCCGGCGTCAGCGTGGGCAGGGCCAGACCGGGTTGGCCCACTGCCAACATCAGGCGCAGATGGCCGATGTCGGCCGGGTTAGTACCTGTCATGCCCGTCGCGCTCGGCATGGCGTAACAGAATTTCGCTTCCGGCTGCCAGCGCAACGCCATTTCGTTGATCGCCGGTAGGACCAGAGCTGTCGGGCGGGCATTCGATGTCGGCCCGGGCGTGCTTTGAGAGCAGGCGAAACCCGTATCGAAAGCTGCGTACAGTGGGCTCGGAGCGGCGGGGAAGTTTGTAATAGGCAAGAGGGCCACCAGGCCGAGCCCGGCCACCGCCCACCCGGAGAGAGTGTACGGAAGCCTGAGGCGCTTCAGTGCGTCCAGACCGAGGGCGACGAGGAGGCCCACTCCGAGCCACATCACCGAGGCGAACCGGTCGGGCAACAAATTGTGAAAAAACGGCAACTCCTGGAGCCATTTATCCGGCAGGCCAAAATTGCTTACCTTGCCGTCAACGTGCAGAGTAGGGCCCAGCGACAGCAAGGCGGCACTGGCCGTGACCGAAAGCGCCACCCACGTAACCCGGCGCCGCCTGGCAATGATCAGCGTAATGACGATGAACAGGAGCAACGGGATCCCTACGTAGGCCCCCTGCTCCGAGCCGTTACCCGTGAACTGGTCGCTGATCCGGACGGCCGCCGCCGTGGCGAAGTGCGTGATGTTCGTGGGGATGAAAAAGTTCAGGGAATCGGTCACGTACACATTCGGCGGGTGGACGTCTTGCACCTGGTCGGGGCCGAAATACTGGTAAGCCAGGAACGGCAGCCCCAGTGCCAGGAACGACCCGCCCGCCACCACTAGGCCTTTGAATGCGTAGCGGATGTAAGGGAAAACGGCGCGGCCGTTCATGGCGCACAGAACGATTAGTGCGATCAGGCCCACGGCTGCCTCCATGGCGAGGACTTCTTCGCCGGTCAGGAGCTGTACCCAGGCCAGGGCGCCGAGCAACAGCCCATCGAGCCAGGGCCTGCTCGCTTGTACAACGAGAAGGCGGTCCAGGACTATGAGCAACAGCGGCGCCGTCATTACCAAGGTCTGGGCGAGGTGACCTACGGACTGGGAGACCATGTAAGGAGAAAAACCGAACACGAGGGCGCCGGCCAGCGCGGGCAGCCGGCCGGTCCACCGGCGGAACGCCACGAACGCAAATGTTGCACTGAGCGCCGGTGCCGCCGTGGCCAGGATGTTGTAGGAAAATGCGGCCCCGAAAATCACGGTGATGGGCGACATGAGAAAGCTCGGCAATAGTACCGATGTGTTCCACATCAAGTTGATGCCCTGCGGGAAGTTCACGAACGTGCTGCCGAGCGGGTTCAATCCATGACCCATGGCGTAGGGCACCCACGAAAGGAACCAGGAGTACTCGTCGGCGTCCCCGAACACTCCGACCTGGGTGGTGAACGGTTTTACCCAAGCGTTATGCCACAAAAGGGCGCTCAGGAAGGTTGACAAGGCGAGCACCACCACTACGTCCTGCCAGCCGGCGCGGCGTCGGGGTGCGGAAGGCAGCCGCCGTGACGGTGAGGGCGCGGTCCGGCGCCCCTCACCGGCGTCGTCGTCAAGGCCCGTTTTGTCGGCCGCCACCGGAGCGGCCATACCGTAAGCGACTTGTTGCCCGGCGAACTGCAGCGCGTGCGCCGGTGCCGGAGGTTCAGGTGGCATACGTCGGGGCTTTATCCCGTCGGAGTGGTCTAGGCACGTTTCTCGTCAGAGTACGAGGGCGCCGGGTGTCCCGATAGCCGTCAAAGCGCGCCGCGTATGTAGGCGACATGCCCCGTCGCTATGTCTTTGTTGGAGGGCAGGTCTTTCCAGACATACGTGAAATAGGCATCATGGCTATTGACGGGCACCTGGCCTAGGAGCCCTTCCAACCACGCTATTAGCTGGGCCTGGCCGTTGGGGTCCCACGCCGGCACCCCCGAATAGGGGTACTCGGGGGCCACGATTATCTCTTTTATGTCCAACGTCTTTAGGTTGGCGGCAGCCTGCTGCCGGACCGCCGGCGTCAGTACGGGCAACGGTTGGCCGGGTTGGCCGACGGTCAGCATGAGCGGTTCGTTCCCGATGTCGCCCGAGTTCGTGCCGGCCATGCCGGTAGCGGTCGGCATGGCGTAACAGAACTTCGCCTCCGGCTGCCAGCGCAGTGCCATTTCATCCATGGCTGGCAAGACCAGCGCTACCGGCCGCGGGGACAACTGCGGCCCAGACGTTGGACGGGGACAGGCCAATCCGGTGTCGAAGGCGGCGTACATCGGGCTGGCGGCTGCGGGGTAACTGGTGATCGGGATCAGGGCCACGAGGCCGAGCCCGGCCAATGCGAAACCCGGAACTCTGACGGGCAACTTGAACCGCCTGAGCTCGTGCCAGCCGAGGGCGACGAGCCAGCCAACACTGAGGAACATCATCGAGGCGAACCGGTCGGGCAGCACGTTGCGGAACAGGGGCAGGTCCTGGAGCCACGCGTCGGGCAACTCGAACGTGGTAGTGGTACCCAGCACGCGGAGCGACGGGCCCAGCGAGAGGATGGCACACCCCAAACCCATCGAAAAGGCAACCCACGTGACCCGGCGACGCCTGGCAATGAAAAGGGTGAGGGCTATGAACAGCAGCAGCGGGATGCCAATGTACGCGTCCTGCTCCGAGATGTTTTGGGGCCGGAACTGGTCGCTCAGGTTCAGCGCCGCCGCCGGGGCAAACTTGGCCAGGCTGGTGGGGATCACGAAGTTCAGCAGGTCGTTTACGTAGGCGCCTTGGGCGTGGGCGTTTTGCACCCGGTTAGGGCCGAGGAACTGGTAAGCGAGGAAGGGCGCCGACAGCACCAGGAACGACCCGCCCGATACGACGAGCCCTTTGGCGGCGTAGCGGACGTGCGGGAAGATGGCGCGGTCGTTGATGGCGACGAGCACGACCACCGCGATGATGGCGGCGACGACTTCGAAGGCGAGTACTTCCTCCCCGGTCAGCAGCTGTGCCCACGCCAGGAGCCCGAGCGTCAGGCCGTCGAGCCACGCTCTGCCGGCCTGTACTACCAGCAGCCGGTCCAGGACGATCAGGATGAGGGGCGCGGTCGGGAGGAGCGTTTGGGCGAGATGACCAATTGATTGAGCGACTATGTAGGACGAGAAACCGAAGACGAGGGCGCCCGCGAACGACGGCACAGGTGCTGTCCAGCGCCGGAATGCCATGTACGCGAAGGTGGTGCTGAGCGCCGGCGCCGCCGTGGCCAGGACGTTGTAGGAGAACCCCGCTCCGAAGACAACCGTTACCGGCGACATGAGGAAGCTCGGCAGGAGCGCCGACGTGTTCCACATCAGGTTTATGCCGTGCGGGAAATTCACGAAGGTGCTGCCCAGCGGGTTCAACCCGTGCCCGATGGCGTACGGCACCCAGGCCAGGAACCAGGTGTACTCGTCGGCATCACCGAACACGCCGACTTGAGTGCTGAGCGGGTGGCGCCAGGCATTGTGCAAGAAAAGTGCGGCCAGGAAAGTCGAAATCCCGAGCACGACGAGCACTTCCTGCCAGGTGGGCCGTCCCCGGGTGATGACGGGGTGTGACAGCGGCGCGGCTGTGGTTGTCGTGGCGCCGCCGGCAGGGGCCTCCTGGGCGCCAGGCACTGTACCGGCAGGCATAGTACCGGCAGGCACTGTACCGGGAGGCACTGTACCGGCAGGCCCCGTTGTGGCCGGGCCCGTTCCGGCCGGCGAACTGGCGCCATAAGGTGGAGCCGCCGAAGGCGAGCGTTCGAGGGCTTGCGCCGGCGTTGGGGTGTCAGGGGCCAAGAACTGGCTCACCTATATTCCGGGGAAACATGGCCGGGAGCGGCCCGGCCCATAACCCGGTCATCCTCCCCGGCACTAGGCCAGTTTCCCTTTGGCGGTGCTGGGCAGGGCGCGCCGAGGCTGGCCGATGTAGGCCGACAGCGGCCTTATCAGCGCATTGTTTGCCCTTTGCTCTATTACGTGCGCCGTCCAGCCGGTGATCCGGCTCATCACAAAGATCGGCGTAAAGGTGGGGATGTCGAAGCCCATCAGGTAATAAGCGGGCCCGGTGGCATAGTCGAGGTTCGGGTAAAGGCCCTTGCTCTCTTGCATCGCCCGTTCGAGCCGGTCGTAAACGGCCATCACTTGGCCGCCCTCGTCGCTCGTTCTTGCCAAACGTTCGAGAGCGGCGCGCATGGTGGGCACCCGGCTGTCCCCGTGCTTGTACACGCGGTGGCCAAAACCCATGACTTTCTGACCCGAAGCCAGGGTGCTGGACAGCCATCCGTCGACCTGGCCGGGGCTCGTCACCTCGGTGAAGATACCCATCACGGCCTCGTTCGCCCCACCGTGCAACGGGCCTTTCAGGGCGCCGATGGCCCCCGTGATGGCGGAGTAAAGGTCTGACAAGGTGGACGTGATGACCCGGGCAGTGAACGTAGAGGCGTTGAAGCCGTGTTCGGCGTACAGCACCATGGAGATCTCGAAGCTGCGCACGACATCTTCATCCGGCACTCGACCCGTGCACATGTGGAAGAAGTTATCGCAGAAGGAAAGGTCGGGGTCCGGTGCGATCGGCGGTTGCCCGTGCCGGCGCCGCTGTTCGGCGGCGACGATGGTGGGCAGCTTGGCCCACAGGTCCAACGATTTTTCTAACTCAGCTTCGGGGGAGGGGTCGTCCTCCGACGGGTCGAGTGCGCCAAGGTAGCTCACCGCTGTCCGCAGGATGTCCATCGGGTGGCACGTCGGCGGGAGCCCCGAAAGAGCCTGGGAGAGCACCGCCGGCACCTGGCGCCGGGAACGCTCCGCCGACACGAGCTCCTCCAGTTGCGAGGTAGTGGGTAGTTCACCGTGCCAGATGAGGTAGGCCACCTCCTCGAAGCTGCACGACGCGGCCAGCTCGGGGACCGGGTAACCGCGATATAGCAGCGACCCGGACTCTTCGTCGACGACGGATACGGCGGACGTGTCTGCCGTAACCCCTGCCAAGCCTCGTTTGACCTCAGTCGGTCCGCTCACAGTTCTCCCAACTCTGCATCAAATGCCGTGTAATCGTCGTACCCCAGCAGCTCGTACAGCCGGGCCCGGGACTGCATCTGCCCAACCAAGCCTGCCTGGGTGCCCTGGGACGCGAGCTCGCGCAAACCACGCTCGGCGGCGCCCATGGCCAGGCGTAACAGCGTAACCGGGTAGATCACAATGTTCACGCCGGCCGAGGCGAGCGTGCCCACCTCGACCAGCTCACTCTTGCCGAACTCGGTCATATTGGCGAGCACAGGGGCGTCGACAGCTTTCTTGTACCTCTCCAGCTCGTCCGCGCCCTGGAGCGCCTCGGGGAAAAGCATGTCGGCGCCGGCGTCGAGGTACGCCTTGCCGCGCTCTATGGCCGCGCTGAGGCCTTCGATGGCCCGAGCGTCAGTGCGAGCGCAGATGACAAAGCGGCCATCGCGCCTGGCGGCCGCGGCCGCCTTTATGCGCCGCCGCATTTGGTCGGTGGGGACCACTTCTTTGCCGTCCAGGTGCCCGCACCGTTTGGGGTTGACCTGGTCCTCGATGTGGCAGCCGGCCATACCGAGGTCCTCCAGCACCTGGACCGTGCGGGCCGCGTTGAGAGGCTCGCCGAACCCCGTGTCAGCGTCGATGAGCGTGGGTAAGGCGGTGGTGCGGGCGATCTCGTGACCCCGGCCGGCGACCTCGCTCAAGGTCGTGAGGCCGATGTCAGGGAGGCCAAGCGAGGCCGAGATCACAGCTCCCGAAACGTACACGCCCTCGAAGCCCAGGCGCTCTATGAGCATGGCGGACAGCGGGTTGAAGGCGCCCGGGAAACGCAAGAGACGGCCCGAAGCCAGGCCGTCACGTAGAGCCTGGCGTTTTTCGCCGGCAGGAGTGGACGAATGGAACATCAGAACAGGCCTCCCGCCGGCGTCTCCTCTTTGAGCCCCGGCACTCTCAAGTTCAGTTCGCGGACCTGCTCGGGGTCGAGCGTGGGTAGGCGTTCTGCCAATGACAGGAAGCGCTCCTGCTCGTCGGCGGTTACTGTCCCGGCAGCCAGCCGGCGGAACTTGTCGGCGTACTCCGCCCGGCCGAACGGCCGGGCGCCGAGGGGATGGGCGTCGGCCACGGCAATCTCGTCCTGGAGGACGCTCCCGTCAGCCAGCTCGAAGATGGCCTGACCGCCGAAGGCTTCGCCGGCCAGGTAACTCTCGGTCCACATCGGAGACTCCTCGGTGGTCACTTTGCGCCATAACTCGACCGTCTCGGCCCGCCGGGCGCGCTCGGGCGCATAGGACCGTTCGTGGTCCCAGGTGCCGTCCTCGAGGGCAACGGCGAAAATGTAGGGGAGGGAGTGGTCGAGCGTCTCACGTGACGCCTCCGGGTCGAATTTCTGCGGGTCGCCCGAGCCGGTGCCGATGACGTTGTGGGTGTGATGGCTGGTGGAGATCCTGATCGAGCGCACCTGGCCCAGGTCTTCCACCCGGGCCCGCATCCGCCGGGCCAGGTCGATGAAGGCCTGCGCCTGGTACTCGGCGGAGTGTTCCTTGGTGTACGTGCGCAGGACGGCTCTCTTCGGCTCGCCCGCTGATGGCAACGGCACCCAGTAGCTGGCGTCCGGCCCGTCCAGCAGCCACGCGATGACACCGTCTTCGCCCTCGTAAATGGGGGCTGGTGAGGTCTCGCCCCGCATGGCCCGGTCGACCGCCTCGATGGCGACCTTGCCGGCGAAGGCCGGGGCGTAGGCCTTCCACGATGAGATCTCGCCCTTCCGTGACTGCCGGGTAGCGGTCGTGGTGTGGAGGGCCTGGCCTATGGCCTGGTAGACGACCTCAGCCGGCAGCCGGAGGAGAGTGCCGAGGCCGGCCGCCACCGACGGCCCGAGGTGGGCGACGTGGTCGATCTTGTGAGCATGCAACGAGATGCCTCGAGAAAGGTCCACCTGCACCTCATAAGCCGTGGCGATCGCCCTGACCAGGTCGGGGCCACCGCAGCCGGCGTGTTGGGCCACAGCCAGAAGGGGAGGGATGTTGTCGCCCGGGTGGGAGTACTCGGCGGCCAGGAAGGTGTCGTGGAAATCAAGTTCCCGGACAGCCACGCAGTTCGCCCATGCCGCCCACTCGGGCGATACCCAGGCCTGAGTCCCGCACCCGAAGACGGCGGCGCCGGGCTGGCGCAAGTGCGCCAGAGCCTGGGCGCGGGCATGCTCCACCGGAGGGCGGCGCAGGGCGGCCAGGGCCACCCCGGCGTCGTCGATCAGCCGGTTCACCACCATGTCGGCCACCTCAGGCTCGACGAGGGCGTCGTCGGTAGCCACTTCGGCCAACTTCCAGGCCAGCTGCTGCTCCCTCGGCAGCGTCTCGGAGCTCTTGTGGGCTCGGACTTCGTGCTCGATCACAGGTAGGCGCTCCTCGGCACTTCGGGCCGGGCGACGTTCTCGAAGGCAAGGCAGAAGGCGGCCGGTGGGTGGGCGGGGGGAGCGCACGGCGGAGGACCGGCAACCGCCCAAGCGGGCCGGGCCTGGCGCGCCGCGAGGAGGCCACCGATATGACCGTGCCACCAGACCTTGTTCCCCATGTGGGCCACGTCAGAGAACATATCGAGATCCGCCACTTCGTGGGGGGACTGGGCGGCCGCCGGTCCCCGGGCTTCATGCTCCTCGCGGGTGTTTTGTGGCCCCCGGCCTTCCGCCGCGGGCTTTTCCCGGTCGCCTCCCCGCGGCCCTCCCCCTGGTGCGGGGAGCCCCTGTTGCGCACCCAAAAAGCTGCTAGACATTGGGAAGTGCGGGCTAGGACGGCGGCGGCTCCTTCACGGCTGACGACTCAATTAAGAGGGGCCGCCGTAACCATCGTCCTGGCCATGTGCGCGTTGTTCCAGGGCGCCGTGGGCCTGTCGGGGACCGCCGGCGCCAGCACCAAGCCGGCACCCGCCGGCCGGCCTGACGGGAACGCAGCCAAGCGCCCGGCCCTCGAACAGTCCGGCGGCTTCTTCAAGGACGGCGGGGTGCTCACTTACGGGTCCGCTCAGTTTTTTGGCAGCCCGACCAACGCGCCATTGGCGGCACCGATCGTGACCATGGCCGCCACTCCGGATGGGAAGGGCTACTGGCTCGTCGGGGCGGACGGCGGCGTCATCGCTTACGGTGACGCCAGGTTCTTCGGGAGCACCTCGGCCCTCAAGCTGTACTCGCCGGTCGTGGCCATGGCCCCAACCCCTGACGGAGGCGGTTACTGGCTGGTTTCCATGGCCGGCGGCGTTTACCCCTTTGGTGACGCGGCATTTTATGGCTCCACCGCTGGGAAACACATCCCCGAGCCAATAGTAGGCTTCGCTGCCACGCCCGACGGCAAGGGCTACTGGATGGTGGCCAGCCACGGAGAGGTTTATGCCTTTGGCGACGCCGGTTACTACGGTTCTCTGGGCGCCACTCATTTGCACAACATCCCGATTGTTGCCATCGCTCCTTCCTTTGACGGCCGTGGCTACTGGATCGTCCAGGGAGGCGGCGAGGTGACCCCTTACGGGGATGCTCCCAGGCTGGGCGGGCTGCGCCGCGGCCACCCACCGGTCGACGGTATCGCCGTCACCCCTGATGGCCTGGGGTACTGGCTTTTATGCGGTAATGGCGAGGTGGACGCATTTGGCGACGCCCCTTCTCTCGGCGGCAACAACAAAGCCGTCCCGCGGCCGCCAATTTCAGCGATAGTCGCAGATCCGGTTGGTGGAGGGTATTGGCTCCTCGACGCCGAGGCCTTTCCGGCGCGCCTCAACCACCCTGATGCCGCCGGCCATAAAATCGTCACCATCGCCGCCAGCCAACTCGGCCCCAGCAAGGACGGCGGAAATTATTGCAACCCTTATGGCCCATGCGAAGAGTGGTGCTCGCTGTTCGCAACCTGGGTTTGGGAGAGCGCCGGGATACCGATCCCGCGCTATGCGTTTGTCGGTGACGTCTACAACTGGGCTCGCCGTCACACTTCGGTGCTCCCTGCTACCGCCAGCCCGGTGCCGGGCGACCTGGTGCTCTACGGCACGGGGCCGCAAAGTGTGGCCGCTTCGCCTCACATAGGTGTGGTAGCCCAGGTGTGGCCCGACGGTGCCATCGACACGGTTGAAGGAGATACCGGCCCCGGACCGGGCAACTGGACGTCGGTACTGGTCAACGGGCCGTATTTGCCGGCGCAATCGTTCTTTGCCAACGGGATGCCCATTTACGGATTTGCCGTCCCCTGACCCCCTCTGAAACCAAGCGGAGAAGATGGACGTGGGCGGGCGGCCCTCACCCGGCCCGACCGGCCGCATCCCCGGCCCCGACCTCGTGGTGCCGGGTGGGACCAGGGCCCCCTAGTCTCTGGTCGTATGCCTGACAGCGATGGTGGGTCGGTCCGGTCCGGCCTGAGTTCGCCCGCGTGTAGCGACTGGGCCAGGAGCCAGCACCTCGACCCGGTGGGTAGTGCCGGTCACTATCAGGGGTTCCTCCTCGTAGAGCAGCCGTTGCCCTGGCCCTTCGACGTTTCTTCCCTACCCGAGCTGGTCGAGATGGCCAAACTGGCCGTCGCCGCCGGTCTCAGGGTGCAGACAGTCATACCCGTCGACCAGGAGGACGTGGCCGTCGCGACCCGGGGAAACGGAGGCGACGGCGCGGACGGGCCGGAACGGCGGCCGCCGGCTGAGACGCTCCGTCGCCTGATCTGCTACCGGTCAGCGCGGCCCGGTTGGGCCGGGCCTCTCGTCCGTTCGGAACGGACGGTGGAGCCGGGCTCGTTGGCCGATGCGGTTTCCGAGATGGTCGGTCAAAGCCCGAGCGTCGAGGGCCCCGGCGACGCCGCCGACGTAATCGACGTGCTGGTGTGCACGCATGGCCGGCGAGACGCCTGCTGCGGGTCGCGGGGGATGGACCTGGTGACCGAGCTTTCGTTCAGCCCTCGTTTCGGCGCCCAGTCCGGTGTGCGCCTGTGGCGGACCAGCCATACGGGTGGCCACCGTTTCGCCCCGACGTCGATCCTTTTGCCATCAGGCACCATGTGGGCGTGGGCCGATGTCACGCTGCTGCGGGCGGCCGCCTTCGCCGAAGGAGACGTCGGCCAAGGGCTCGGCCGTTACCGGGGCTGCGCGACCATCGGGTCGCCCTCCCAGCAGGCGGTAGAGCGGGCCGTGCTGGCCGAGGTGGGTTGGGAGCTCATCGGTTCGTGGCGCAGGGCGTCGGACCTCGGCCATGGGGTGGTGAGGCTGGAGTCCGAACTGGGCGGCACCTGGGAGGCTTCCGTTCGCGAAGGACGGAGGGTCCCGCAACCCGATTGCCGGACGGCGCCTGAACTAGCCGCCAAGCAAAGTGTCGAGTGGGTGGTAGAAGGCCTCAGGCAGGTAGTGCCGGCCTGAGGCCGGCGTACCCCTGTGCGGGCCACCGCTTACCCGGCGGTCGGTTTCACCCGACGGGCACGGGCCGAAGAGGTGCCGGCGTGGCGCCCTGAGCCTCCGCCAGCCTGACCTCGGCGAGGAGCCGGTGGCCGTCGTGGACCACGTCTTTCCAGGTGTAGACCAGCACCTGCGTGCCGCTGAGGCGCAAGCGGTTCCGGCGCCGTGCATCTTCGGTCATTTGCTCGGGGCTGGCGTGGTACGCATAACCATCCACCTCGAGGGCGAGGCCAGGCCGCAGCAGGACATCAACTCGATAAGAAAGGTCGTTATTGGTCTTGACTTCTACGGCGAGCGGTTTCACGCCGGCCTGGTGTAGAAGACGGAGGACCCTACTTTCGAGGACGCTTGGCTGAGCGACCCCTGCAGTCTGGCGCCACCGCAATGCCGAACGGAGAGCCTTGACGCCGCGGCGGCCGTGCCGCGCCAGCCGGTCGAGCTCGGTCTCGATCGCCTGGATGGACACGACTTTGCTAGCCAGCGCGCTGTCGACGATGCGTTCGAGCTCTGAGGGCGCCGTGACCGCGGCGACGTCGACAATTGTCCGGAGGGGATTGGTGCACGGGATGTTCTTGAGCGTCACGACGTGCTCGGGGAAGTCCGCGGGCCGGTGGACCTCGCCGATGGCAGCCCGGCTGGAAACGCCACGAGGGACAGTGACGGCGTGGACCTCGGGAGGCCTGGCCAACTGCCAAAGCCAGGCGGCCGATCGGTGCGACGCAATCGCCGAAGGCCCGGCAGAAAGGTAGAGCGCGAAGAGGCCCTGCTCCGGCGTTTGAGCCGAGCCCGCGAGGCGGATTGTCTTCGAGCTCAGCCTCTCCCATTCGCCGAGCGCCAGCCGGCGCTGGACCGCACGACTGCTCACCCCGAGGGCCTCAAGCTGCGAACGGCTTATCACGCCGTGCTGGTCGCGGAAGCGTCGTGACAGCTCGCGGGTAGCGATACGGGTCATAGGTTTCATGATATCTCATGCTGTTCCAACCGAGGGAAAGGTCGCGCGAGGTGCGTTCTTGGTGCAGAAAGCGCTTTTCGTTGCGTTCCGATGTCCTTTAGGCACGAAAGCGCGACGAGATCGCAGTTCTGCACCAAGAAGGGGCCTTCCTCCCTTAGCTGAGACACCGTGGGGTCGGGCGGGTGGCGGGGCCATCTCGGGGGGGGCCGCCGACCCCCGCCTCCCGCCTCCCGCCTCCTGGCCTCCCGCCGGCCCCCCGCCGGCCCCCCGCCGGCCCCCCGCCGGCCCCCGCCTCCCGGCCCCCCGCCGGCCATCGGCCTCCATCGGCCGTCAGCCCGTTCACCGGAGCAAGATACGCTCGCTCCAGTGCGCAAAGTGCTGGTCGCCAACCGAGGCGAGATCGCCGTACGGGCCTTCCGGGCCATCAACGAGCTCGGCTACACCTCTGTAGCCGTCTTCCCTTACGAGGACCGGTACTCGCTGCACCGGCAGAAGGCAGACGAGAGTTACGAGATCGGCGAGCGTGGCCACCCGCTCCGGGCTTATCTCGATATCCCGGGGTTGATCGAGGTGGCGCAACACTGCGGAGCCGACGCCATCTACCCGGGCTACGGCTTCCTGTCCGAGAACCCCGGGCTGGCCCGGGCCTGTGAGGAGGCCGGGATAACGTTCGTCGGCCCCCCTCCCAGGGTGCTCGCTCTGGCCGGCAACAAGGTGGCAGCCAAGGAGCAGGCCGCCGCCGCGGGCATACCGGTTCTACCGAGCGCCGGGCCTTGGGACGACGTGGAGGACCTCGTCGCCGCCGGCGCCGATGTGGGCTTCCCCCTCTTCGTGAAGGCGGCCGCCGGCGGTGGCGGGCGGGGCCTCCGGCGGGTGACGGTTGCCTCTGACCTGCGAGCCGCGGTCGAGGCCGCGACGCGCGAGGCGGCCACCGCGTTCGGGGACCCCACGGTCTTCCTGGAAGCGGCCGTCGAAGGGGCGCGCCACGTCGAGGTGCAGGTGCTCGCCGACGGCAGTGGCGACGTCGTCCACCTCTACGAACGGGACTGCTCCGTCCAGCGCCGCCACCAGAAAGTGGTGGAGATCGCCCCCGCCCCCAACCTCGACGTCGCCGTCCGCCAGCGGCTTTGGGCGGACGCGGTCAAGTTCGCCCGGGCTGTCGGCTACCTGAGCGCCGGCACGGTGGAGTTCCTGGTCGCCCCGGACGGGAGCTACGTGTTCATCGAGATGAACCCGCGCATCCAGGTCGAGCACACCGTGACCGAAGAAGTCACCGCCATCGACATCGTCCAGGCCCAGCTCCAGGTGGCTGGGGGCGCCACACTGGCCGACCTCGGCATCACTCAGGACGCCATCGAGGTGACGGGGACGGCTCTCCAGTGCCGGATCACTACCGAGGACCCGGCCCAGAACTTCCGCCCCGACACCGGCCGCGTCACCACTTACCGGTCTCCCGGCGGGTACGGGGTGCGCCTGGATGGCTGTACTTACGTGGGGGCCGACGTGTCGCCCCATTTCGACTCGTTGCTGGTCAAGTTGACGTGCCGGGGCCGGACCTTTCCGGAGGCGGTGTCCAGGGCCAAGCGGGCGGTGGCCGAGTTCAGGGTGCGAGGCGTCGCCACCAACATCCCGTTCCTCCAGGCCGTTCTGGAAGACCCGGACTTCATCGCCGGCAACCTGAGCACTTCGTTCATCGACGAGCGCCCGGCGCTTCTGTACCGGCGCAGCGGGGCCGACCGGGGGACCCGGCTGCTGACTTATCTCGCCGACGTCACCGTCAACCGGCCCAACGGGCCGGCGCCCAAGGTGGCCGACCCGAGAGAGAAACTGCCCCCGCTACCTGCCGCCGGCCGGCCGGGCCGGGACGGTGGCGCCGGCCTGGTCGCGGGCAGCCGCCAGCTTCTGGACCAGCTTGGCCCGGCCGGCTTCGCCGACCGGCTGCGCCGCCAAAGACAAGTGGCGGTCACGGACACCACCCTCAGGGATGCTCATCAATCCCTGCTGGCTACCCGGCTGCGCACCGAGGACATGTTACGGGCGGCGCCGTATTTCGCCCGGATGTTGCCGGGGCTGCTTTCGCTCGAGTCGTGGGGCGGCGCCACCTTTGACGTCGCCCTCCGCTTTTTGAAAGAAGACCCCTGGGAACGCCTCTCCGCCTTGCGCGACGCCGTCCCCAATATCTGTCTGCAAATGCTCATCCGTGGTCGCAATACCGTCGGCTACACCCCCTACCCTGACGAAGTCGCAGTTGCCTTCGTCAAGGAGGCGGCCCGGACGGGCGTGGACATTTTCCGGGTTTTCGACGCTCTCAACGACGTCGACCAGATGTTGCCGGCCATAAAAGGGATCCTGGAGACAGGCAAGGTGGCCGAAGGGGCGGTTTGTTACACGGGCGACCTGGCCAGCCCGGCTGAGCGCCTTTATACCCTCGACTACTATTTAGGCAAAGCCGAACAACTGGTGACGGCCGGCGTCCACGTCTTGTGCATAAAGGATATGGCGGGCCTTTTACGGGCCCCCGCCGCTCACATCCTGATCGGGGCGTTGAGGGAAAATTTCGAGCTGCCGGTCCACCTGCACACCCATGACACTGCCGGCGGCCAACTGGCGACCTACCTGGCCGCCATCGAAGCCGGGGTCGATGCCATCGACGGCGCGCTCGGGCCTCTGGCCGGCTCGACCAGCCAACCTTCTCTCGGCGCCATCGTGGCCGCCACGGACAATACGCCCAGCGCCACCGGGCTTTCGCTTTCCTCTATAGAGGCGTTCGAGCCGTACTGGGAATCGGTGCGCCAGTTGTACCGGCCCTTCGATAGCGGCACCGGCGCGCCGACCACCCGCGTTTACCGTCACGAGATGCCGGGCGGCCAGATATCCAACCTGCGCCAGCAAGCGATTGCCCTCGGTCTGGGCGACCGCTACGAGATGGTCGAGGACCTTTATGCCGAGGCCAACCGCATCCTGGGCAATATCGTCAAAGTCACACCGAGCTCCAAAGTGGTGGGTGACCTCGCCCTTTATTTGTGCGGGGCAAATGCGAACCTGGCCGATTTCGAGCGCGACCCGGCCGGTTTCGACCTCCCCGACAGTGTCGTCGGCTTCCTGTCGGGTGAGCTCGGGGTGCCGGCCGGCGGTTGGCCGGAGCCCTTTCGCACCAGGGCATTACGAGGGAAAAAGGCCCCACCGCGCGAACTCGACCTTCCTCCAGGCCCGAGGGCGGTCCTGGCCGACCCCGGGTCCGCGGCGCAGAAATTGCGCCAGGTGCTCAATTCACTGCTTTTCCCCGGCCCCAACCGGGACTACGAAGAAGCCGTGCGCCAGTATGGAGACCTGTCGGTGCTGCCCACCTCGGCTTTCTTCTACGGCCTGGCCCCGGGCGAGGAAGTTGAGGTGGCCCTTGGGGCGGGAGTTTCTCTGTACCTGGCCCTCGATGCCGTTGGCGAAGCAGACGAGAGGGGCTTTCGCTCTGTGTTCTGCCGGCTGAACGGACAGCCTCGCGTCGTCACCGTGCGGGACCGTTCCATAAAGGAGGTCCGGCCGCCCGGCGAGCGGGCTCAGCCGGACAATCCGGCCCACGTGGCAGCTCCGTTCGCCGGCGCCGTCACCTTGACGGTCCACGCCGGCGACCGGGTCGAACCAGGCCAGGCCGTGGCCACTATCGAGGCCATGAAAATGGAGGCGCCGATCACGACGTCGGTGGGCGGGACGGTGGAGCGCCTCGCTGTACCCGAGCTGGCATCCGTGGAAGGAGGCGACCTGCTGATCGTCGTCGGGCCAGGATGACGCCGGCAGTCGGCGTGGCCGGGAGTACCCGGGAAGACCCGGCGGCGACTGCCGGAACTTCGGCTCAGATTGGCTGACGGTGCCGGCCCGTACGAAACCGCCTTACCGTGCCCTCACCACAGAGTCACCAAACTGAGCCCGGGTAAGCTGCGGCGGCACCGGCCGGAGGTTAGCCCCCATGCGCATAGGCGTCGTAAAAGAAATAAAGCCGGCGGAGTGGAGGGTGGCCCTGACCCCGGCCGGCACCGCCGAACTGGTCGGTTCCGGCAACACCGTTGTGGTCGAACAGGGAGCGGGCGAGGGTTCGGGCTTCCCGGACGAGGCTTACCTGGGTGCGGGCGCCCTCGTTGTTGATGACCCGGCCAAGATCTGGGCCGATGTGGACCTCCTGGTCAAGGTCAAGGAACCGGTAGCACCGGAGTTCGCGCTCCTTCACGAAGGGCTCGTCCTTTTCACTTACCTGCACCTGGCCGCTGATCCGGCGCTCACTGCTGCCCTGGTCCGTTCGGGGGCCACGGCGGTGGGCTATGAAACGGTCGAAGATGCCAACGGCCACCTGCCTTTGCTGGCCCCGATGAGCGAGATCGCCGGCCGGCTGGCCGGCCAGGTGGTGGCCCACTACCTGACGACGCCCCAGGGAGGGCGAGGCCTCCTCGCCGGCGGTGCGCCCGGGGTGGCCCCGGCCCGGGTCCTGGTGCTGGGTGGGGGAGTAGTCGGTGTGTACGCCGCCCGCGTCGCCCGTGGCCTGGGGGCGGACGTGACCATCCTGGAACGGTCCGACCAGCGCCTGCGCTACCTGGATGAGCGCTTCGAAGGATCCGTGCGCGGCTTGATGTCCGATGCCCACAGCGTTATCGAGCAGCTGGCGTCCTCGGACGCCGTGATCGGTGCGGTGCTGGTGCCGGGAGCGGCCGCCCCCAAGCTCGTCACCCGGGCCATGCTGTCGAGCATGCCGCGCCACGCGGTGATCGTGGACGTGGCCATAGACCAGGGCGGCTGCTTCGAGACCTCCCGGCCCACGACCCATGAAGCGCCGACTTATGTGGTCGACGACGTGCTCCATTACTGCGTGGCCAATATGCCCGGCGCCGTCCCCGTCACTTCCACCCGGGCCCTGACCAACGCCACCCTGCCTTACCTTCACCGCTTGACCGACCTCGGGCTCGACGGTTTGTGTTTGCAAGATCCCGGCTTTGCCAGGGGGGTCAATGTGCGTGACCACCAGATCGTCCACCCGGCGGTGGCCGCGTCGTACGGCGCCGTGGCGGGCAACTAGGGTGGCGGCCCAAGCCGGCCGGCCGCTCGGCGCGGCGACAACAGGGCCTGAACTCCCTTGCCCCCTCTCGATCGGCAATGCTAGTGAGGTGACCGACGCCAAAGCAGCCAGCTCAGCTCCCGTGAACGACAAAGGCACCGAACAAGATGGGCTCCGTCTCGACTGGCCCTCCGTGCCGGGGGGCGCTAGTGCATCTACCCCTACCCGCCGTTGCCTGGGGCCGGCCCCACGACGGACGCGCGTAGTGGCCACGATCGGGCCGGCTTCGGACCAGCCGGCCACCCTGGCCGCCATGCAAGAGGCGGGAATGGACGTGGCCCGCCTTCCTCTGGCGCACGGCTCGATCGACGACGCCGTGGAGCGGCTCCGCCGTATCCGCAGGGCGGCTCCGGAGGTCGGCATCCTGGTCGACCTTCCGGGCCCGAAGATCCGCACCACTCCTTTCCCCGAGGGCGGCGTCGCCCTCCTGACCGGGAGCCAGGTCGTGCTGTGCCCGCCCGCCCTCGCCCCGCGCAGCAGCGCGGACATCATCGGGGTGTCGGTGCCCGAGCTGGTCGAGACGCTGCAGGAGGGTGACCGGGTCGCTCTTGGCGATGGTGGGGTGGCGCTCATTGCCGAGGAACGCGATGGCAGCTCCATGAAGGTCAGGGTCATCGCCGGGGGCAAGGTACAGGGGCGCCCGGGGGTCACGGCCCCGGCGTCGCGGCTCTCGCTGACGACGCCTACGGCCGAGGACCTGGAACGGCTGGAGGTCTTGCTGGAAGAGGGCATCGAGAGTGTGGCCGTCTCGTTCGTACGGTCCGCCCCCGACCTCGAGGCGGTCCGCGCCGTCACCGGCAGCAGCGTGCTCGTCTGCGCCAAGATGGAAACCCCCGAAGCCCTTGGCCACATCGAGGAGATACTCCGGGTCAGCGATACGATCATGGTGGCTCGCGGTGACCTCGGTGTGCGGGTGGCGCTGGAGGAAGTGCCGCACATACAAAAACAGCTCATCCTGTCGGCCGTGGCGTGGGGCCGGCCGGTCATAACCGCCACCCAGATGCTGGAGTCGATGATCAATTCGCCCGTGCCGACCAGGGCGGAAGTGGCAGACGTAGCCAACGCGGTGTTCGACGGGACGAGTGCCGTCATGCTCTCGGGGGAAACCGCCATCGGCGTGGACCCCGTGTGTGCCGTAGCCACGATGGCCCGCATAGCCAGGCGGGCCGATATGGAGTTCGACAGCTACCAGTGGGGAAGGAACCTCCCGGCGCAGCACTTCGCATCCGAGGGAGCCATCGGCGCCCGGATAACGGCCGCTATCGGAGCCGCGGCCTGGCGCGCATCGGTCGAAGAGAAGGCGGCGGTGATCGTTGCTTGCACCAACACAGGGGCCACGGCCAGGGCCATCGCCCGCTTCAGGCCGGCGGCGCCCATCGTCGCCGCCACCCCCTACCCGTTGACCGCCCGCCAATTGACAACGAGCTGGGGGGTCGACACCGTACTGGTGCCCGAAGCCAAGTCGACCGACGAGGCGGTCAATTTCGGCGTACAGGCGGTGTTCCAGGGCGGCTACGTGAAGCCCGGGGACATCGTCGTCGTCCTCGCCGGTTCGCTGCACGACCCCGAACCGGTGACCGACACGCTGCGGATCGTGCGCATTTACTGAGCAGTTTCCGTGCCGACGAAGGGGCCCGAAGCCCATTGACCGGCGCCGACAACGAGCAGCCGGGGCTACCCGCGCTGTCGGTCGTGGTACCGACCCGGAACGAGGCGCCCAACATAGAGCTTCTGGAGCAGCGCCTGAGCTCCGCTCTGGCCGGGACGGCGGGAGGCTGGGAGCTGGTGTTCGTCGACGATTCCGACGACCCCACGCCGGAGGTGGTCAGTCGCCTGGCCGGCGCCGGCCGCCCGGTACGGCTGCTGCACCGCCCGGCCGGTGCGCGGCATGGGGGCCTCGGCGGCGCGGTACAGGAAGGCTTCAAACTGGCCCGTGGCACTGTCCTGGTCGTAATGGACGCGGATCTTCAGCACCCCCCCGAGGTGGTGCCCAGCCTCGTGGCCCCTGTCCTTTCCGGTGAGGCGGCACTGGCGGCCGGGAGCCGTTATAGCTGGGTGGGGGCGGACGCCGGCCTGGCCGGGCCTGGCCGCCAGCTGGTGTCCCGGGTGTGCCGCGCCGTCGTCCACCTGGTGGTGCCTGTCAGCCGGCCTCTGGACGACCCGATGAGCGGGCTGTTCGCCTTCCGGCGGTCACTGCTGGACGGCGTCGTGTTGCGGCCCACCGGCTACAAGATCCTGCTGGAAGTGACGGTGCGTACCAGGCCGGCCCCGGTGCGCAACATAGGTTTCGATTTTGCCCCTCGTCACGCCGGCCGATCGAAGGCGACGTTGCGCGAGGGCATCGTGTTCCTTGGCCACCTGGGGCGCCTGGTGGTAGCGAGCCGGGGCCGGGAGCGAGGACGGGTGGAGCCGGCGCCGGCCGGCCCGGCGGAAGGGACGGCCGGCGCCGCTGAGCCGGCCACCGCTACCGCCGAAAGGGGCGAGGTAGCGATCACCGACGGGGAACTCCTGGCCGCCGAAGAGGGGAAAAGGGCGCCCGCCTAGCTGTTCCTGCGTTCGTACAGGACGTCGTAGGTACTGCGGGCCACCACCCGGAACTTGGGCACCACCTGGGCGAACACGCTTTGCCATGGCGAGGTGCCCTCATCGCAACTGATGCACGCAGGTAGCAAAAGGTACTGGACTCGAGTGGCGGCTGGGTGTTCGGTGCCGTCGTATTTCGGGTTGCCGTAATAAACCTGGTGGAACGGGTTGGGCCACATGTATATCCCGGTGCGGTGGTCGAGGGCGGGGACGAAGTTTTGGACCACCGACATGACTGCATTGGGCGGAATGCCAGCCATCAGCTGGCGTGCCCCCACCAGCGCCGGTGTGTCGGTACTGGGTGCGGTGATGCCGTCGTCGGAGAACGGGGCCGCGCCCCAGAGCACGCACGCCCAAAGAGCGCAAAACACCACGAAAATGCTGGCGTTGCGCTGTGAAGCCGCAGAGCGCAGCCGCGAGATGGCATAAACGGTGCCGCACACAAAGACGGCCACCAGCGGCATCGAGTAGTGGTAAATGATCTGGTGCTGGTACCCAAAGCCGGATATAACATTGGCCGCCAACTCCAGCAGTCCGATGGCTGCTATTTCGGGGGCTATCAGGAAAAAAAGGCCGGCACTGAAGCTCATTTGCCACAGGTACCAGGGGCGGCCCTGCGAGGTCAGGTAGTTCCAGAACTGCCCCGGCCGGCGCGCCAGGGTGCGAAGTGTCCCGCCCAGCCCCCCGAAGGGCAGGCGGCCGCCGTGGGCACTGGCGTAACCGATCAGCGCCGGTATCAGGAAAAGGTTGTCAAAGGCGGCTACCGCGGCAGATGCCACAATGGCGATCACGCCGACGTTGCGGTCTCGCCTGATGGCTACCCAGGCGGCCAAGGGGACGGTATAGAGGGCGGAATCCTCTTTGCACAGGAGCAGCAGGGCGATGCATAAGAGGAACAGCCTCGGGCGCCACACCACCCCGGCATAAATGGCCAGCGCTATCAGGGGAGTTTCGAACGCCTCGACGTGGAACTGTTCGAGGTCGGTCTGCTGCAGCACCGGGCTGAGCAAGTAGGCGGCGGCCAGCAAAGTGGCCAGGAAAGAGCTGCGAAGTAGGTACCGGGCCAGCAAAAAAATGGGGATGGCGCCGGCCGCCTGCAGCATGGCCTGGGCAACGAGCAGTACTGACGTGTGCGGATAGACCCAATAAACCGGCACCAGCACGAGGTAAATAAAAGACGGGTGGTCCCCGAAAAGGTTGCGCCCGGCCACCGTCAGGAACGGGTCGTGGAACCGGCTCAGCAACCAGATGCCCTGATCGGGCATGGCCATGTCGTAGGCCGGCTGGTCGAAGGCGCGGAGCATGGCCACCGTGACCTGCGAAAAATGGACGGCGTAGAGGACCACGAGCACGGCCAGGGGCAGGTACTTCGACCAGGCGACGATCCTCGGGTCGACATCGTCAAGCTTCTGGCGCAGGTTCCTCAGGTTGAGGGCAGGTGCGGCAAGGGCGCCGTCGGCCGTCCAGGACAGTTCCCCGTTGGCAGCCCGGCGCCCAACGTTGGATGGCCCGCCGTTGGATGGCCCGACGCCGGATTGCCCAGCGTCGGATTGGTGTTCCCCGCCGCCGGCTACCTCGCCCGGGGCGCGAGCCTCGTCGACGTCTGCCACGTCCCCGATCGTACAAGTGAGTGCCTGCCCCGAGAGTACAGGGCCGGTGGCACCGGGCGCTCAGGGCGCCGGATCTCCCGGAGGCACGGGGCCCGGCTGCCGCCACCCGGCGCCCGCCCCGGGCTGGGCGCTCTGGCCGCCCGTGTCGGGCTGTAGGCGGCTGAGGAGGCGCTCTAAGGGTGGCCGGAGGGCGCGGTAAAACGGGGGCAGGCCGCCATTCAACCGGGACGGCACCGCCAGCCACCGCGGCACTGTTACGTCGGATTGGCGGCGTTCGATGGCGCCCACGATGGCCCGGGCGGCGTCGTCCACCGAACTCTTCTTCGGCCACGAGCGCCCGTAGGGCCGGTTGCGGCGGCTGAAAAACGGCGTATCGACCGCCCCCAGAGTGACCAGGGTGAAGGTGAGAGGACCTTTGCTGTCCCCGTTGACGCCCTCCTGCCACTCCCAGCGCAGGGAGTCGGCCAGGCCGCGGAGCCCGGCCTTGGCCGCACTGTAGACGACTTCCCCGAACGAACCGACCTGGCCGGCGATCGAACCGACGACCACGAGCTGACCGCCGGTGGCGCTGGCACGCAGGTGGGACGACGCGGCGCGGGCTAGATGCACCGGGGCCCGCAGGTTGATGTCGAGGAGGGCGTCGATCTCTGACGCCGTCATGGACTCGAGCGGGCCGAACCAACCGGCCCCGGCATTGGAAACCAAGACGTCCAGCCCACCCAGTGATTCGGCCGCCGCAGATACGACCGCTTCGGGAGCGCCGGGCTCGGTCAGGTCCAGGGCCAGCGTGTGCACGAACTGCCCGGCGGCGGCTTCCAGGGCGGCGGCGTCCCGCCCCGTCCCGAACACATGCGCTCCGCGCTCGGCTATGGAGCCGCTCACCGCCGCACCGATCCCGCTGGACGCCCCGGTCACCAGGACCTTGAGGCCCGCCAGCGACCGGGCCGGCGCCATAGCTCCGTCCCTAACGCGCGTTGACGAGAGCGCGCAGCGACTGGCGCAGGCTACCCGCAGTGGCGAGGACGGCGCTCGGCTCGAAACCGCAATGGGCCATGCAGTTGTGGCAGCGAGGGTCACGGCCGCGGCCGTATTTGGACCAATCGGTCGTCTCGATGAGCTCTTTGTAGGTTTCGGTGTAGCCGTCGGCCAGCAAATAACAGGGCCTTTGCCAACCGAAAACCGAGTAAGAGGGGACCCCCCATGGCGTGCACTCGAACTCGACCTTTCCCTCGAGGAAGTCGAGGAAAAGGGGGCTGTGGTTCAGGCGCCAATGCTTGCGCTTACCGGCAAAAGCATCCTTGAACAACGTTGTCGACTGGTTTACACCGAGGAAATGGACCTGGTCGGGTGCTTTTTCATAGGCATATCCGGGGGAGATCATCATGGTGTCGACTTCGAGCTCGTCGTTCAGGAAATCAAGCACATCCTCCACTGTGCGGGGCGAGTCCGTGTTGAAGAATGTGGTATTCGTGGCCACCCGAAAACCCTTTGCTTTGGCTGCTTTTATGGCTGCCACCGCCTTGTCGAACGTGCCGTCGCGGTTGACGGAGGCGTCATGGCGCTCTTTCAGCCCGTCTATGTGGATGACCCAGGAAAAGGCCGGATGGGGCTGGAAGCGGTCCAACTTCCGCTCCAGCAGCAACGCGTTTGTGCACAGGTAGACAAAACGCTTGCGCTCCAGCAACGCATTGGTCATCTTTTCTATCTCGGGGTGCAAAAGCGGCTCGCCCCCGGCAATGGACACCATCGGGGCACCGCATTCCTCAATAGCCGCCACCGCCTGGTCCACCGATAACCTCTTGCGGAGGATATCGGTGGGGTACTGGATTTTGCCGCACCCGCTGCATTCCAGGTTGCATGCAAAAAGCGGCTCCAGCTCGACGATCAAAGGGAACTTGTCCCGGTGCGCCAACTTCTGGCGTGCCAGGTAGGTACCCACCTTTATGCTCTGGCGCAGGGGAACGCCCATTTCAGCGGACCTCCATAGGAAGGGGAAAAGATACGTGCTCGTTGCGGGTGGAGCGCTCGACGATCGAGGCCGGGCCCAGCCCGGCCAAACAGTCCACCAGCTCATCGACCAGTTCGGGAGGCGCGGAGGCGCCGGCCGTGACCCCGACCCGGTTGGCCCCGGCCAGCCAGGAAAGACGTACGTCGGCCCGGCTGTCTACCAGTTCCGCCCGCGCCCCGGCCCTCCTGGCCACCTCCACCAGCCGGTTCGAGTTGGATGAGTTCGGCGAACCAACCACGAGTACCAGGTCGCAATCCGGCGCAATTTCCCGGACCGCCTCCTGCCGGTTCTGGCTGGCGTAGCAGATGTCGGAAGCAGCCGGGCGGGAGAGGTCGAGGAACCTGTTCTCGATGGCGTTGACAACGTCGTGGACCTCGTCGGTGGCCAGGGTCGTCTGGGTCAGGAAAGCCGTCGGTTTATCGGGGTCGAGGTCGAGACCGGCCACGTCTTCGGGCCGGCTGACCAGCGCCATCCCCGGGACGGTGCCCAGGGTGCCCTCGACCTCGTCGTGGCGGGCATGGCCGATAAGGACCACTTGACGGCCGGCGGCATTGAAGCGGCGCGCCTCGGTATGGACTTTGGTGACCAGCGGGCAGGTGGCGTCGATGGTGGACATGTGGCGGCGGAGCGCCTCGTCGTGGACGCTCGTGCCCACGCCGTGAGCCGAAAAGACCACGTTGGCGCCGTCGGGGACCTGGTCCAGTTCCTCGACGAAGACGGCCCCGGCGGCTTCGAGCCGCGACACGACGTGGGCGTTGTGGACGATCTGCCGGCGAACGTACACGGGTGGGCCATAGCGCTGGAGAGCCCGCTCCACTGTCTCGATAGCCCGGCGGACGCCGGCGCAAAATGACCGCGGCTCGGCTAGAAAAATTTCCTTCGGGCCGACCGCCGCAGCCCAGGCAGCCAGAGCCCGGCGCGATGAACGCAGCGCCCTCAAACCCTGGAAGACACCCCGTGCACCGGCCGGCGAGAACAGCTCGACGCCGGGCGAGTCGGACACGGCTCTGACTATTGCCAGGGGGACGGCCCAGCCCACTTCTGCCACTGCGGTCGACTCCATATCGACCACGTCGGCGCCGAGGCCAGCCAGCGCCCCCCTCTCTGCCCCGGTGACAATGTGGTCGGTGCTCACCACCGAACCCGTCCTGGCCCGCAGGCCGGACCGGCGCAGCTCGCCAGCCAGCAGCGGGGCCGAGGGAAGCCTGCAGACCTCGCGGCCGCCGGCGTCCAGCAGGCGTTCCGCCACTATCAGGTCACCTGGTACGAGACCATCGGTGAGCGCGCCGCCGAGGCCGGCCACCGCGACGGCGGCCGGCCCGGGGGCAGCGCTAAGTCGTCCGGCGGCCTCGCTCGCTTTGGCGAGCCCCATGCCGAGGTGTTCGACCACCAGGGTGGCTGAGCCGGCTGCGTGGCGGACGGGGCCGTTGGGCCCGAGGGCCAACTGCTCCAGCCGGAGGGGGGCCAGGACGACGAGGCGCACCCCGGCCGCCGAAACCGGACCGCCCTGAAATCGATTGGGCCGAAATCGATTGGGCCGAAATGGACCGGGCCGAAGTGGACCGGGCCGAAGTGGACCGGAGGTGCCCGGGGCCGTCACGGCGCCAGCCTGTTCCTCGTGCCGGCCGCTCTGGGCCGCGGGCCGGTCCCCAGTACGTACCGGCCCAACGCCGTCAATGGGAACACGTGCCGGTAGAGGTGGTAGTTGAGCGAGAAGTCCCACGGGAACCCGGTACCCGTAAACCACGGCTCGTCCCACGTGCCGTCTTCCGTCTGGGTGGAGACGAGCCACTCGACGCCCCGTGTGGTGGCCGGGTTGTCCCGCTCGTCGGCGGCCATCAGGCCAAGGAGAGCCCAAGCCGTCTGCGAGGCCGTGGACGCTCCCCGCCCCGCCCAACCGGGCTCCACATACGAGCGGAGGTCCTCTCCCCACCCCCCGTCGGCGTTCTGGTGCTCGACGAGCCACCGCACCCCATCGGCCACCCTGGGGTCACCCGCGGGTACGCCGGCTGCGATGAGGGCGGGCAGGACGGCGCCCGTCCCGTACACGTAGTTGACGCCCCAGCGGCCCCAGTACGAGCCGTCCGGTTCCTGGTGGGCAGACAGCCAATCGATGCCGGCCTTTAGCGCTTCCTGCCAGGCCGGCTTGAGGGGACCGGGTTCGCAGGCGAGCATTTCCACCACGTGCGCCGTGACGTCGGCCGTGGGAGGGTCGGTGACGGCACCGAAGTCGAAGAAAGGCAGCTGCGTCGGCAGCGGCGAGTCGTTGTCGGCGTCGAAGGCGCCCCAGCCGCCGTCGGTCGACTGCATCCCGACCACCCAGTCGAGAGCTCTTTCGCAGGCCGCCTCCCGTTGCGGGCTACGCAGCGCCCGGCGCAGGGCCAGGACCACTTCCGCCGTGTCGTCGATGTCGGGGTAATTGACGTTCTCGAACTCGAAGGACCAGCCGCCGGGTGAGAGTTCGGGCCGTCGCACCGACCAGTCTCCGACCACCGTAACCTCTTTGTCCACCAGCCAGTCGAGGGCGGTGCCGACCGTCGGGTCGCCGGGCGCCACGCCGGCGTCGACCAGGGCGATCACCGCTAAGGCGGTGTCCCAGATGGGCGACTGGCAGGCCTCTATCCGCCTCCCGGTGTCGTCGTCGAGCGTGAACCGCTCGAGCCCGGCCAGAGCCGCGGCCACTACCGGGTGGTCCAGCGGGTAGCCGCGCAGGGTCAGGGCGATGGTCGAGTAGACCATGGGCGGCTGGATGCCGCCCCAGCTCCCGTCGGCCTCCTGGCGGGCCACTATCCACCGCTCTGCTTCCCGGAGTGCCGCCCCTCTGATGAGCCGCTTCGGCCATGACTGGTCCGCCAGTGCCTCGTAGCGGTGTAGTACCTTGTCGAGGCGGACGAGGCCACGGCCCACCCGCCCCAGCCGGCGCCGGCGGGGGGCCATACCCGACTCGAGCTCGGCCACCCGGAACGGGAGGGGATGTGACGGCCGGTAGGCCATGATGACGGACAGGGCGACGATCGTCTGGCGAGCCCAGCAGCCGAACGACCATATGGAAAGGGGCCAGTCCGGTGGGATGAACACGAGTTCGGGCGGTACAACCGGCAATTTCTCCCAGTCCCAGCACCCGACCATGGCCAACCAGACGTGGGTGAAGACGCGTGCCGACTCGACGCCCCCGTGTTGGCGTACCCATTGCGCCGCCCGGGCCATATGCGGCTCGGCGGGGCTGTCGCCGGCCAGCCGAAGAGTGATGTACGCCTCGACTGTGGCCGACAGTTCCCCCGGGCCCTTGTAAAACGTGGCCCAGGGCCCGTCGGGCCGTTGCATCGACCGGATCCTGGCCGCCGTCAGTGCCAGCACCCGGGGGGAAAGGATGCCCAAAAAGTGCCGCAGGAGCATATCCTCGGCGTCCATCGTCACGTTGGTCTCGAGCTCGCCTTTCCACCACCCCTCGGGTAGCTGAAGCCTTTTGAGGTGCTCGGTGGCCAGTTTCATGGCGTCGCCCGCCGGGCGCGCAGTGCTGCTCAGGCCGGCCTCGGGCCCACGGCTCAGGTTCGCTGCCGTGGCCAGGCCACCGGCGGGAACGCCCGCCGCCTCCCGGCCGGCAGTGTCCCGGCCCGTTCCTCCCTGGAACGTGCCGGTCTCGTCGGCCAGAACGCTCACGACTCCCGCTCCACTACGTAAACGGCCAGGTCAGCCAGGGCCCGACGAGGCACGGCCGAAAGACGCGCCCTCTCGAGGGAGCCAAGGGCGGCGTCGAGGTGGGCTTTGGCCCGAGCCGCGGTCCATTCGCGGCCTCCGCACGCTTCGACGAGCCAGGTGGCGCGAGCGACCTCGTCGTGCGTCAGGGGGGTCGGCGTGGGCGCCCAGTCGGGAACAGCCAGTGTGGCGGTCTGCTTGTCCGGCCGCCGTGAGGCCCGTGCCCCGACCCGGCCGTTTGTAGGCGCTGCGCTCGGCGACCCCGGTCCCGGCCTGGTGTCGAACAGGAGGCTGTCGAGCTCTTTCGCCTCGTCGTCCCCGGCGGCCAGCGCGGCCACGATGGGCATTGACTTCTTGCGTTGCCGGATGTCGTTGCCGATTGGCTTTCCGGTAGTGCCGGGGTCGCCCCAGATGCCGAGGAGGTCGTCAGTGGCCTGGAAGGCCACGCCGAGGTGGCGCCCGAAGTCGCGCAATGCCCGGACTGTCGCCGGAGGAGCCGCAGACAGAATGGCGCCGATCGACGCCGCACATCCGAGCAGTGCGCCGGTCTTGGCGGTCGACATCCCCATGCACTCCTCCACGCTGACGGAGCGGCGGCCCTCGAAGGCCAGGTCGTCGGCCTGCCCGGCGATCATCTCAGCCGTCGCTTCGCAGAGTGCCTGGGCCGCCGCCGGAGCGGCCGGGTTGGGGGCGCGGAGGAGCACATCCGTGGCCAGTGTGCAAAGGGCGTCGCCGGCGAGGAGGGCCACGCTCGGGCCCCACAGCGCCCAGGCCGTCGGCCGGTGACGGCGTTCCACGTCACCGTCCATCAGGTCGTCGTGGAGGAGCGAGAAGTTGTGGACCAGCTCGACGGCCACGCCGCCCGGAGCGCCCACGGAGGCGTCAGCCCAGGTCGCCTCGGCCGAGAGGGTGGCGAGAGCGGCCCGGATCCCTTTCCCGCCTTTGACGGCCGCCGGGTTGCCGTCGGCGTCGGTCCACCCGACGTGGTAGCCCACGACGTCCCGGATGCTGGGGGTGAGGCGGGCGACGGCATCGCGCATAAGGGGCTGAGTCACATCTCGTGCCCGTTCGAGCACGTCGGCAACCGCAGTGGTTGGCCTCACACGACCTCCTCGAGGTTGGATAACTGGGACAGGGCGCTGGCCGTCGCCTCCTGGCCAGCTCGGACTTCCGCCACTTCGCGCTTGCCTCCGGCCCGGCTCTGGGCTCCGGCCCGGCTCTGGGCTCCGGCCCGGCTCTGGCGCGACGGGGGCTTTCTCGACCACCCATTCGCTCCAAGGTCAGCTCGGGTAACGGTGTTTGCCTCCTTGGGCAACGGTGGAGCAGCGTCGCGCCGGCCGACCCGGACCAGCACAGCTCGGGCTGCGTTTATCCCGCTACGGACTGCTCCCTCCATAGTTGGGGGCCACCCGGTGGCCGTCCACGCCCCGGCCAGCACCAGCCCCGGGATCCGGGTCCGTGCCGGCGCCCGATGGACAGCGCTCCCCGGCGTGGCGCGGAACGTGGCATGGTGCTCCCGGGTCACGAGGGTGCCAAGGACCTTGGCGTCGCGAGCCGGCGGCAGCAAGGCCCGCAGCGATGCGACGACCTGAGGGGCGAGGTCTTCAGGCCGAGTGCCGATGCAGCTGTCGGCCGCCGAAATCGAAACGGCCAGGTACTGCCCGGTGCCGGCGCCGGACGAAGCGGTACGGTCGAAAATCCACTGTGCCTCCGTGCCGAGCCCGGCCAGGAAGGCCAGTTCGGTGACCCGCCGGTCGAAGTGGACATGGACGTTGACTATTGGTGAGCTGCCCAACCGGGACGGCCGGACGGGTTCGGGGAGAGCACCCTCGGGCAGGACGTCCTCGGTGCAGTAGTGGGGGAGCGCCACTACCACGCCGTGGGCGCCCGCCCTTCCACTTGCGGTCTGCACCTCGAACGGGTACCTCGGGGTGGCCCCGGCCTCGTCCCCCCGGTCCCTGCCGGCGACGTCGATGGCAATGACGGGCTCGCCCAGACGGACCTCGACGCCCGCTTGGCGCAATGCTGACGCGGACCGTTCACCGTGAAGTACACCAAGTGGCACGCGGCTCCAGCCGATGTCGGCCGCGCTGGCCTCGGTCAACAGCCCGGTTTGGAACACTTTGGCTGCCATAGAGAGCGACGCCTCTGCGGCCGGCAGGTTCACTGTGGGCAGGCAGATCAGGTCCCAGAGGGCGGAAACGGCCGCCTCGCTCTGGCCGTGCCGGGCCAACCAGGACGCGAAAGTCTGCTCGTCGAGCGCCGGGTCGTCGAGGTCCAGGCGGGACAGTGCGAGGGCGGCGGGGCCGAGACGAAGGCGAGCTTTGAACGGGATGAGGCCGTAGCCCAGCAGGGAGCGTCCGAGATGGAGAGGGGCGATCAAGCGGTCTCGCCGCAGGACGCCCTTTTCCACCGCGTTGACCGCAGTGTTCGAAGGGAACGCCTTCGACCGGAAAACGGTGACGTCCATGCGCTCCTGCAACTCGACGTCGCCGGTGGACCCGATCCTGTCCAGAAAATCCAAATAAGAGGTGCAACAGCGCAGGAACACGTGCTGCCCGTTGTCCATCACCAGCCCGTCGTGGGTGAACGACCAGGTGAGGCCGCCAAGGCGGGCCCTTTTCTCGAACAGGGTGACCTGTGCACCGGCGTCGGCGCAGGCCAGGGCGGCCGAAATGCCCGCCAGGCCACCTCCGACGACGGCGACGCGGGGCGCCCCGGTTTCAATGCCTGTTTGGGCCGTCGCGCCATCGGTCATGCCGCCGCCCTCGCCAACGCGGTCAGCGCCACCCTCCCCTTCTCGACGGGGGAAAGGCTCAAGCGGCCGCTGAGGACGCTCTCGGGCCTGGACCGGATACGGTCCAGCAGCCGGTGGTAGATGCCGGCCATGGCGCCGGTGCACGCCCGGCTCCTCGAGTCGAGCATAGGCAGAAGCTCGAGGCCGCGCTCGTACCACGCTTCGGCCCGTCCGGATTCGAAGCAGATGAGGGCGGCGAGGTCGTCCGGCGCCCCCTCGAGGGCGGCGCTTACGCCGAAGCGTTCGAGGTCTTCCGCCGGCAGGTATACGCGGCCCATGACTTCCCGGTCCTCTACGAGGTCACGCAGGATGTTCGTCAGCTGGAGGGCAACGCCAAGGGCATCCGCCAACGGTTCGGCCTGCTCCGGGTCGCTACTGCCGTAGATCGCCAACGAAAGCCGGCCGATAGTGCCGGCCACCCGCCGGCAGTACTCGACCAGTTCGTCGAAGGTCTGGTAACGGCGGCCGGCCAGGTCCCAGGAGCACCCCTCGACCAGTTCCTCGAGGGCGTGAATAGGCAATGGGAACTTGCCGGCCGTATCCGCCAGCGCAGCCAGCACGGGGTCGCCCGGGGGTAGGGTGGCCGCCGGCAACCCGCTGGACGACTTGGCCAGCAGGGACAGCGAGCGGCGGATGTCGTCGAGGGCGGCCGCCTTGCCCTCTTGTACCGGCCCGTCTTGTTCCGGCCCGGACTCTGGCTCACCCCGGTTTGGCTCGCCCCGGTTTGGCTCACCCTGGTCCGGCTCGTCCCGCTCGAGGCCGTGCGGACCGGTGCTGGTTCGGGCAGCCCGGCCAGGGGCGGGAGACAGCGCCACACTGTCGCCCACGTCGTCGATCCTCCGGGCCATGGCATAAAGGGCGCACATCGCCGCCCGCTTCCGGGGAGGCAACAGGCGTATGCCGTAGTAGAAGTTGCGGGCGCGCGAGCGGGTGATCCGTTCGCAGTGTTTGTAGGCCAGGGCAACGGCGGCGTCGTTCATTGGTCCCGGCCCCGTCCCCGGTACGCACCATTCAACAGCTCCACCAGGTGAGCGAGGAACCGGCGCGGAGCCGGCCGGCTGGGGTCGGCGTAGACATCGAAATCCAGGCCGGCGAGGGCGTCGAGGGCAGCGTGCCCCCCGGCTATGAAGCCGGCCACCGCAATGCGGAGGCGCCCGTTCAGACTGGCCACGAGGGGCGCGCCGTCATCGAGCCACCGGCGTGCTCGCGCCACTTCGAAGGCCATCATGGCCCGGGACGGCAACGAGGCGCCGCCTTGGGCGCCAGGCCGGCGCCGTTCGACATAGCTCGTCGGCGGAGGGACAAGCTCCTCGACGGTCACGCCAAAGCGGCGCATGTCGCGCATCGGCAGGTAGACCCGCCCCACGATGGCGTCTTCAGCCACGTCCTGCCAGTGCTCGACCAGCTGGAGCCCCGTGCAGATGCTGTCGGACCACGCCAAGCGGTCCGGCGTGGCATAGCCGAAAATGGCCAGGACCGTCTGCCCGACGGGGTTGGCCGACAGGCGGCAATAACCGACGAGATCTTCGAATGTCTCGTAACGGGAGACCGTCTGATCTTGCCTGTTGGCCTGGACGAGGTCGAACAGCGGTTGGGTTGGTAAGGCCAAACGCTGTGCCGTTTCGGCCATTCGGGCCACAAGGGGGTGGATCTCTTTGCCTGCCGGGGGCGTGCCGGCAAGGGCGTCCCTCAGCTGCGATTCGACTTCGTCGAGAGCGGCCAGGCGGTCGCCGGGGTAGTCGTCACCCAGCTGGTCGACGAGCCTGGCCCAGCCGTACAGCGCCATCAGGTCCGAGCGCAGCGCCGAGGGAAGCAGCCGGGAAGCGACAGGGAAGTTCTCGCTGTTGGCCCTGCCGAGCACGAGGTAGTCGGGCGGAAGGTCGCTGCCCGAGGCGACAACTCGGGGCAGTGCCTGCATCGCCGCTGCCGTCATGGGCAAGGTCCCCTTTGCTTTTTAGGGTGCTGTGACTTAAGGTGTCGCCTACCGGGGCTTGGTTGCTGTGCAATCTCGCTGACCCACGGGTCATCTTAGACACCATGGTGCGGTGGAACGCAACATTGTCTCTCACCCATCGATTTGGGCTGAGAAAACGGCCAGAGCTTGTCGGCGCGACAGTTAGCCGGGCGTATCCCGGCTTTCCCAGTCCGGCCCGACGGCCCACTGAAGGACGGTGTGGAACGCCGTCTCGATGACCTGGAGCCCGGCTGGCACGGGGTTGTCCGAAAGCGGTCTGCCGGCTGCTTCAGCCAGGGTCCGCAGCACCCGCGCCGCCAGTAACTGGCTGGGCACGTCTCCTCTGGCCGCCCGGGCGCCCAGCTCGAGCAGGATCGGCATGGCCCGGGTGATGAGCCGGCCGAACACTATGGCTGTTTTGGCCGGGTCGCTGGCCAGGCCCTCGGGACCTCCGAGTTCGGCCACCGCCTGGGCGAAGCGGTCCGCGGTGTCCTGGCAAAGGTTTTCTACTACGGCGGTAAAAAGCGCCTCCTTGGAGGGGAAGTGGCGGTAGACGCTCCCCTTGGCGATGCCGGCAGCGGCAGCAATCTCGCTTACCGTCACGGACGCATAGCCCTTGGGCTCGGAAAAAAGGCGGATGGCGGCTTCGATCAACCGCTGCTGAGGCTCGCAGGAGGCTTCGTCCATGTCTTGCGGAAGTGGCTCCGCACCCTCGAGGAGACCGGGCAGCACCGTCTTTATCTGCCCGAGCGGCATGCCTCGCTCTTCTCGCAGCTCGCGGATCAAGACGAGGGCGCGCACATGGTCTTCTCCGTACACAAACCGCCCCGACCTGGCTGGCTGCGGCGCCGGCAGCAAGCCGAGACGCCGGTAGTGGTGCACAGTGCTGGCCGGGACCCCGGAGAGCGTCACCAGTTGCCCGAGCGTAAACGGCACGCCGGCATTGTCACGGCTGCCGTACGAGTCATGCGTGTGGCTGCGGTTGCGGTGGCCTCCGTTCGGCCCGCCTCCGTTCGGCCCGCCTCGGTTCGGGCGGGCGCCGCCGTTTTGCCTCCCGGCGACGGCATTACCTGCGCTCTTGTGCGCGCCAGGCTCCTTCCTGTGGCTAACTTTCGGACCTTTGCCCATCCCGACCCTTGCCCATCCCGACTGCGCCCAACCAGAGCGGCCCTTGCTCCTATCTACTACCTCTGATTCAAGCACTACCACGGCCCTCAACCGGCGCAGGCCGTTACAGCACTTTGCGCAGCACCCACCGTTTGGCCCTCGTGTACGGGGGGTACATGAGCGGCGCTTCGGCGCGCTGAGGCCGGTACAGCACTGGTTTGATGTGGCTGAAGGTCTCGAATCCCGCCTTGCCCTGGTAAACGCCCATACCACTGGCCCCGACACCACCGAACGGCAGCGCGGGCACGGCGAGTTGCACGGCGTTGTGGTTTACGCACACCGAGCCCGAGGACGACTGAGCAATGACCTGGTCGACCAAATCGGCGTCTCCGGAGTAGACATAGAGAGCCAGCGGCTTGTCCCGCTCGTTGACTGCCGACAAGGCGTCGTCGATGCTGTCGTAGCTGAGGACGGGCAGGATGGGGCCGAATATCTCGTTCTGCATCACGGCGTCGTCCCAAGCGACTTCGGAGAGCACAGTGGGGGACAAGTAGCGTTCGGAGGCGTCGGCGCTGCCTCCAGTGACCAGCCGGCCCTTCGTGGCCTCGAGCATTTCCACTAGGCGCCTCATGTGCGCATCGTTCACGACCCGTCCGAATGCCGGGCTGAGACGGGGGTCGGCGCCGTACATGGTGGAGATCTCCCTGACCAGGGCGTCCAGCAGCGGCTCCTCCACGGTCCTGTGCACCAGGACGTAATCGGGCGCCACGCAGGTCTGCCCGGCATTGAGGAACCTGCCCCATACGATCCGGCGGGCGGCCGCTTCCAGGTCGGCGGAATGGTCGACGATGGCCGGGTTCTTCCCCCCCAATTCCAGGGTCACCGTGGTGAGGTGCCGGGCAGCGGCGGCCATGACCAGACGACCGACGCGTCCGCCACCGGTGAAGAAAATGTGGTCCCACCGTTGCCGGAGGAGGGATTCCGCCACTTCGGGCCCACCTTCGGCCACCGCCACCACCCGCTGGTCCAGGTAGGACGGTATCAACTCCGCCAGTAACGCCGAAGTAGCCGGGGCCAGTTCGGAGGGCTTGACGGCCGCCGTGTTGCCGGCGGCGATGGCGAAGGCAAGCGGCAGTACGAGGCAGCGCACCGGGTAGTTCCATGGCCCAATGACTAGGACGGCGCCAAGAGGTTCTGGCACGACCTCGGCCCGGCCGGGCCACAGAGTCCACGGCACGGCGGCCCGACGCGAAGCGGCCCAGGAGCTGAGGTGGCGGGCGATGCCGTCGATGTCCCGCCGGACGACGGCTACATCCGTGAGCCAGCCTTCGAGCTCGGGCTTGCCGAGGTCGGTGGCCATGGCGTCCGTGAGCGCGCCGGCTTCCCGGCGCAGGAGCCACGCCAGCTCCCTCAGCTGAGCGCGGCGCCACGCAACAGGCCGGGTCAGACCAGTCCGGAACGCCGCTCGCAAATGGTCGGCGAGATCGGGGACTGGTCTCACCGCTGGCGAGGGTAGCGAGGCCGGTTCCGTGGCGGAAGCTTAGGTCCTGATGCCGAGTTCCTCGATACGGTTGCGCATGGCGTGCTCGTCTCGCTCGAAGACCCGGGCCAAAGCCCGGACGTCCTCCGCTCGGATGGTTATCAGCCGCCCGTTGAAGTCGCCGCGCTGAATCTGGATCATCCCTATGTACCGCCTTAGCACTTCGCGCTCGGGGGCATCCAGGCGTTCGAGGCGGGACAGGTCGATCGTGATAGGGCTGCCTTCGGGCCCTGAGGGGGCCCGGCTGTCAGAACCAAAATCCGGCTCGGGCGACATTTTTGGCAGCAACTGGTCGACGGGGACGCCGTAAAGGCGAGCCAGCCTCTGAAGGCGCAGGACCGAGATGATCCTCTCGCCTCGCTCGTACGCGCCGAGCACAGATGCTTTGAACTCCCGCTCTGATTGTTCTTCGACTGCTTGCAGCGAAAGTCCCTGCTGACGTCGTATATTGCGAAGCCGCTCGCCTACGTGGCGGGCGTACACGGGGGTCATCTCCTCGGCCACGCTCATAGTTTCTGTCCCATCTTTTGCTTTCGGCCCTCCGGGTCTCAAAGTGGTCAACACGAAGAGTAGCCAAAAGTCACTACGGAAAGTAGTCGTACCAGGGTGAGCGAGTAACCCGGTCTGATTTTTCCGACCTACCGGACATCTTCCGCGCGCTGTGTGGTCGAACGGCTCAGTCCCGTGACGCCGACTCCAGCATCAGAAAGTGATAGCCGTGAAGCTGCACCGGCCTTCCCGCCTGTACCAGGTGTCCCTTCTGAACCGGGCGGTTGACAGAAGTATCGACTACGACCCGCCAGGGCCCTCCCCACTTCGCCCCCGGGAGGCGGAACTGCAGAGGCTCTTCCCAGGCATTGAAGGCCAGGTAGAACGATGAGTCTGCGACATGGCGGCCGTGCCGGTCCGGATCGCTCAATGACGAGCCGTTGAGCAGTACGCCCAGCGACTTGGCATAACCGACACCCCAGTCGGAGTCGGTCATGAGCTTCCCGTCGGGCCGGAACCAGCCGATGTCGGCCGACGCCGGGTCGGTGGCGAGCGTACGCAACGGGCGGCCCTGGAAGAAGCGCCGGCGGCGAAAGATCGGATGACGACGCCGCAGGTCGAGGACTTCCCTGGTCCATGCCAGCAGGTCCACGTCGAAATTTTCCCAGTCGTACCAGGAGATTTCGTTGTCCTGGCAGTAGGCGTTGTTGTTGCCGTGTTGAGTGCGGCCCATCTCGTCGCCTCCCAGGAGCATCGGCACCCCGAGCGAGAGGGCCAAAGTGGCGAGGAAATTTCGGGCCTGCCGGCCCCGCAGGGCGAGGATCTCGGGGTCGTCTGTCGGCCCTTCGGCGCCGCAGTTCCAAGACCGGTTGTCGTCCGTGCCGTCTTTGTTTTCCTCGCCGTTGGCCTCATTGTGCTTGTGGTCGTAACTCACCAGATCGGCCAGCGTGAACCCGTCGTGGGCGGTTACAAAATTCACGCTGGCCCATGGCCGCCGCCCGGTTGCCTCGTAAAGATCCGAGCTACCGGTGAGCCGCAACGCCAGCTCACCTATAGATGTGTTTTCCCGGCGCCAATAGTCACGCACGGAGTCGCGGTAGCGGCCGTTCCACTCCGACCACAACACCGGGAAGTTCCCGACCTGGTATCCGCCCGAGCCCAGGTCCCACGGTTCGGCGATGAGTTTTATCTGGCTTATGACCGGGTCCTGGTGGATCAAGTCGAAGAAAGCAGAAAGCTTGTCGACTTCGTGGAACTGTCGGGCCAAACTGGCGGCCAGGTCGAAGCGAAACCCGTCGACATGCATTTCCAGGACCCAATAACGAAGTGAGTCCATCAGCAGCTGCAAAGTTTGAGGGTTGCCGACGTTCAGACTGTTGCCGGTACCTGTGGTGTCGGCATAAAAGCGCGGGTCCTCGGGTGTAAGCCGGTAGTAGCTGGGATTGTCGAGGCCCCGAAAACTGAGCGTCGGGCCGAGGTGATTACCCTCGGCCGTGTGGTTGTAAACGACGTCCAGGACCACCTCTATGCCGGCGGCGTGCAAGGCGCGCACCATAGTTTTGAACTCGTTGACCACGCGCTGGCCCGGTCGCGACGCGTAACCATTGTGGGGGGCGAAATACCCGATCGAGTTGTATCCCCAATAGTTCCGCAACCCCCGGTCGACAAGGTATTGGTCATGCACGAACTGATGGACCGGCATCAGCTCCACGGCTGTGACGCCGAGCCGCTGAAAGTGCTCTATCGCCGCCGGGTGAGCCACGCCTGCATACGTCCCGCGCTGGGACGGCGGCACCTCAGGGTGGCGGCACGTGAGGCCTCGCACGTGCGTCTCGTAAATCACCGTGTCGTGCCACGGCGTCCGCGGCCGCTGGTCATCGGCCCATTCGAAGGCGGCATCGGTCACGATCGATTTCGGCATGAAGGCGGCGGAATCGGTCCTGTCGATGACGCGGTCGTCGCCGTCCGCGAGGACGTAGCTGTACACGGCCTGGTCCCATTTGACGGTCCCGGCGATGGCCTTGGCGTAGGGGTCCAACAGGAGCTTGGCGTGGTTGGCCCGAAGGCCCTGGTCCGGGTCGTAATGGCCATAGACACGGTAGCCGTAGAGCTGGCCGGGTTCGGCCTCTTCCAGGTAGCCATGCCAGACATACGCATCGACTTCGGGCAGCTCCAGGCGGGTCTCGGCGCCGGCGTCGTCGAACAGGCAGAGCTCGACCGCCTCCGCGGTCTGCGAGAACACCGAAAAGTTCGTCCCCGAACCGTCCCATGTCGCTCCGAGCGGGTACGGGTCACCGGGGCTGAGGGCCATAGGCACGAACGGCAAGGCTACAGGTCGGCCGCCGGCCGCCGGACGGGCCCGATCGCAGCTGTTCAGTGAAGGGCCTCCGGGGTGCTGTTTTGACCCTGGACCGAGTTGGGCCGGCGGGCCTTGAACTGTGACTGCCTCGATCTGGGACCGCCTCCAACTGGGACCGCCTCCAACTGGGACCGAAGGGGTTTCGGGCCTGGCTGTCAGCCCCACCAGAAGGCAGCGGCCACGATGGCGTAGAGGGCAATCAGGGCCACTCCCTCCAGCCACGAGTATTCCCCGTCGTATATGACCACGGCCGTAACGACGATTGCCACTGCCAACGCGGCGACCAGAAGCGGGGGGAACACCAGCGTGAGCTGGTGTGCCCCGAAGAAGCTGCTGGTCAGGACCAGCACCGGGGTCAACAGGAGGGCGATCTGGAGGGGACTGTTCAGGATCGTGCTGATGGCATAGTCGGACCGGGCTTTCCAGGCGAAGCGGACGCCGGCGAAGTTCTCGACGGCGTTCGAGGCGATGGCCACGATCACGAGACCCGTGAACTCGGGTGTGATGCCCAGCGCCCGCGTGGCCGGGACAAGAGAGGCAACGAACCAATCCGACACGAAGGCGGAGGCGGCCCCGGCAATGACGAGCACTACCACGGCCGTACTTAGAGGCCAGGGGCGGGGCGCCTCGGGCGCCTCGCTCGGCGTCGTAGGCGACGTGGCCATGGGTTCCGTCATATTGGGTGAAGGACCGGCCGCAGAGACGCCGCCGGGCCCGGGGCGGGTGGGCCCGGGGCGGGTGGTCTGAGAGCCGGCGGACGAGGGGGGCGGCCCGGCCACGGCCGCGTTCTGGACCTGCTTGCCAGAGGGGCCTCCACGCAGCCAGAAAGGGATGCTGGCCGCGTAAACGAGGAAGAGGATTACTGCCGTAACGTCCGAGAGGGTGCCGGCGTGTTGGGCGGCGGGGGTTTCGA